>JAGSHC010000303.1 GCA_023954745.1 Deltaproteobacteria bacterium | reverse complement strand
TCTCCCGTGGCGTCATCGTCGTCGCTCGTGGCGTCGTCGTCATCGCTCGTGGCGTCGTCGTCATCGCTCGTGGCGTCGTCGTCATCGCTCGTGGCGTCGTCGTCGTCACCCGAGTCGTCGTCATCGCTCGTGGCGTCGTCGTCGTCGCCCGAGTCGTCGTCGTCTCCGGTCGCGTCGTCGTCGTCGAGCAGCGCGCTGTACTCCTCCCAGGGGGCGAGGGGGCAGCCAGCGACTCCGAGAATCAACAGAAGCAAGAGCAGGCGGCGCATCAAAACCTCCCCGAGAGACCAAAGGAGACACCGGCCGGCGAGGCCCCGAAGGTAGGGACCACCGCCATCTTCGGGGGACCCGCCACCAGACTCACGATGGTGAGACCCGCGCCGGCCACCAGAGTGACGGCCCCGGCCACTGCGAGGGCGGTGCCGGCCTGACTCTGAGCGCGAACCTCGACGTAGCGCTCCTCATTGTCGATGAGCGGATTCCCGTCGGGGTCGAAGGCCTTGCCTCGGGCGTCAGAGTTCGCCGCGATGCCGCCGATCATCAGGCCCAGCCCCGCTCCCGCGGTGCCGATTCCTGCGATGAGCAGGGGCGGGGGGGCCCCGGCCACGGCCTTGCTCGACCCGAACTCCGAGGCAATCCAGTCCCCATCGGCGAAGCGTCGAGCCACCTCGCCATCCACCACGAGGACCTCCTGCCATCCGTTTTCTGCGGAAGCCAACGAGAGCCAGGTGGCGCCAGCGTCGTCGCCGGCCAGGACCCCTCGAGCCAGCGCCGCCGGAGTGCTCAGGATGACCTTGTCGGCCCCCGCTGGAACCACGAACCCGTAGACCGCGCCTCCGTGGGTGAGCACGTGTTCGCCGACCAAGGAGGTCGCTCCCTGGCCCGCGACGAGGTCGACCCCGTCGATGCGCACTCCCTCAGCGACGACCTCGAGGGCGACGGGGGGCCGAGAGAGCGCGTCCTGGAGGGCCTCGAGGTACAGCTCCTTCGGGGTGGGAGGGAACGCGTCGTCCCACTTCCGGGAGGGGTCGATGGTCGCGGCCCGTCCGAACGCATCCCGCGCCGAGTCCTCATCGCCGTCGTTGAACGCGGCGATGCCTCGCAGGAACCACACCTGAAAGAGCTCGCCTCGGCTTGCCTCTCCCCCCGCACAGGGCAGCAAGGACGCGATGCGGTCGACGGACTTGATCGCCTCGCCATACTCCATCTGGTCCACCCAGGCCGTCGACTCGGCGATGACCCCCTCGACCGACGGGATCTTCGCCTTCGCACACGGGGTCAACTCGGCGCCCAAGGCAACCACGGACCCAACCGGTCCAATGGCCTTCGTGAGGTCGCCGGCCACCTGGAAGTCTCCAGACCCCAAGACATCCTTGGCCACGGTGGCGGCTGAGACCGCGTCGTCGTTGGGGCCGTGGAGCACCACCGGCGCCGCGAAGGCCGAACCGGCAACGAAGAGCGCACCGAACGCGATGAGGATGGGCAGATAGGGGTGTCGCATCGAGGAGATGATACCGACCAGATCCCCGTATCGCCGGGGACCGAACAAACGCTTGCAATCGCTCCCAGAACCCGCGATTGGACCCTCCCTCCTACACTCTCGTCCGTGCCCCACCCCCGCCCGGCCTCACGCACTCTCGCCTTCGGGGTCTTCGCAGTCATCCTCGCGCTGGCGGGGCTCGAAGGCGTCGCGTTCGTCGCCCTCGGGTTCCTCGAAGAGGACGGGGGGGAGACGCCGCGCGACCCGAGCGGCTGGCTCGTGAACGCGCAGCTGGCCTTCGAGCAGGGGTTCTACACGCCGGACGCCCACACTCTGTGGCGCCCGACTCCAGGCTTTCGGGAAGAGGTCACGCCAGAGCGCTTCTGGGGTGAGGCGCCCCTCGTTCTCAACGAGCACGGCCATCGGAACCCCTCGATGCCGGTGAGCAAGCCGCCGAGCTCGCGCCGGGCCCTGCTCGTGGGAGGCTCACACCCCTTCGGCATGTGGGTCCCCACCGAAGCGTCCTACGCGGCCGTACTCGAACGGCACCTCGGCGACGAGTGGAGCGTGCTCAACGCAGCCTGTCCTGGCCACACCACGTTTCAAGGGGCCCAGTACATCGAGCACTACGGCCTCGCCTTCGCGCCGGACGTCATCTTGTTCGACCTCGGGGTGAACGACGCCCTCCCCCTCGCCCTCGACTTCTCCCGCCCCGATCACGAAGTGCAGGCGGTGCCCTGGTGGTCCACACGCCTCCGTACTGCCCTTGGTCGCACCTCCACCTACCTGGTCCTGAAGGAGCTGCTGGCCGACGCGACCCGGCGTCCGGTCGAGGGCGTGCGCGTGCCTCCCGAGAACCAGCAGGCGAACGTCGCGCGGGTGCTCGAGCTCGCCGAAGCGACGGGAGCGCACGTCCTGCTGTTCAATCAGATCGAGGTGGGGCCGGCCGGGGTGCGCTGCAGCCCCCGCTACGAGACCCTCGGCACGACGTTCGACGCCTGCGGGGTCTTCGCTGGGTACGGCTCTGAGGCCAACCGGTACTTCGTCGATCCGGTGCACGCCAACGCGCAAGGACATCGCATGCTCGGGGAGGCGCTGTACGCCCGTCTCCTGGAACTGGGCTGGGCTGAGTAGCCCATCCGCGCCCTGGCCATCACCGCAGGCGCGCGACCCGGTCTTCGTAGCCGAAGCTGACCCCTCCACCCGTCGCCACCACGAGGACGCCGAACTGCGGAAGCAGGTCTTCGGGCCGCAATCGCCCGGGGCGCCGCGCGTTCCCGACGTCGCCCCACACCTCGGAGTCGTCGGCGTCCGTCGCCCACAGGTAGGTCGCCGTGCGCGAGCCCGCCGTAGGCCAGCTTCCTCCGCCCCCACCGCACTCGCCGTTGGTTCCGGGGGTCATCACGGTCCAGTCGCCATCGCCGCGGACCACGTACACCTCGTGGCCTCCATTGGAGCCGTCCTGCCAGTTCCCGTTGTCGTCGTCGCCGGTGGTGGCGACCATCCGGGTCTGTGGGTCGAGCTCCGTCAGCGGGGCGCGCAGGGCGTCCAGCTGGCGGGAGGTGTAGGGCGTCCCGCCGTCGGGGTGCATGTGGCCCAGGTCCACCTCCCACACGACGCTGCCCGACGACCAGTCGGCCACCACCGCATCCTCGCTCGCCACGTGCTTGTAGGGCGCGGCGGCGTCGTCGTCGCACTTGTGCCAGGGGTTGTCGGCCGCGTTCTCGGCGACGATGACTCCGTCGGCGTCCTGCAGGGTCACCAGGAGCCAGCCACCACCGCTCAGGTCGCACGCAGCCAGCGCCACGTCCAGACCGAGGCCGCCGTCGAGCCAGTAGTCCCCGTCGGTGGCGTCGGGACGCTCCTCGGCGATGCTGAGGCAGGACACGGCGGGGCACTGCTCGCTGTCGCCGGACGCCACCTCATCGCACGGACCGGCCTCGGGCGCGGGCGTCGGGTCAGGCTCGGGCTCGGGCTCCGCCGAAGGGCAGCCGACGAGCAGGAGACCCAGCGCAATCAATGGTCCTCTGGACATGGCCGGGATGGTGGCACGTTCCGATATCGTGCGCATCGTGAAGGCGCCCGGAGACGAACGATGACCCTGCATGACGCTTCTGGACTCGTCCCCAACGAGGCCCTGTGCCGCATGCTCTCCATCCCGAGGGCCTTCCGCCCCGAGGAAGTGGACCGGGTGCTCGCCCTGGCCGACGCGCGGCAGCCCGTCGAGGGAGGGGTCATCCCAGGCTCCGGCCCTGCCTCTCGCCGGTCCAGCGAGGTCCGTTGGCTCGCCCACGACGACGAGACCGCCTGGCTCTACGACCGCCTCGCCATGCTCGTGCATACCCTCAACGGCCAGCACTGGCGGTTCGACCTGGGGGGTCTCGAGCCCATTCAGGTGGCGCGGTATCCCGCCGGCGGCACCTACGACTGGCACGTGGACCTGGGGCCCGGCCAGGCATCGCTGCGCAAGCTGTCGGTGACGGTGCAGCTGTCCGAAGCGGACGCCTACGAGGGCGGAGACCTGCAGTTCCCCGACGGCCCCGAGCGGCTGGCCCGTCAGCGTGGCGACGCGGTGATCTTCCCGTCGTTCATGCACCACCGGGTGGCTCCGGTGACCCAAGGCGAGCGCTGGAGCGTGGTCGCCTGGGTGGTGGGGCCGTCGTTCCGCTGAGCGGAGGGCCCCGCGGGGGCGCTACTCGTCGCCGTAGGGGTTCGCGCCGATGAATCGGTTCCCCGTCAAGCCGATGTAGTCCGAGCCCGGCGTCAGGTCCACGTGGAAGTGGTTGTCGTGCGCCGAGTTGTAGTTCGGGGTCAGGATGATGTTCCAGATGTCGTCGTCGTACCAACGGTAGGCAGCGTCGTAGAGGAACTCTCCTCCGGCCGATGGCGGGTTGGTGGTGTCGTGGTCCCAGTCGTCCACGAGGGTGTACTCCTCGCCGTCGCTGAACCCGAAGCCATAGATGTCGATGGCGTCGGCGAAGCTGTGGCGCGACAAGGTGTCGGTCCCCGAGATCACGCGGCAGTTGTAGGTGCCGATGTGCAGCAGCTCGGTGACGTCGTACGGCAGGACGTCCACCACGGTGTCGGCGAGGGCGTGGGCCATGTCGCAGGCTGCGAGCACGCGGTTCGTGGGGGCTCCGTCGAAGTAGAGGAGGTCCGCACCGAGCAGAGGCGACAAGATGTACACGGGCTCTTCGATGCCGCACTGCAGGTTCGGGTTGCCCGCGGGGCTGTCGGGCGCGACGAACGTGGGCTCGAACGCGATGCCGCGGGCGGCGAGCTCCAGGTGGCACGACGTCAGATCCGTGTCGCGGTTGGGAAGGCAGGAGTACTTCTCAGTCCACGTCTCGTTGGCTCGGGCCGTCACCACGCAGCCGTAGTCGGGGCGGCAGCCGGTGTCGGGGAAGTACTCGAAGTCACAACGGGTCGCGCAGGCGCCGTCGCCGAGGGCTTCGGCGGCGGGCTCGTCGGGCACGAACTCGGCGCCGTCGACGCAGAAGGTGACGGGGTGTCCGTCCGCGTCGGGGCAGAAGAGGTCGCATCCCACGGAGCACATGCCCCGGGGAAACCCTTCGTACTCGAAGAGGCAGGGGCCGTCCTCGAAGTCGCAGTCGAGGTCGGAGTCGCAGGGGCTGCCCACGAAGCCGAGGGGGCCGTCGTCCAAGGGGTCCGTGGCGTCGTCGTCGTCGGCGGGATCGGTGCTGTCGTCGTCGTCGGCGGGATCGGTGCTGTCGTCGTCGTCCGCGACGTCGTCATCGTCCAGCGGCGGCACGTCGACGGAGTCGTCGTCGTCGCCGCGTTGGAGGGGGGGACAGGCGACCAGCAAGCTGGCGAGGGCGAGGAGCAGGAGACGCAGGTTCATGGCGGGCGGTGCTATAGCGAAGGCCCTCGCGGGGGACAAGGGGATTCGCCCCATCAGCTGGACGGAGAGCATGGACGAACGCGACCTCCAAACCCGCGGGCTGCGGTTTCGGATCCGAGAAGCCGGCGAAGGCCCCCTGGTCCTGTGCATGCACGGCTACCCCGACACCGCGCACACCTGGGACGACCTGCTCCCCCGCCTCGCCGACGCTGGCTACCACGCCGTCGCCCCCTGGATGCGCGGTTATCCGCCCACGGAGATTCCGGCGAACGGCGACTTCTCGGTTCCCGCCCTCGGGCAGGACGTGCTCGACCTCGCCGACGCCCTGGGGGCAGAGACCTGCACGCTGGTGGGCCACGACTGGGGCGCCTCCACCGTCTACCAGGCCACCGGCATGGCGCCGGAGCGGGTCGACAAGCTCGTGACCGTCGCCATCCCGCCGCTCCGAGCGACCACGCCGAGCCCAGCCCTCGCGTGGTCCTTCCGGCACTTCGTGTTCTACGCCCTGCCCCGCCTGCCGGAGCGCCAGCTTCGAGCCAACGGCTGGCAGGGAGTCCGGGACATCTGCAAGCGCTGGTCTCCCTCGTGGACCATCCCCGACGACGAGTTCGCTCACATCGTCGCCGCCTTCGAGGCCCCCGGCGGGCTGAGGGCCGCGCTGGGCTACTACCGGGCCTTCATGGGCGGGCAACTGGGCGCCAGCGGCCGGGCCATGCGCTCCATCCAGGGCAAGCGCATCTCGGTCCCCACCATGCTCATCTACGGCGATGAAGACGTCGCCGCCCCGCTGTTCGCCGGTCCCAAGGTCGACCTGGGCCGGTGCTTCACCGACGGCACGCCGTTCGAGGTGGTGCGCATCACCGGCGGGGGCCACTTCGTGCACCGCGAGAAGATCGAAGAGACCGGGGACGCCGTGCTCCGTTGGCTCACGGGGTAGAGTCGCCGCGGAGGAACCCTCATGCGCCACCTGCTCCTGCTCCTGCTGCTCCTCGGCCTCACTTCCGCCTGCGATCCCGTCACCGACGACGACGACATCGGCGCGCCCGATGACGACGACGACGACGACGACGACGATGACGACGACGGCGCGGGAGACGACGACGACTCCTACCCCGGACTGCCCACGGGCCTCACCGAGGGCAACAACTGGGTCGAGGAAGTGGACGGGAACGGCGCCGAGGTCAACGACGACCTCGTGTTCGACGAGTTCACCGTGGACGTTCCGCCGTGGGAGGGCATCCAGGACCTGGGCCCCATCGGTGCGCCTCTGACGGAGAACATCCTCGTGGGCGGCATCTCCGACATCGTCGTCGACACCTGGGACGGCGACAACGACGCCTACACCTTCTACGTGCCCGTGGGCGGCACGTTGCACTTCGTCCTCGACTGGGAAGCCGAGGACGGTGACTACGACGCGCAGCTCTACTGCGAGTACGTCGACGAGAACAACCCGTTCGGGGTGTACACCGGCTTAATCGATCCCGGAGTGCAGGACCTGTCGAAGCCCGAGGGCGGCATCACCCAGGTCCCGCTGTTCGATGACACCTGGTGCTGGTTCTACGTGGTTGGATACTCGGGAGACGCCGTGGCCTACAACGTGACCATCGCCGTGCTCGACGACTCCCCCGGCCCCCTGCCCCGTCCCCCCGGAGGCGACGACGA
>JAGSHC010000405.1 GCA_023954745.1 Deltaproteobacteria bacterium | reverse complement strand
CCATGGGAGTCGCACGCCACGGTGACGAGGGCGTCGGTGCCCATCCCCAGCAGCGCGACCGCCTTCCGGAACGAGTAGTGAGCTTGCTCGGACACGAAGACCGCCCACCGTGTGGTGTCGCCTTGGGACTTCGCATGAGGAGCTGCGCGGTGTCGCGCGAGCTGCAGTCCAAAGAGGTTGTTCAGAGACCCGCCGGGACCGAAGACGCCGTCGTAGGAGCGGAAGCCAGCCAGCTCCGCCATGCGGGCCAACGCCCCACGCTCCATCATGGTGAAGACCGGGGCCATCTCGTAGGTGGCGGCGGAGGTGTTGAGGGTCGCGATGAGCCAGTCCCCCACCACGGCGACCGGGTCCGCCCCCGCGAAGTTCTGGTTGAAGAACCGTGGGTGCTGGGTCCGGACCGCGTAGGCGAGCACGGTGTCCACAGCGCGGACCAGCTCCTGGGGAGGCAGCGCCCGCTGAGGTCGCCCCAGGTCCAAGCCGGTGCTCCCAAAGGCCTCCGCCAACTCGGTCGGCCCCTCGAAGCGCACGACATCCAGGTCGGCTTCGCGCCGCCCGAGATAGGTCACCAGACGTGAGGCGATGGCTTCGATGGGGTCGGTTTCATCCATGGGGGGGCCGGTGTAGCGCAGGTTGGAGCCTGCCGCGAGGGGAGAGGGCGCAAGTCGACCCGGAGACACCTTCGGCTGCACCTGCTCCGACATATCCGCTGCCCCCCCCCCGCAGCAACGGCCCCCAGGCCGTCTACGCCCTCGGTCTGCACCTCGCTCAGCACTGCCCGGGCAGCCCCGCGGTCGGCTCGATGCGCCGCGCTTCGCGCAGCCCGCTGATGAACGCCCCATGCACGGTCGCCCCCTGCATCACCGAGGTGGCTTCGCCCGCGAAGAGGAGCCGTCCCGCGACGGGCTCGGCCAGGCGTTGGGGCTCGTCGTGGGTCGAGTGCACCGACACCATCGAGTAGCTCCCCCGCGCCCACGGGTCCCGCCGCCACTCGGTCACCGCCACGCCCGTGGGCTCCGGCAGGGACCGACCGAGGGCCGCCTCCAGGGAGGCCAGGGCGTCCGCCGCGATCTGCTCGGTGGTGGCATCGCTGTCTTGAAGCCCCCGGGCGAAGGACGCGAAGTAGAGGCAGGCGATGGTGGGCACCCCCGCCTCCGTCGAGAAGTCGAACCAGGTGGGAAAGGCCTTGTCGGCCCCGACCCCCTCCATCACCAGGCCGATCTGCCCTTCGAACTCGGCCCAGTCCGCCTCTCCGAAGGTGAACACCACCTTCTCCAGGTTCGCCATCTCGCTGCGGTCGATGGCTTCCTGCTTCGCGGCCGGCAGGGGCGGGTCGAAGGCGATGACACCGGCCTCCAGGACACCCACCGGCACGGTGACGATGACGTGGGAGCCCTCGATGAGCTCCCCGCCCGACGTCTCCACGAGCACGCTCCCCTCCCCCGTCGTGACGCCCACGATGGGTGTGTTCAAGCGGATGGTCAGGAGGTCCGCGAGGGAGTCCACCAACACCCGATACCCCCCCACGGGGAGCTGGTCTTCGCCGTCCACGGGGTCCTCGGGGCCGCTCTCGTCCACCAACGCCGCCGCGGACTGGAGCTCCTCTGGGGACGCGCTCCCCGCGATGAGCATCTCGCAGGCCCACCGGGTGCGGCGCGCCTCCAGGGCATGGAAGGGCTGCCGGTCCATCCAGGTGTCCAGGGCGTCCGCGAAGGAGACCGCCGGCCCGAGCTCCTCCACCAACGACGGCAGAGCCGCGTAGAACCGGTCGCTGTTCGCCTGGTGGTGCAGCATCTTCAGCCCGTCGACGTGCACCCCGTTCACGGCGTCGTACCGCATGGGGTACCCCGGAGAGTGCGGCGTGAAGCCGAGCCCCTCCGCCTGGAAGTAGTGCGCCACCGGGTTGCCGATGTCCCCGTGAATCCAGGCGCCGCCGAGGTCCACGGCCCCACCGCCGAGGTCGATGGTGTGAGTGCGGCCCCCGATGCGGTCCCGGGCCTCGAGCACCACCACGGGCACCCCCGCATCGAAGAGCGCGCGAGCGGCGGCGAGGCCGGACACCCCAGCGCCGATGACGAGGACCGGGGGGTCCCCCGGCTGGCGCGGCAAGGCCGGGACGAGGTTGGCGAGGGCTGCTTCACAGGCGTCGCGGGTGTCCGCCAGGGCCGTGCAGCCCCCCAGGCCCAGGAGGGTGCCGCTCGCGGCCAGCAGTTCGAGAAAGGTGCGTCGGGTCGTACTCATCGGAGACTCCAGGGTCGGAGGGGTTGCAAGGGTCAAGGGGGCCCGTCGTTCAGGGCGCGCTGGGCTGGTCGTTGGTCACGCAGTGCACGCCGCCTCCGTTGGCCCAGATGGCGCTCACGTCCACGAAGTGGATGTCCCGGCTGGGGAACCACCCCCGCAGTTCGTCGGCGATCTCTGCGTCCGCGACGGGGTCCGTGGTGGAGCCCGTGAGGAGGAATCCATCGCCGATGAGCCAGTTGATGACCGGGTCCTCGGGGTACAGCTCCAGCCGCTCGACCCTCAGGTCCGGCGCGTGTTCGGCGATCTGGGCCGCCACGCGGTCCGAGAGGGCTCCGTGGTCCGCCACCACCACCGTGTCGTCGGACACGAAGCGCGCGAGGCCGTCCGTGTGCCCGCGGGTGATGTCCGAGGGGTCGAAGCCCTCGATGTAGATGACCCGCTCCACTCCCAGGGCCGCAGTGAACTCCGCGGTGGCGTCGGCCCGGGTGACCCCTGGGTTCCGGTGGCTCACGACGCTCCAGTTCACCAGCGCCGTGTCGCTGCCGTTGACCTCGAGGTCTCCGCGCTCGTGCACCAGGCCCACGTGCTCCAGGGGCAGGTCGAGCAGCGCCGCGACGGCGTCGGGGCTGTCGTTGTCCGCGGTGTACTCCGCGGGGGAGAGCCCGAGCTGGTAGGCGTTGAACTCCCAGTTCTGAAGGACCAGGGCACCGTCCAACTCCACGTAGCGCGGACCGTTGTCCCGCATCCAGGACGCGTCGTTGGGGATGATGTGCCACCGGATGTCCCCGGCGATGCCGGCCAGGGCTGCCTCCCCCTGGTCCTGGGTGGCCTGGTCCGCCGCCAGCAACTGCACGGTCTCGTACTCGGCGAGGACGGAGACGATGCTCACGAAGACCTGCTCGACCGCGTCCCCCTCGTAGGACTGGGGCCACTGGAGCCAGACGGCGTCCTGGGGTTCCCACTCGGCGGGGGTGCGGCGGAGCTCGCCGGTCAACAAGGAGGTGGGTTGAGGCGCGGCGGCGCATCCGGCCAGGGTGGCGAGGGCAAGGAAGAACAAGGCTCGGTAAGACATGGATTTGTCTCCTTTCATGAGGGAGACGACGCTGCGGAGCGCAGGTCGCACAGAAAGATGAGAAAAGGGCGAGACCGTCACTCGAGGGCGGCGTACTGCTCGTCCAGCACGTTCTGGGGGATGCCGGTCACGTAGAAGAGAGCGAGGCACATCTCGTCGTCGGTGCCGTCGCCCCAGACCACGTTCTGCTCCGCCCCGCGGGTGTCGAACGTGCACGTGGTGCGCACGTTCCAGCCGCCCTTGACCGTCACCGGCTCCTCGTAGAAGTAGAGCGACTGCCAGTCGAAGTCCCAGCGAGGGAGGTCGAGCATGCACTCGTAGGCACCGAGGTCCCACATCTCCACCTGCATGCTGCGGCCGCGCTTGTGCATGTGCGGCGCCACCGCGTGCACCTGGACCTCGCCGATGGGGCCGATGAAGTCGAGCCACGTCTCCCCCGTGGTCGCCTCGGCCTG
>JAGSHC010000475.1 GCA_023954745.1 Deltaproteobacteria bacterium | reverse complement strand
GAAGGTCACCACGCACTCCCCCACCCCCGGCGACGCCCCAACCATCGAGGTCCTCGAGTACGCCGAGGGAGGAGCGCTCCTGTCGGTGGGTTCGGACGGACGGGTCCTCACACACCAGGCCAACGGCAAGGCGGTCGAGACCACCTCGATTCGCCCCCCAGCCGCGGCGCCGGGGACCGTGGCCCTCAATCGGTCGGGGCGGGTCGCGGCCCTGCTCTCCGAGGGCATCCTCTACGTCACAGAGTTCGAGGACTTCAAGGACCCCAGCCGAGCCAAGGCGCGCTCGGCGCGGCGCCCCGCGCCCGGAGCCACCCTCCTCGCGGTGGACCCCGATGGGGGCTGGATCGCCTACGGCGACGGGACCACCTTCACCCTGCTCGAGTCCGAGGCCCTCCTCCACGGACGCAGCGGCAAGCGCGCCGAGTTCACGGTGGTGTTGGACGTCCCCGACGCGGTGCAGATTGTCTTGAACTCCCGCGGAGAGCGGCTCACGACCATCAGCCCCACCCAGGGACTCACTGCGTGGGACCTCTTGTACGCGCGGGATGGTTCGCTGCCCGTGCGTTTGGATGGCTTCCCGGTCTCCAGCGGTGGAGCGACCCTCGACCCCGCTGGGCAGCGCGTCGTCGCGATCTCGGGGGCTGGAATCAATGACTGGGCCACGCCGGGCGGCCCCGTGGCGCGGCTTCCCTTGAGCTCCCAGCCGCTGGTCGTCGCCCGCGGCACGACCCGCATCGCGGTGGCCTGGACCGACCGCATCGCCGTCTACACGGGCGAGCACGAGGGCCGAACGCCCGTGTGGAACCGTGCTCCCGAGTGGACGGCGGCGACCTCGTCGCCCCCCCGAGCAATGAAGTTCAACGGCGGCGACTCCGAGCTGCTCGTGCTCTACGAGGACGGACGAGCCGAGCGCCGGGACACCCAGGCCCGGCCCGACGCCGAGCACGCGATGCGCGGGCGAGTCATGGAGACCATGACGGGCCTCGGACGATCTGGAGCCATCGGTTGGGCGCAAGGGCTCGAGCAGTTCGTGCTCGCCGACGTGGACGGCCAGTTGATGGCGCTCGATCCACCGCACACCAAGCGCGACGGCCGGGGGTTCGTGTCCCTCAGCCATCTCCGAGCGCCAGGTCCGGCGTCCGCGAGCTGGAGTCGAGGGCGGGTCGCGGTCGCGTCGGCACCGGATGGGGTCTTCCTCTCTGCGTCCGGCAGCTCTGGCCGGATCGTGCTCTCCAAGCCCAACACGGGGCCGTCCCCGATCCGGCTGGACGCGGACCCGCAGTCCGGGGCGGTGCTCGTGGCTCGAACCAACGCCGCCCTCAGCCTGTACCGCTCCCCCACCGCCCCCGCCGAGACCATGCGTGGGCTCAACGCGGGGTCCCCCTCCCTCTCCTTGGGCGACAGCGGGCGCGCCGCCGTGTCCTACGACGCGACAGGCCTTGGCACCGTCTTCGACACCACCCCGCTGGCCCGAGGCGGGAGCTCCGACCCATCGGTCACCAGGGTGAGAGCCGTGACCCCCACGTCCGCCCGGGGACGGTGGCTCGTCGGCAACGACGGCGACGCGTTCGTCCATCTCTGGAACGGTGACAGCGGCGCCCTCCTCGGCGCGGTGCGTGCCTGCGCCGGCGGGTCCGTGCGCTCCGCCGCCGGGTCCCCCGATGGCTCCGTCATCGCTGTGGGGTGCGACGACGGTCGCGTCGAGTGGCGGGACGCGCTCCTCACCCACGCCGGCAAGGCAGAGTCCATTCCCGAGGCTGGGTCCATCGAGGCCCTCGTGTGGGCGTCGGAGACCACGTTGCTCGTCGGGGACTCCGTCGGTCGCGTCCACACCATCGAGGGGCGTGAGCGCGACCCGTTCCCATGGATCGTCTCGCGGCGCAGCCCGATCACCGCGATCGCCACCGGG
>JAGSHC010000448.1 GCA_023954745.1 Deltaproteobacteria bacterium | reverse complement strand
CGACGCCAGCGGCGATCCCGTCACCTACGACCTCGCGGACCCACTGCGCTTCCTCGAAGAGGCAGACCCGCCGGACCGCCCGCTGCCTGCCATCTACTCGGTCTGCGGCACCGAAGACCCCATCAAGGAAGACACGGAGCGGCTCGGCGAGGCCCTGGCCCGCTACGGCGAGCAGCACGGGGTCGAGTGGTACCCGGGAACCCACGCGTTCCACGCCTTCATCTGGCAGCCCGCGGCGCGCAAGGCCTGGCTCGACCAGCTGCGTTTCCTCGAGCAGCACGTCCCGGCCGAGTAGCGATTGCGCGCTGGCCTCGTCGCGGTTCTCTGCCTGCTCGTGGCGGGCTGTGACCCGGAGTTGGAGGACGAGCCCGTGGACGGCGTAGACCCCCGGTGGGAGGAGTGGCTCGACCAGCGCGACGGTGCGCTGCGCGCCCTCGGGGAGCCCATCGTCGACTGCGTGCAACAGCAAGACACGAACTGGGCCGTCTTTCACGGGTGCTGGGACTGGCACTCGGCCGTGCACGGCGTGTGGGCTCTGCACGCGTTGAGCGGCCTTCTGGGAGACGAGAGCTACCTCGATGTGGCGGACGCGCTGCTCACGCCTGAAGCCATCTCGGACGAGCTCGCCCTGGTGGAGAACCTGCAGCCCTTTGGAGAGCGCCCCTACGGGTACGCCTGGCTTCTGCGCCTGGTGCTCGCGCGCGCCGACGCCGGGAGATCAGACACCCTCCCCTTGGGGGACGCCGCCGCCGAGCACCTGGTGAACTGGCTCGATGAGATGTCGCCAGCGGAGTACCCCTTCGTGGCCCTCGCCAACGACTACGACTCGAGCCCCTGGGCCGTGGTGAACCTGCACCGGTGGGCCGAAGCCAACGCCGACGAGGCCCTGGTCCTGCGGCTCCAGAACTTCGTGCGCGAAGCGATTCTCCCGTTCGAGTGCTCACTGGACGACGAAGGGGACGAGCTCGCGAACTTCTTTCCCCCCTGCCTGCATCGGGCCCTCGTGATGCTCACCGTGCTGCCCGAGGCCGAGCGGGTCGCGTTCCTCGATGAGTGGCTGCCCGACGTCCCCGAGCTCACCCCAGTGACCGAGCCCGGCTCCGCCCACGCAGCGGGCCTCAACTTCAGCCGCGCCTGGGGGCTCTGGGCGGTGTTCGAAGCGACGGGCGACCCCCGCTGGCGCACGCTGTGGCTCGACCACGTGCAGACCCACATGGCGATGCCTCAGTACTGGCGCGAGGGCTACCTCGACCACTCCCACTGGATTCCCCAGTTCGGCGTGCTGGCCATTGCCATGTCGGCGGAGTAGGGACCGAGCGCGAGCCCCAGCGTAAGGCAGCGCCTACTTCTTGCGCCGGAGGTCCGACCGCGCGAGCTGGAGCATGCGCGCGATGCCGCGGTGGGCGATGCGCACGATGCGGGCGTCCTTGCCGCGGTAGCCCTCAGAGACGGAGTGGTCGAGCTCCGTCCCGCCCCACAGGATCACCACGTCGGACCCGCGCATGTCCGACTGGGCCTTGCGGGCCTCCCGACGCCGCGTTCCGCTCACCAGGTTGAGTCGTGGAGCGTCGTCGTCGGCCTCCGCCAGCAGCTTGAGCTGGCGCCGATACGCAGGCGAACCGCCGACCACGGTGACGACGTCGACCTCCTCATCGATGCAGGCCTGCACGAAGCCATGGAAGCTCGCCGTGATGTCCGAGCCCCCGCAGATCTCGCAGCGGTCCTTCGGTACCGAGAGCACCACCATGTTCTTGTCGGGCGTGAAGTCCACCCCGGACGACACCAGGGCGACCCGCTCGCTCAACACCTTCGCGATGGCATGTGGCTCCGCCAGGACGATGCTCTCGAGGAGCTCGCGAGGACGCTGGAGGAGCAGGCCGTTCAGCACGGTCATCATCTCGAACTCGTTGGCGCAGCCACGGTCCACGAGGGCGTCAGCGAGGGACGTGCGGGCCTCCTCATTGGCATTGAGACTGCGCGTCGCCTCCTTGAGCTGGCGCTCCAACGCCTGACGCACCCCCCGGCTCTCCTCGTCGCGTTCCGCGCGAGCCTGGGACTCCGCCGCGCGCTGCTCCCGCTCGTCGGCGAGCTCCGTCGTCAGCGCCTCCTCCGCCTGCGTCGCCTTTGCCAGCGCGGCTTCCAGCGACTGCACACGACGGCGCGTGGTCGTCAGTGCGGCCCGGGCCTCGTCGCGCTCCGCCTGCATCGCATCCAGCTCGGTGACCTTGACGATGGACGGCCGCACCCGCGCTGGAGGAGCGGCCGCGCCCTTCGCTGGACCCCCGCGACGAGCCGAGCTCTTGCGACCGCCCATCTTCTGGACGCCCTGCTGGGCCATCATGTCTTCGAAGCTGAAGTCGTCGCTCATGAGATTCCTTCGGGGCAGATCACAGCCCAGTGGACGGGAGCCAGCGCACCGAGCCCGAGCCCAGCTCGCCCTCGCGCGCTTCGGGGGCGCCAAAGACGAGGTCGCGGCAGCCGTCGCCGTCGCTCGGCACCCCCTCGTCGACGACCCCGTCGCAGTCCTGGTCCACCCCGTCGCAGG
>JAGSHC010000184.1 GCA_023954745.1 Deltaproteobacteria bacterium | reverse complement strand
GCTGCGAGCAGGTGGTCGAGCATCCGGCGGTGGATGTCCTGACGCGGGCGCCCGGCGCCTTCGCGGTGCAGCCGGTGCCGGCGTCGGCGGGCGGCCCGGCGGTGGTCGTGGCGTTTCGCGACGACGAGCTGCTGAGCTGGATCCCGGTCCTGGGCGACGCGGCGGTAGAGCATGACTTGAACGACCTGGATCTGGCGGGGTGGGAGGGGCATCCGCCGCCCCTGCACGCTGCCTACCCTGAGGAGCTGGGGCTGGACCCTGACGGCCGGGTGCACGTGTGGGTGGAGGTACCGCCGCCGGGGGATGCGCGGGTGCGGCTGCTGATGGAGCGGGGGCAGGTCGTCGATGTGCAGGAGCTTCCTGACGCCTGCTTCGTGTCCTCGTGGCTCTGGGACGAGCCCCGGGAGCGCGCTGTGGCGGGGTGCGAGTGGCAGGGCGACCTGATGTTGGAGGAGGCAGATGGGGTGCGGCGCGCCTCGGTGGAGGGGGCGGGGGAGCTCGAGGAGATCGCCCTGAACCCGGTGGGGAGCGGCTGGTTCGCGGTGTCGCTGTGGAGCGACCCCTACCTGGCGAAGATCGACCCGGTCAGCCTGCGTGCGACGGACCGAACCTTCATCGGCTCGTTCAACTGGGGGCTCGGTGCGGACGTGGGGTCGGGCCTGTTGGCGATTCCGCGATTCGTGGCCGGCCAGGTGCTGTTCGTGGACGCGGCGAGCATGGAGCCTGTGGCGTCGGTGAGGGCTGGCTGGGGGCTACGGCCCATCGTGAAGACCCGCGGCCCCTGGGTGACGGCGTCGACCTACGAAGGCTGGCTGCACGCCGTGGACCCCGAGGAAGGGCGCGTCGGTCGGCTGCGTGTGGGCGGCTGGGTGCGAGACCTCGATCTGCTCGATGAGGACACCCTCGTCCTCGGCGGGATGTGCGGCGTGATGACGGTGGACCTGGACGAGTGGCTGAAGTAGCGGGTCTGTTGAGGGCGCCGCTGTGTGTTCCTTGCGGCACATAGGGGGGTACTTGAGTCTCAAGTCCCCCCGCTCGTTCCGGGGCGGGTCTGTTGAGGGCGCCGCTGTGTGTTCTCTGCGGCACATAGGGGGGTACTTGAGTCTCAAGTCCCCCGCTCGTTCCCCGCCCCGCCCTCAGTCGAAGAGCACGATCAGCTTCATGGTCTGGCCCTCGGCCACCCGCACCCCCTCCGTGCGGCTCTGGGCGGGCTCGCACGTGGCGCAGTCGAATGTGATCTCGTACTCCCCCGGCGCGACCTTCGCCGCAATGGGGACCGGCCCAATCTCCACCCCGTTCAGGCTGATCCGCGACCAGGGCTTGCTGTTGATCAGCAGCTCCGCCTCGGGGTCGCCGTGGGCGACCAGCACCTTGTCCAGGGGAGACGACGGCTGCGTAGGCACCGCCCGCGGCTCCAGCGGTTGCGACAGCCGCGTGCGTGTCCACCCATCGTCGAACCGGTGCACCAGGCTGCGCGCCCGTCCCGACTCCACGACCACGCTCTCCCGGTAGGTCGCCTGGGGGTTGCAGGCAGTACACACGAACTCGACGGTGTGGACCCCGGGCGCGAGGAACTCCCCCACCAACGGGGTGTTCCCCATGGACTTGCCGTCCACGAACACCTCCGACCACGGCTGGGAGTTCACCTCCAGCATGCCCGGTCCGCCCAGCGCCTCCAGGGCCTCGTCAGACAGCTGGGACTGCATCCCACTCGCGGAGCTCAACCCCTCGTCGGAGCTGTCGGTGACGCGCGCTTCCGCCACGTCCTGAGCGTCCGCCGCCGCCACGCGTAGGAACACCAGCGCGCCCACCAGCGCGCAGTACGTCCCCAGCATCATCAATTGACGGCTCATCATCCTCCAACCGGCCCAGTACCTCGGCCCGGCACCCTACCGGCGCTCCCTGGATCCACCTATGACACACCGATGACACTCTCGGCGTGGGTCACGCGCGAACCCGCGACTACTGCTTCAGCGCCTGGTTGATCTCCCGTCGCGCCTCCACCTCGTGGCGAAGCTCCTCCTTGTGCGCGCTCAGCCCCGTGTGCAGATTCGCCACCGCCGAGTCGAACTCGCTCGCTGCCGACTCCACGAGCACCGCGTACGCCTGCGTGAGCCAACCCAACGCCTCCTGGCGCTCGGCCGTCAGCTTCGCCATGGAGTCGTTGAGGCGGTCGCCGACGTCCGCGGACAGGTCCTCTGCGTGGTCCTCCACGTCGGCGATCTCCACCAAGCGCCGCATGACCCCGTCCACGTCGTCCAGCAGGTCGCTGCCGCTCGCGGCCTGTCCCGCGATGATCCGCTTCGCGATCTTCTGCCGTAGCTCGATGGCCTCCCCGAGCCACGGGGTGCCCTGTGCTTCCTTGGTCCACTCGCTGGGGATCTTCAGCCGCTTGTCCGGCTGGATCAGCCGCCAGAAGGCAACGCCGGCCCCGACAATGGCTGCGAAGAACACCACACGAATCAACAGGACCAACATCGTTCCGTCTCCGCTTCTAGCGACTGCTTCCGCTCAGGAAGAACTTGCGCCACGCGTCCATCGAGCCGAAGTCCCGAAGGAACGCGGGGTCCTGACTGTTCAGCAGGATGTCCCCCAGCTTGAAGTTCCGCGCCGCCTCGATGGCCGAGTAGGTGCGTCCGGCCGGCGTGCTCAATGCCTGGGCCTTCAGCTTCTCGCCCAGGGCGTCGGCCTTCGCCTCGGCGAGGTTGCCCTCTGCCAACGCCTTGCTGCAAAGCGCATCGGCGGCGGCTCGCTTCTCGCGGTCGTAGCGCAGTGCGAGGGCGTTCACGTCAGCGATCTCGATCTCGAAGACCGTCTTCGCTTCCTCGATCTTCGTGTTCCATGTCTCGGCCTCCAGCTTCACGTCGCGGTCGATGCCCTTGCTGTCGGTGTCCGTCAGCGTCGCGGCCTCAGCCTCCTTGCCCTTCGCCTCATCGAGGCGCGCCTGCACCGCGTAGAGCTGCTTGTCCTGAAGCTTCTGCTCGTACTCCGGCCGGAACCGAATGGCGCGGAGCACCACTCCGTTCTCGGGAACCCTCACGTGGTACTGGGCCAGGAGCTTGTTGATGGGACCCGTCGAACCCGTGGCCACCGCCTCGCGCTTGGACGGCAGCTGCACGTCTTCGCTGGAGAGCGTCGCCAGCTGCTCCCTGAGGAAGCCCTGGGTGATGGAGCTGACCTTGGTCTCGTAGGAGCCGATGAACCCCTCTTCCACGATGAGGTGTGCCTCGTTGGGCACGATCTCGTAGATGACGGTCACGTCTACGTCGATGACGTTGTTCTCGCGGGTGCGCAAGGACAGCGCGCGCTCCGACACGAACAGCTGATAGTGCAGCGTGCTCGGTAGCCGGTAGATGGTGTGCAGGAACGGCACCGAGAAGGCGCGGCCCTGGGCGAGGTCCTTGTGAGCCACCCCAGAGAGCAGGGAGCGCCGCACCCCGATCTCGTCGGGCTCGATGTAGGTGGTTGCGAGGTTGGGGATGAGCCATCCGAGGATGACGGCGATGGCACCGAACTGAATGAGACGAGCCATGGCTAGTTGCTCCCCGGCTTCTCGATGTGCCGGATGTCGATCGGCGTAGTGGGCTTGCTGTAAGGCACCGCGGAGATGCCCTCCAGCTGAGGGAAGACGTGCTTCGCGATCTCCAGGTTCAGGACATCAGCCCCCCGGGAGCCCACGGCCTGAATCTTCGCGGCGAGGGCCTCAGCGTCCTTGCGGTAGGCCTCTTCGTTGGCCTTCGCCCGGGTGACCATCGCGTCCCGGTCGGCTTCGCAGCGGGCGGTGGTGTCGATGGAGTACTTGTCGGCCTCGCGGCGGGTGGCGACGGCGGTGTTCTCCGCCTCCTTCTTGGCCCCCTCCAGCTGGGCGAGCAGGGCCTTCTCTTCGCCGTTCTTCGTCTGCCGCACATCGCGAATCTTGCGCTCCTTCTGCTGAAGCATGCGCTGCCGCTTCTCCTTCTGGACCTCGACCTCCTGCTCGGCGTTCTGCCGGTCTTCGATGGCCTTCTCCACCTCGGGGCGGAAGCGCGGCTTCGGCGTGATGATCTGGGTCACCACGAGGCCGTAGGGCTCGAGGCGCAGGTTCAGAATCTCCTTCGCCTGGGCCGTGGCGACGCCGTAGGCCGATGGGTCCGCCAGCTTGAGGAAGGTGTACAGCCCGAACTCGTTGCGCAGCACCTCCCGGGAATGCACCGCGAGGGCCAGCTGCTTGTACGCGTCGCCCTGGCCGTGGTGGGAGATGACCTTGTCGGAGAGTGCCGCGATCGTCTGGTAGTGGATTTCGAGCTTGTCGAACCACAGCCGCGAGCCGTCCGCTGCCCGCACCGACAGCCGCTTGACGTGGTTGGCGTCCGAGTCCTGGTCGCCCTCCATGATCAGCACCTGCGGCCGGATGTCGAGCTTCTCGACCCGCTGCAGGAAGGGGATGAAGGTGAACGTTCCCTGCTCGCGAATCACTCGGTTCGCGTCCCCAAACAGCGCGACGCCCGTCGTGTTGTAGACCACCGCTGCCTCGCCGGGCTCGATCTCCACGAGGCCGAAGCCTCCGCTGAAGAGGCCCCGGAGTAAGATCAGCACCGCGATCACCGGCAGGATCAGCTTGCGCACTCCGAAGCCTTGAAGGCGTCCGAGTGCTTCCTCTGCGGGGTTGGCCATGTCTTCTCCTATTCGACGTCGATGACGACGCCGTCGGTGAGGCGGACGCGGGTACCGCCTCCCCCTCGAGCCCGCTCGACGATCTGCGTGGGGTCGAGCCCCGCCTTGAGCAGGTCCTTGCGCAGCCGATGAACGAGCGTGTTCAGGTCGTAGTGGCTGCGGTCAGGCTGCCGAGGCCACACTTGAGGGAGCACGACCTCGTCTGGCACGAACTCCCCTGCGTCGTACGGATCAGGGGGGGCAAGTAGTGCAACGACCAGCCGACATCGCAGCTCGGACAGTCGCACCTCGAAGGTCTCGGTGGTCAGGTCGACGGTCAGCTCACCGCCCGTGGGCATGTACCGGAACATCAGCTTGCGCAGGATCGGCAGCTCGCTCAGGTGCGTCGTCGGCGTGCGTCCCATGCTGCCGTTCTCGAGCCGCATGGCCACGTCGCCCCAGGCGATGGTTCGCTGGGGACCCACCGGGTGGACCTCGTCCGGCTCGATGGGCTTGCCGTCGATGGTGAAGCCCTCTTCGGTCACCTCGAGGAGCAGGCCCTCGCCAGCCCGAAAGAACGTCAGCGCTCCCGGCGGGAGGCCCGGCACGATGAGGTCGTCGTAGGGCGAGCTGCCCACGGCCAGGGCCCTCTGGGGAATGCGGTGGCTGTTGTTGCCCACCTGGAGCAGCCACAGGCCGTCGCTCGCTGGAGCCCGCTCGATGAACACCGAGAACGTGGCTCCCGGGACCCCGATGAGGTCTCCCGTGCCCAACAGGTGCAGGCGGTCCACGGGCTTGTCGTTCACCAGGGTGGGGTTCCGCCCCAGGGGATGAAGCTCGACTCCGCCGGGCGCCACCCGGACCAGGGCCTGGCGCCCCGAGGACCGAGCGTCCGAGAGCACCACATCACATCCTGGGTCACGCCCGATGAGCAGGGCGCGGTCGGTCACCTTGCGGCGACTGCCGTCTTCTCCGATGAGCCACGCTGCCGGGTTCTTCTCACTCATGGCGAGGCCCTCCGCCGTCGGAGCAGGACTCCGCCGAGCAGCGCGAACAGCCAACTGCTGCCGCCCTGCTCGACCTGGCTGCACGTGCAGCCGAAGCCGCCGTCGTCGTCGTCATCGTCGCCGGTCGGGTCGGGTCGGGGGAGGTCGTCGTCGTCGTCGTCCGCCGCGTCGTCGTCGTCCGCCGCGTCGTCGTCGTCGGCTGCGTCGTCGTCGTCCGCCGCGTCGTCATCGTTGGCTGCGTCGTCGTCGTCCGCCGCGTCGTCGTCGTCGCCCGGCGGCGTGATCTCGTCCCCGCCGCTGCAGTCCTCATCGACGCCGTTGTCGGGGATGTCCGTCGCGCCGGGGTTGATACCAGCGTCGTCGTCGTCGCAGTCGGGGCCGCCGCACTGTGCGCCGAAGAAGCTGTCCTCGTCCAGGTCGCAGCAGATGGGCTCCTGCCCGCAGGCGTCGTCGTCGCAGTCCGACAGTCCGTCGAGGTCGTTGTCGACGCCGTCGTCGCAGTCCTCGGGGCAGCCCGTTCCCTCGGTGAGGTCGAAGCTGAGGGTGTAGGTGGGGGTGTAGAGGTTGCCGCCACCGTCGGTGCAGGGCCCCGACGCGCTGTTGGGGTGCCCCACGCCGTAGGCCTCGACCACGATGTAGTACAGCGTGTTGGCGGCGCAGGTGAACGTCACCGAGTCGTCGGCCGAGAAGCTGTTCGTCGCCCCGAAGAGGCAGCCAGTGCCTGGGTCGCAGGTGTCGTCCAGGACGTACAGGTCGACGTCGCACGGCAAGTTCGTCACCAGGAGCGTGACCTCGCCGCTCTGTTGGCAGGTGAACTCGTACACGGCCTCGGGCCCGAGCTGGTCTTCGTTGGGCCAGGGGTCCCCGCAGGTGTAGCAATCGCCGCTTGCGCAGTCGCCGCCGAGGTTGCTCGCCGCTGTGTGGGTGACCTGGCTGCTGATGGTGGAGTTGCAGGTGAGTGTGTCGAGCACCGGCACGGAGCTGGGGCAGACGGCCAGGGCATCGGTGGGAGCGAGGAGAAACAGCGCTGCCATCGCGGGAATGAGCCAGGTCAGGACCTCGCCGGAGATCTGCTTGCAGACCTCGGTGATCCAGGCCTCGATGGTGCGCTCGGGCTTCTTGTCGTCTCGCCAGACCCCCGCGTCATCGCGCACGAAGTGCAGGCCTTCGCCGCCGCCCGCGACCCACACCTGATGCACCGCGGGCTGCATGGTGAGGATGCACTTGCCCTTGGGGCCGGTGAGGTCCAGTCGGCCGCCCATCTGGTCTGCCTCGAGGGCGTCCGGATCGGCCTCGTCGCAGGCGTCCATCACTCGGTCGTACAGATCCGCGACCACTCGGTTGTAAGTGCTGTCGTCCATGGGCCCTAGGGTCTCCTTCGCGCGCGGGAAGTGATAGCACGAGGGCCCCCTCGAACGGCGGGCACAGACGGACGGCGTCCCCTCCGCAGGGTCGGAGCAGCGAGCCCGGCCCTACCAGTCGGTGACTTCGTAGTCCTTGAAGAAGACGCCCCACGGGTGCTTGCCCGTCTGGAACCCCACGTAGATGGGGTCCACGATGCGGGCGGCGCCGTCGACGATGTCCAGGGGAGGCGAGAACGCCTGTTCCACCGCCTTGCGCGCAGCGTGCAGGGCCGGGTCCTCATCGGTCACCCAGCCCGTGTCCACGCTGTTCATGTGGATGCCGTCCTCGATGTAGTCCGAGGCGGCGGTGCGCGTCATCATGTTGAGCGACGCCTTGGCCATGTTGGTGTGGGGATGCCGCGCCGTCTTCAGCGCCCGATAGAACTGGCCCTCCATCGCCGACACGTTGACGATGTGCTTGTCCGCCGTGGGCACCGCCCGCATGAGAGGACGCAGTCGGCCATTGAGGATGAACGGAGCGACGGCGTTCACCAGGTGCACCTCGAGCAGCTCGATGGTGGGAACCTGGTCGAGCATGAGCCGCCAGCTGTTCACTTCCCGCAGGTCCACCTGCTGCAGGTCGGCGTCGAGCTGTCCGGCCGGGAAGAGCTCGCCACCCGCGCCGAGGTCCTCGGGGATGAGGGGCACTTGGGAGAGCATGGCCGCTTTGCCGGAGTCGCCGTAGTCCGCGGGAAGGGCGTTGCGCTTGCGTGGGCCGTGGTCACCAGCGATGAGGCCGGCCTCGGCCGCCGGAAGCATGTGCAGCGAGGTGGTCTCCCCGTCCAGCAGATGACCGTAGAACGCGGGGGGACGTCGTACCGTCTGGCACGCGTTGTTGATGATGAAGTCGAGGCGGGAGTGGGAGCCCAACAGCTCGGTGCACAGCGTCTCCACCGACGGGCTGTGCCGCAGGTCGATGCCGTGGATCTCGAGCCGGCCTTGCCAGTCGGCGAAGTCCTTCTCGCGGGCGTAGCGGGCGGCGGCGTCCCGGGGGAAGCGCGTGAGCACGATGACGTGGCAGCCGGACCGGAGCAGCATGATCGCGGCGTGGTACCCGATCTTGACTCGGGCTCCCGTCACGAGGGCGGTGCGCCCCGACAGGTCGGCCTCGGGGTGGCGCTTGTGGAAGCTGATCTCGCCACAGTCCACGCACAACTGGTCGTAGAAGTGGTGCAGGCGCGTGTAGTGGGTCTTGCACACGTAGCAGCGGCGCGACTCCTCGAGCTCCAGCCCCAGCTCCCCCACAGCCCGCTTCGGGGCGCCCGCCTCGGGAGTGACGAAGATCGGATGCTCGCGTTCCACGCGAATGCCGGTCTGCAGCCGCTTGTCCATGTCCCGCGCGCGCTTTGCGTCGCGCCGCTGGCGCTCGAGCTCGCGGGCCAGCTTCTTGCGTTCGTGGCGAAGCGGCAGGGAGACCCTCCCTGCGGCCACCAGCAAGCGCTTGCGCAGCTCCTCGTCGGCGGCAGCGAGGAGGCCACGGTCCTCCACGACGGCTTCGAGCAGGTCAGCGGCGGCGGCGATCTCGTCGGGGGTGGGGGCGGTCACGCCGGGGCGGATAGCACAGTGGGGAGGGGAAGCGGCTCTCAACCGGCGTGGATCGACGGGCGTCGGTGAGCGTGGATCGATATCCTCCGCGGCATGCCCACCGACCACGACCGCGAGCGGCTCATCGAGACCGTTCGGGACTCCATCATCGGCCGCGACCAGGTCCTCGATGGACCCTACGGCCCCCGCCGTGTCACCTACGCGGACTACACGGCCTCGGGGCGGTCGTTGGAGTTCATCGAGGACTTCATCCGCAACGAAGTGATGCCGTTCTACGCGAACACCCACACCGAGTCCTCGGGGACGGGCCTGCAGACGACGCGCTTTCGCGAGGAGGCCCGCCGCATCATCCGCGAGTCCGTAGGCGCCGGTGACGACGACGTCGTCCTCTTCTGCGGGAGTGGAGCCACCGGAGCCATCAACAAGCTCGTGGATTGCATGTCCCTGCGCATCCCCGCGAACCTCGACTCCAGCTACGGCCTCTCCAAGCACATCCCGCCGTCGGAGCGTCCCGTCGTCTTCGTGGGGCCCTACGAGCATCACTCCAACGAGCTGCCCTGGCGGGAGTCCATCGCCAACGTCGTCACCATCGACGAAGACGCTGACGGACGCATCGACCTCGTGCACCTCGAGAATGAGCTGAGGCGCTACGCGGACCGGCCGCTGAAGATTGGCAGCTTCTCCGCCGCGTCCAACGTCACGGGCATCGGCTCCCGCACCTGCGAGACCGCCATCCTGCTGCACAAGTACGGCGCGCTCTCCTTCTGGGACTTCGCCGCCGCGGGCCCTTACGTGCAGATCGAGATGGGCGTGCAGGAGGGCAAGCCGGGCTCCGAGAAGGACGCGGTCTTCATCAGCCCCCACAAGTTCATCGGCGGGCCGGGCACCCCGGGCATCCTCATCGCCAAGCGGCACCTCTTCGACAACGCCGTCCCCGCGTCGCCGGGCGGAGGCACCGTCAGCTACGTGAACGCGAGCGAGCACCGCTACCTGGACGACGTGGAGCACCGTGAGGAGGGCGGCACCCCCGAGATCCTCGGCGCCATCCGCGCAGGGCTCGTGTTTCAGCTCAAGGAGGCGGTAGGACACGAGGTCATCCGCGAGCGGGAGGGGAAGTTCATCCGCAAGGCCATCGCCTCGTGGTCACAGAACCCCAATCTGCGCATCCTGGGGAACCCGGACGCTTGGCGGCTCTCCATCGTCTCGTTCATGGTGGGATTCGGCGAGAAGCGCTGGCTGCACCACAACTTCGTGGTGGCGGTCCTCAACGACCTCTTTGGAATCCAGGCCCGCGGAGGGTGCTCCTGCGCCGGCCCCTACGGGCATCGGCTGCTCGGCATCGACCTGACCGAGAGCAAGGAGTTCGAGCGAGAGGTGATCCGGGGGTGCGAGGGCATCAAGCCCGGATGGACGCGCCTGAACTTCAACTACTTCATCAGCGAGGGGACCGCCGACTTTCTCATCGAGGCCGTGCACATGGTGGCCAACCGGGGGGCGCTGCTTCTGCAGGACTACACGTTTTCCGCGGAGTCGGGCCTGTGGCGGCACAGACGCGGTCGGCCCGAGCCTGCGGCGAGTCTCTTTCAGCTGAGCTATCGCGGCGGCCGTCCCTCGTATCCCAGTCGCCACGTCACCACCCCCGAGTGGGCGCTGCCGGGCTACCTCGACAACGCACGTCGGGTGTTCGACGAAGCCGAGCAGCGTGTGGGCGGAGCAGCGTCGGCGCCACGACCGGCCCTCTCCGAAGACTTCGAGACTCTGCGCTGGTTCCCCCTCCCAGACGACGTCATCCCGTCCCCCAGCTCCTGATCGGTGTCCGCCACCACCCTCACCATCTTTCACTTCACGGATCCGCACGCCCGTCTGGGGGCTGAGCCCGTGCGTGCGCCGGGCATCCCCGGGGTGGCCAATCCGTCGCGCCCCGATGCGGAGGTCCTTGCCGGGCTCGCTGGTCTGGACGCGTTGCTCGCCGAGGAGCTGACTCGGGTCGAAGCCGGACCGGTGCTGCTCGTGTGCTGCGGGGATGTGTTTGGGGCGGAGATGGCTCACGACCGTGCCCACCGAGGTGCCCTGACCGTGGAGGCCCTCAGTCTCCTGGCAGGTCGTTCTGGTGTGGACGCTGCCCTCTGGCTGGCGGGCAACCACGACGTGGACCACGGCGTCGACCGGTTCAGCGAGCTCGCTCCAGGCAGCGGAATGCACCTGATGAGCGGCAACGCGACGGTGGATGGTCGGCCCCTCTCGGACGGGCTCGTGGAGCTCGACGTAGGAGGCGTGCGTCTGGCGGTGGTGCCTGTGACCACGGTGCAGATCGCCAGCGACGCTCCGCGGGAGGACCGGGAACGGGTGGGGGCGAGGCTCCCCGTGCTCGCAGCCCGTGAGCCCATGAATCTGGCACGGCGGGCTCGCAAGAAGGGCAGCGTCGACATCGTGCTGGCCCTCGCCCACTGCTTTGACGAGGAGGACGAAGCCCTGGCGCGGCTCGGCCCGGATCTCCTGATCGGCGGGCACACCCACGTCTTCCTGAGCTCTCGGATCCCCGGTGGGTCCCGCCGCGAGAAGGCGGGCTGCCACGGGCAGGCGCTGGGGCGGGTGGTGGTACGCCGCACGTTCAGTGGCTGGAGGGTCGACGAGCACGCCACCGCCTTGCTGCTCCCCGATGTGGAGCCGGCGCCGGACTCGAAGCTGCTCGCTCTCGCGCGGCGGGGGGTGCCGGGTCCCTCCACGGAGCCAGCGGTGGGCGCCTGTTCTGAGCCCATCCGCGGGCTGGGAGACCTCCGGGCGGCGCGCCCGAGTCCCATCGGGTCCGCGGTCGCCGCGGGCCTGCTCGACGGTGCGCGGAGGGTGGCGGGCCCGGTGCACTGCGCGTTCATCAACGCGGGGAACGTCCGCGCCGAGCTCGTCCCGGTGGACGGCCTCCTGCGCCGCTCTGACCTCGCGGACGTCCTCGCTTTTGGGAACCAGCTCGCCGTGGTGGAGGGGCCGCCAGAGCTCGTGCTGGAGGTCCTCGCGGTCGCCGTCGCCAACCTCAAGCTCGACAAGGCAGGCTGGCTTCGCACGGCGGGGCTGCGCGCGCGCGTCTCCGCCGAGGGCGCCATCGAGGATGTTCGGGTGGAGGAGGAGGGACGGTCCGTGCCTCTCGCCAGCCTTCAGACGGTCCGGATGGCCACAATCGACTGGCTCGCCGTGGATGGAGGCAACCACTTCGGATGCCTCGGCCGAGGAGCGGTGAGCCCGTTGGGGGTTGCGTCCGACTGCTGGGCCGAGGAGCTCGCGAGCCGACCCACGCCCACGATCCGAGTCCCCCTGGAGGGACTCGTGGTTGACGCTCGCTTCCGCCAAACGGACACTCGAACCGTGGTGGAGACCCTTCAACGTCAGGCTCCGGGCTCCGTGACCTGGGCCACCGACCTGCTCGATCAGCGAGGCTCCCGGTGAGCTGGGCCCTGCTTCGTGGCGGTCAGCGCATGGTCCTCGACGAGCCCGACGCCAGAGAGCTGCGGGATCTGCTGCTGTCTGACGAGATCGACGCCATCGCCGCCGGTGCGCTGGTCGCCGAGCTCGGTGGGGCGGTGTTGTCCTTGGACTCCCCGCTGCCGGCCGGCGGCGAGATCCTGCTCCGGGTGCCCCAGCCCGCGAGCGACCAGGCCGCGTTCCTGTATCGGATCAACAGCGACGGAGAGCGCGTCCGCATCGGGGAGCTCCTCGACATTCGGCGATTCGAGGCGGCCAACGGTCAGGAGGTGTGGGGGCAGACCCTGGCGCAGATCAGGCACGAGCTCGCGGTGTGGGAGGACTCGGTCGCGTCCCGGCCTCGGTTCTTCGGCTCCGCGGCGGCGGGGCGGCGCGCGCTGCAGGCCCTCGCCGAGCATCGGGAGGTGCCGCAAGGTCCCAGTCGCCGGCGACGCTTGAGGGGCCAGGTGGCGTCGTGATCGTGGATGCGGCTCCCCGCTTCGTCACGTTCTACTCCTACAAGGGCGGGGTGGGGCGCTCCATGGCTCTCGCCAACGTGGCTTCCTGGCTGGTGACCTCAGCCCACAAGCGGGTCGTAGCCATCGACTTCGATCTCGAGGCTCCCGGCCTCGCGTACTACTTCGCGCGGTCGGGTCTGCTGGGTGACGTCTCCGTTCCACGACCAGGCCTCGTGGAGCTCCTGACGGAGTACCGCAACGATGGCGCGGTCCCCGACCTGAGCGACTACGTCATCGACGGCCCGCCCCAGCTGGGAGGGGGCCAACTGCATCTGCTCTGCGCGGGCGACCACCACGCCCCCGGCTACGCGACGGACCTGGCCGAGCTCGACTGGAACGCGCTCTACGAGAGCGGGTTCGGGTTCGAGTTGATGGAGCACTTGCGCGTCTCGATCATCGACGGGTACCAGCCCGACGTCGTGCTCATCGACAGCCGCACCGGCCTGCACGGCATCGGGGCCATCGCCGCGCAGCATCTGCCGGACACCGTGGTCCTCCTGTTCAGCCTCAACGAGCAGAACGTGGATGGCACCGCTCACGTCTTGCGGGACATTGAGGAGAACGTGTTCGGCCCGGAGACGGGCCGCTCCATCCAGACGCTTGTGGTGGCCTCCCCCGTCT
>JAGSHC010000306.1 GCA_023954745.1 Deltaproteobacteria bacterium | reverse complement strand
GATCGGCTCGGGGGCAGGAATGCTCGCGGCTGGGGGGATCGGGATGCTCGCAGGCGCCCTCGCCCACACCCCCAAGCCCGACTATCTGGCGAAGGGGACTCCCCGACCGCGCGTCCTGGCGGTCTCCCCGGCGTTCGACCCCCGAGGAAAGCGTGCTGGCTTCTCCATCTTCGGCGTCTTCTAGGAGGACCTCATGCGATTTCTCTCCCTCCTCCTCGCCGCCCCCCTCCTCGCCGCTGGCTGCGCTGGGCCTCCGAGCCTGAACGCGACTCTCCGGCTCTTCGCCGACGGCGAGGTGCAGAGCAGCCACACCATCGACTGCTCGGTCGAGCGGGCCACCATCGTCCGGTACCTCGAGCCGGGAGACCTCACGCCCCTGGCTGACACCGAGGAGCCTTGGCTCGAGACCGTCGTTGATACCGACCAGTGCCTCGGCTACCCCGACGAGCTCCTCCGCATGGAGCTCTTCGCTGAGGCGCGGCGCTATGGAACCCCGCGCCTCTTGTTGAGGGTTCCCGAGGAGGCTGGCGAGGCCGATCTGGCCGAGGACGTCGAGGTGGTCGTTCAGTCTGGTGAGGTGCTGGCGATGGGGCGAGAGGCCGGCACCAGCTTCTCGATGCGCGTGCAGGAGGCGCGGTCGGTGGACGCGTACCTGGGCGATTGCGCGTGCGAGTCGGTGCAGATCCTCGACGCCTCCTGGACCGGGGCCATCGACAACGCCGTGGATCGCGACGCGCGATAGCCCCGCGCCCAACTCCACGGGGGAGCCGCTACTCCGCGGGAACGAGGTCGATGATCGCCAGCTCGGGGCGGCAGTTGAAGCGTACGGGGAGGACAGACGTCCCTATCCCACGGCTCACGAAGATCGGGGTCCCATGTTCCTCGTACCAGCCTCCCACGAAGGTCCCCACGCCCGGTGGCAGGTAGGGCGAGCCCAGCAGGGGGAGCACGATCTGCCCCCCGTGGCTGTGGCCGGCCAGGACGAGGTCCACGTCCTGAGCGAACTCGCCCGCGATCTCCGGCGAGTGCATGAGACCCACCCGATAGACGTCGCCGGGCACGCCCTGGCGCGTCGCCTCCCGGTCGGGCTGCCCGGCGAGGGGATCGTCGAGCCCGAGCACCCACAGGTCATCTCGGAGCGCCGTACTCCGATTCACCAGGGTCAGCACGCCCACGGAGTCGGCCATGCGCTCGCTGGATCCCGCAGGGGTCGCGCGCCCCTCGGTGCGGAGGGCCCCGGTCACCCAGTACTCCCAATTCCCGCGCACATTGAGCACGCCCCGGCGGGCACCGACGCCGACCAGGCCGCTCCACACAGCCCGATATCCCGCCCCGGTTCCGTCCGTCGTGACGGTGTCGCCGGTGACGACGATGACGTCGGGGGCCTCCTGCCGGAGCAGGCGCATCACCTTCTCCTCGCGTCCGCCCATGCCTTCGGTGTGCAGGTCTGTGACGTGCGCGATGCGCAAGGGCGCGCGCAGCCCGCTCTCGGGCGACGCAACGACTGTGTGGTGGCTCAGCTCGATCCAGTCGGGCTCCACGAAGAAGGCCCACAGGGCGCAGAGGATGCCCAGCGCGAGCAAAGCGCCCAGGACCCGGACCGGCCAGGGCTGCTTCCCCGCGTCGCTCACTCCGCGCGCTGTGCCTCGACGGCCCGCAAGATCGCTTCGGGGGTGGCGGGAATGGCGAGCTCGACTTCGTTCTCGCCATACGCCTTGATGGCGTCCTTGAGGGCCGAGAGCACAGAGATGGCCAACATGAACGGAGGCTCGCCCACCGCCTTGCTCCCGCCGATCACTCCGGGCTGCGGTGCGCGGTCGAGCATCTGCACCCGGAAGTCGATGGGGACGTCTCCGATGGACGGAACCTTGTAGGTGCTCGGACCCACCGTGCGCGCACGCCCGTCTTCCCAGAAGAGGACCTCTTCGTCCGTCAGCCAGCCGATCCCTTGGATGAAGCCGCCTTCGATCTGCCCGATGTCGATGCTGGGGACGAGGGAGCTCCCCACGTCGTGGAGGATGTCGACCCTGCGCATGCGCGCCTCCCCGGTGAGGCCGCAGACCTCCACCTCGGTGATGGCGACGCCATAGGCGAAGTAGAAGAACGGCGTGCCGCGACCCTTGGCGTGGTCGTAGGCGATGCCCGGGGTGCGGTAGTAGCCAGTGCTGCTGAGGGAGACCTGCTCCACCCAGCACCGGTTGGCCACCTCGGCGAAGGTGCAGCTCTCCAGGTCCGGCCCCACGACACGTCCGTCGACCCACGTCAGGGGAGCTTCGTTCTCCACGCCCAGGACCTTGCGGGCGATGGGCTCCATGCGACCTCGAATGGTGGCGCATGCATCTGCGACAGCTGCGCCGTTGAGGTCGCTGCCCGAGGACGCTGCGGTGGGTGACGTGTTTGGGACCTTGTCGGTGGCGGTGTGCATGACCCGCACATCGTCGATTCCCACTCCGAGGGCGTCAGCAGCGACGGCCTGCATCTTCGTGTGCAGCCCTTGACCCATCTCCGTCCCGCCGTGGTTCAGCTGGACCGTCCCGTCGGCGTAGACGAGCACCAGGGAGCCCGCCTGGTTCAGCAGGGACTTCGTGAAGCTGATGCCGAACTTGAGGGGCTGGAGGCCGATCCCTCGCTTGTTGAAGCGCGAACCCGCGTTGTAGGCCTCGATCTCGGCGCGGCGGATCTCGAGCTCCGCCTCGTCGACGAGGCGGTCGTGCATCGCGCTGACGCGGGGGTCGCTGATGAGCTGGCCGTAGGGGGCGGTGTTCCGCGGCTCAGGGCCGTAGTAGTTGCGCCGTCTCAGTTCCTCGGGGGGGAGCCCCAGACGATGCGCCGCCCGCTCCATGGCGTCCTCGACGACGACGATGCCCTGGGGACCGCCGAATCCGCGGAAGGCCGTATTGCTCGGGAGGTTCGTGTGCGCGACCCGCCCCAGGAACTTCGTGGCCGGGATGAAGTAGGCGTTGTCGAGGTGGAACAGCGCGCGATCGAGGACCGGCCCGGAGAGGTCGGTGACGAAGCCGCCATCGCTGGTGATCGTCACCTCGAACCCGAGGATCCGGCCGTCCTTGTCGAAGGCGGCGCGGTACTGAGAGAGGAACGGGTGGCGCTTTCCGGTCCACGCCATGTCCTCTTCTCGGTTCAGGCGCAGCTTCGTGGGGCGGCCGGTGACGTGCGAGGCGAGGGCGACGAAGGCCCCATAGTTGGATGCTTGGCTCTCCTTCCCGCCGAAGCCGCCGCCCACGCGCGGGACCGAGCAGACGATGCGGTGCGCGCCGACCCCGAGCACATGGGCCGCCATCTTCTGGATCTCGGTGGGGTGCTGGGTCGAGGAGTAGATGTGCAGGGCGCCGTCGTCGCTCGGCACCGCCATCGCTGCATGGGTCTCCAGGTAGAAGTGGTCCTGGCCACCGCTGGCTACCTCGGCTTCGACGACGAGGTGGGCCGCTGCGAACGCTCCGACGAGGTCTCCTCGCGCGATCACGTGGGGGTCGAGGTGGAAGCTGCCCTTGGCCAGGGCCTCCTCGATCGAGAGGATGGGGTGGAGGGGTTCGGCCAGCACCACCACGAGGTCGGCGGCCTTGCGGCACGCAGCGATGCTGTCACCGACCACCAGCGCGATGGCGTGGCCCGCGAAGCGAACAGTGCCCTCGGCGAAGAGGGGCTCGTCGTGCTGGATGGGCCCGATGTTGTTGTCGCCCGGGACGTCTGTGCTGGTCAGGACGGCGTGCACGCCGGGCACCTGCCGGGCGCGCTCGACGTCCACCTTGAGCAGCCGCCCGTGGGCGATGTCCGAGGCCACGATGTGGCAGTGGAGGAGGCCCGGTGGTTCCGGCAGGTCGTCCACGTAGTGCGCCGCGCCCGTGACGTGCAGGAGCGCCGACTCGTGGGACCGCGACTGATGCAGGGGTGATCGGTGCTCGCTGGCGCTCATCGGGTCTCCTCCACAACGGTTCCAGCGTGGCCGAAGGGGAGCGGCACGAAGTTTCGTTCGCGGGTCTCGCCGGCGAAGCCGACCAGCAGGTTTCGAGCGACCGTCCGGCGATACCAGTCGGTCCCGCGGTGGTCGGTCATGGGGGAGAAGTCCGCGTCGAGGTGGACCCCCGCGGCCTTGGCCGTCGCCTCGTTCCAGGGTTGCCCGACGAGGGCTGCTTCGGTGGCGGACGCGCGCTGTGGTGTTGCTGCCATGCCTCCAAAGCCAAGGCGGGCTCGGGTGATGGTCCCCTCCGTGTCGAGCTCCACGAGCATGCCTGCGCTCACCGCGCTGATGTCGAGTTCGCGGCGGCGGGAGACCTTGTAGGCGCCGGTGCGGGTGTTCGCCGGCGGCCTCGGAATCTCGACCCGGCTCAACAACTCTCCCTCCCCCAGGGCGGTGCTGCGGTATGCGAGGTAGAAGTCCGCGATCGGCACGCTGCGTGTTCCCGCTTCGCTGCTGATCAGCATCCGGGCGTCGAGCGCGAGCAGGACCGGCGCGATGTCGCCGATGGGCGACGCGTTGCACAGGTTCCCGCCGATGGTGCCGCGGTGCTTGATCTGACGCGCGCCGAAGTACCGGAGCATCCGGTGAAGCATCGGGAGCGAGTGGGCCGACCAGTCCTCCAGGTCCGTCAACGTCACCGCCGCTCCGATGGAGAACCCGAAGTCGTCCTCGGTGATGCCCTGCAGCTCGCTGATGTGCTCCGTGGAGAGCAGCAGGGGGAAGCGCACGTGCTTCTTCGTGACGTCGAGGCCGAGGTCGGTCGCGCCACAGATCAAGCGGGCCTCTGGCTTCTCGGCGAGGAGACGCGTGGCGGCCTCGAGGGTCGTCGGGGCGACGAAGCGCTCACCCGCGCCGGAATAGTCGAGCGACTCGGCGACCGTGGAGGGAGCCTCCAGGGCGGCGCGGAAGATGTCGTCGGGGCAGCTCCCGGCCACCGATTTTGCGGCGTCCCGAATGGGGCGGTATCCAGTGCATCGGCAGAGATTCCCGCAGAGCTGGTCGTCGACCTTCCAGTCGTCGTCGAGGTCATCGCGGTAGGTCGCCTCGAACAGGGACATCACGAAGCCGGGTGTGCAGTAACCACACTGCGAGCCGAGGGCGTCGACCATGGCGGTCTGCACGGGGTGTGGGTTTCGCGTCGTGCCAATCCCCTCGACGGTGAACAGCCTCCGGCCGTGCACCATCGGAAGGAGCAGCAGGCACGAATTCACCGAGCGGTAGCGCGCTCCGCCGGGGGCCCGGTCATCCAGGATGACGACCGTGCAGGCGCCGCAGTCGCCCTCGGCGCACCCTTCCTTGGTTCCGGTGAGGCGATCGCCCCTCCCCTCGGATGCAGGACGCGATGCCCGCAACCACTCGAGCAGGGTCGTATTTGGAGAGGTGTCAGCGACCTCGATCGGGCGGCCGTTCAGTTCGAATCGGAGCATCGTCGGAGGGTAGCTCAGCGAGATCGCGTAGATCGACGCACGCAGGAGGCTCTGCGCGAGGTAGGTTGTCGCCCGCGCCCGGCATGGGGATCTCCCGGGTCATGAGGGTTCGTAATGCATCGTCTTCTTCGTATCGCCCTGGTCGTCTTGGGCCTCGTCGTGCTTTCCGCACCGGCCTCAGCTCTCGCGAGTCACTTCCGTGGAGCGTCGATTACCTGGACCCGGGCCTCGGCCTCCAGCCAGGTAGTGAACTTCAACGTCACCCACTCGTGGCGCTGCTGTCCGGGCATGAACTTCCGCTACGGCGGAGGCAGTCCGTCGAGCCAGAATCTGGCGTCCAACCTGATCGGCTCGTTCACGGACTCGTCGGGAGCGTCCTACCAGACGTACAACTCCACCGCGACGCACACGTACCCCGGAAGCGGTCCCTACACCGCCTACTTCCAGTCGAACGCGCGCATCGGCGGGATGGGCTTCGCCTCCAACCAGAGCTTCCGCGTCGAGAGCGTCGTGAACTTCTCTGGCGGCAACACCGCGTCGCCGGCCATCGGCACGTCGGCGCTGCTGCAGCTTGTGCGGGGCGCACAGAACTCCGTCTCCATGGCCATCGTCGATCCCGACAACGGCGCGTCTGCCACGTGCGGCTGGGCAACCTGCTCACAGGCGGGCGTCTCCTCGAGCCAGTGCAACGCCACGGGCGGTGAGTTCCGTCCCTCGTGGCTGAGCCTGGACACGACGAACTGCGTTCTGTCGGGCACCCCGCCCACGGGAGGGGCGATCCTCTGGCCCTACGCGGTCCGCGTCACCGACAACAACGGCGCGGTCACGACCTTCGACGGGATGATCGAGCTCGTCACGGGCACGCCACCCACCTGCACGGGCGGCGGGAACTTCAACGCCTCCGTCGGCCAGCCCTTCAGCACCAGCTTCACCGGCTCGAACCCCGCTGGTGGCACCATCACGATGCAGTTGGCCTCCGGTCCTCCCGGCGGCACCCTCTCGCCGCTCAGCGGGTCCTCCCCGCTGACGTCGACGTTCAACTGGACTCCCTCCGCGTCGGACTTCGGTCAGACCTACGCCGCGACGGTCATCGTCTCCAACAGCACCAACCTGCAGACGACGTGCCCGCTCGGCCTCACGGTCCCGCAGAACCAGCCGCCGGTCGTCAGCACCACCGGCCCCTACCAGGGGGTCAACGGCGTCCCGACCCCGGTCAACGGCTCCGCCACGGACCCCGATGGCACCGTCGCCACCTACGAGTGGGACTGCGACGGCGATGGCGTCTTCGAGATCGGACCTCAGGCGACCGCCGCCGCGACCTGCGGGCCGATCACGTCCTCGGGCACCTACACGATCACGCTTCGCGTGACGGACACCGCTGGCGGAATCGGCTCGACCACGACGACCATCACGATCCCGTCTCTGCCTCCGGTGGCGAATGCGGGCGGCCCCTACACGGGCAACATCGCAATCCCCGTCGCTCTCTCCGGCAACGGCTCGAGTGACCCGGACGGCACCATCGCGACCTACGAGTGGGACT
>JAGSHC010000055.1 GCA_023954745.1 Deltaproteobacteria bacterium | reverse complement strand
TGCTCCGCGAGTCCAGCGTCCTCGGCGTTGCGCTCCTGGCTCGGGAGGGACGTCTCGCCCCCGACACGGTGGAGTCGATGTACGCCGGAGGGGTTCGTCTGCGGGGGCAGGCCCTGGCAGAGACCCTGATCCGCCACTCCGGCCGTCCCGAAGTCGGTCCTTGGACTCTCGTACGGAGCGTGCGGACGGCGGTGCATCCGGCTCTGAGGGGGCGAGGGTTGGGGCGCCAGCTGGTGGAGCACGTGCACCGCAGCCTGGGGCCCGATGTAGACGCCATCGGCACTCTCTTTGGGGCGACCGCCGAGCTCGTGCGCTTTCGACACGCCGGCGGCTATCTGCCGGTGCGCCTCGGGAGCAGTCGTGGCGGACGCACGGGGGAACCTTCGGTGGTCATGCTCCGACCGCTGTCGGTCCAGGCAAGGGAGACGACGAGCGAGTTGCGCGCGATCTTCGCCCGGGACTTGCCCGGGGGCGTAGCCCTCGCCGCCGCCGAGGGGGTGCCTCTGGAGGCCGACCTCCTGGCCCAGCTCCGTCGGGACCTGCCGGAGCCGCGTCCGTTGGAGGAAGGGGAGATCCGCCGCCTCGTCCGGGCGTACGCCTACCGGGGGGGGACCCACGAGGTGTCGGCGCTGGCGCTTCGGGAGCTCGTGGACGCGGACCCCGCGGTGCTCGACGCGCTCACGCCAGTGGAGCGCCGTCTGATCGTCTCGCGCGTCCTTCGCGGTCAGGCCTGGGACGACGTCGCCGACTCTGCGGGACTCGCCGACGCCCGGGTGGCGATGCGGGCGCTCCGCCGCGCCGTGCGCGCCTTCTTGGAGACGAAGGAGCGGATCTCCGCCGGAGACCAGAGCGCGACGTAGAAACACATCGTCAACCAGCTGAAGGTGCCCACCTCCATCATCACGAAGATGCCGAGGTGCATCGCCGCACCGAAGGCGAGGATGGCGGGCCGCGGGTCCACGCGACGTACGAACGCGCCGAGGCGCCCGCCGGCCCCGGGGCGCACTCGCCACCACAAGAGTAGAGGCACGATCACCCAGCCCGTCTCGAAGAGCCAGACAGCGGCCGTGCTCATCGCCAGGGGAATACTCAGCCAGCCGAGCCAAGGGATGTCGAAGCGCTGCCACGCGGGGTCGCGCAGGGCGAAGTACACCGCCGAGAAGCCCCCGAGGGGCGTCCAGGAGGAGCCTGACTTCTGCAGGCCCGTGGTGCCGTACACCAGCACGATCTGCGCGAGCACCAGCCAGCGGGCCCAAGCGCCGATCATGCGGTCCGAGGTCCAACGGCCGTCCCGTACGCGACAGTCGACGGACCAGGTCGCGGTCGACCGGCACAGCACGAGGAGCCACAGCGCGTTGGTGAGGAGATGCTCGAGGGAGCCCCCCGAGTGCGTGTTCATGCGGGTCAGCGGGAGGAACACCTGCAGCGCGACCAGGGCGGTCAGTCGTCCCCCGATTCCGAGGGCGAGCAGCGAGCCGCTGACGATGCACGCCGTCATGAGTCCCTGGATGACCTCCGGAGTCGGGCCGCCGAGGAGCTTCAGGGTGGGGGTCTCGCTGAGGGTTCGGTATCCGCCCGCCGCCGCGTCGGTCCAGGCGAGGTCCAACGCCCCGGAGATCCAGGCGGTGGCGATGGTCCACACCAGCGCGATCCCCACGCCGATGCGAAACAGCGCCATGGTCTCCGCCGTCTCCCTTCGGGATGTCTGGGCCAGCCACCATCGCCACAGGCGTCCGACGCGGTTCATCGGTCGATCCGAATCGTGCGGGTGGTGCGGGAGCGCGCGTCGGGCCAGGTCCCCGCCCGGGATTGGGCAGGGGTCTGAATCGGTGCGTGTCGCCAGCTCACGCGGACGCGGGTGGCGCTCGGGAAGTCACGGCCCGCCTCCCGCGCGGCCCAGCGAGCGATGGCTTTCCAGCGTTTCCTGTAGCGAGGCTCGACGTAGCGGTAGAGCAGGGAGCGGCTGAGCTCGTGATTGAAGGTCCCCCAACGCCAGTCCTCCTCGCTGTGCGCGAGGTAGATGGTGCGCCAGGCGTCTCCCTCCTCAATCTCAATGTGCAGGCGGTTGCCGTAGTGGCTCACTCCGCTGAACATCCGGTAGCCCTGGCGGGTCCCCGCCCAGCGGTAGTAGGGCCTGAAGGGCTTCAGCACCGCGCGCCGCGCCTGGAGAAAGCGCCCCGACGTGCTGATCAGTGTCTCGGCGATCTCCGCGGGAGAGGCGGAGATTCCGACGCGCTCCAGAGCTGAGGAGAGCTGCTCGAGCTGGTCTTTGACCTCTTGCACTTCGTAGGTGTCCGCTCGCTCGGACCCCACCGGGGCCGGGAGCGCCATCAGGGTGATCGCCACGAGGTGCAGGAGGATCAGCAGAGCGCGAAGCTGGGGCCAGTAGCGAGCCATCACCGCATCTTCCCCCAAACGCCGTTCCGCGCGGTGACGATTGGCGCCTGCCCGGAAGGCCTGTCTCTAGACGCGGGCCTCGCCACGGGAGCCGTTGGCCTGACGCAGGGTCTCCCAGCACGTGGCGCGGTCTCTCCCTCGCTGCTTGCTGAGGTAGAGCGCCTGGTCTGCCTTGTCGACGAGCTCCGCCTTGGCGCTGGCGTCGTCGGGGTAACACGCGATCCCGACGCTCATGGAGCAACGGAAGGTGAGGGGGCGCGCGCCGTCGGTCTCCATGTGCACGAACTGCTCGTCCTTGAAGGACTCCCGGAGCCGGTCGGCGAGGACCAGGGCGTCTCCCGCGTCGGCATCCTCGAGGACGACCACGAACTCCTCACCGCCGTACCGCGCCGCGAGGTCCTGACCTCCACGCACGGCTTCGGCGAGCACCCGGGCCAGGCGGCGAATGACCTCGTCGCCCATGGGATGTCCGTAGGTGTCATTCACCGACTTGAACTTGTCGATGTCCATGAGGAGCAGGCTGAGCTTGCTGCCCGTGCGACTGCAGCGGGCGAGCTTCTCGTCCATGACCTCCTGGAAGCGGCGGTGGTTCGGCAGGCCTGTCATTCCATCAGTGATGGAGCGGGACTCGTGCTCAGCGAACAGCCGTCCGTTGCTGATCGATGCGCCGGCCTGGTGCAGCAGCACCTCCAGGCGTTCGTTGTCCTCGGCGGAGAAGTCGGGGGCGCTCTCCCGGGCCACCAGGAGTGCTCCCAGCGGCGGTGGCGCGTCCTCGTGGTCACCACCGGGGGCGTAGACCGGCAGTACGAGCAGGCTCGCGAGGTCGCGGGCGGGGCCCCCAGCCTTGCCGAAGAGCACCGGGGCGCGCGCGGTGCTGAAGAGATCCGGGCGGTCGATGGCGGTGCGGTGACGCACGGCCTGAGCGAGCAGCCCTTCTTCGGCCCGGATGGGGAAGGGGGCGTGCGGGGGTGGCGCGCCGAAGCCATCGTGGGCCACCACCCGCAGGGTGGCGCCGAGGTCGTCCGCCAGCGCGAGGGCGCAGCGGTCCAGATCGACGAATCGACCGGCGCTATGCACGACCTCCTGGGCGATGGCGTCAATGCGGACGTGACGGGAGACTGCGCGGCAGGCCTCGTAGAAGGCGTGGTTCTCGCGCATGCCCTCCCGGATGGCGGAGAGGTCGACGGCCCGCGCGATGAGCCGTGTGACGAAGTCCGCGAGGTGGCCAGCGAACTCGCGGGGCTGACCGTCCAGATCCATGTCGACGGGAGCGTCGAGGACCATCACCCCATAGCGACGCTCGCCCTCGAGGAGAGGCAGGGCCAACACCGAGCCGAGGTTCTGGCACGTGCTCCGGTGGACCACACGGCGGTCGTCGGGCTGCGGGGACTTGAGGCAGACGGGCCCCATGGCCTTGAACGCGGCGCCGAAGAGCCCGTCGCGGGTCCCCACGTCGTCCACGAGGGAGCGGGTGTCCCCCGCCGCAGCCACGAGCACGAGCCGGTCTCCGAACTCGTCGCCGTCCGGGCGGTAGATGCTCGCGGTGGTGGCGCCGAGGGTGGTGACGAGCATGGACGCAGCTCGCTCGATGTCCTGCTGGAGCTGGCGGGCGATGGAGCGCAGGTCGCGCTCCCGGGTCTCGTCATCCAGGTTGCGGTCGCGCAGGGTGGGCAGGACTTGACTGGACTCGTGACGCAGACCACCGGCCTCGTCCTCGAGAGTTCGAAGCCGCGCCTGGGTGCGGCGGTGGGCGTGGCGCTCGGAGACCAGCGCCGTGCCGGGAATCGCAGCGGACAGGAGGACCCCGAAGCCCCAGGGGATGAGGCTTCCCAGAGACCCCACGGCGTTGCCCATCACCACGGGCACCGCGACGGCCAGCACCGTGACGACCGCCCAGGGAAGCACCCGCTTCGCTCCGACGTTCAGGGAGCCGGCGCCGATGCCGAGGAACGCTACGACCCCGAGAGGTCCTGCGGGGCCGCCACCCGCCTGCACGAGCACTGCAGCCAGCACGGCCAGCGCCGGCACCCACATCGGAGCGCGGTGGCCGCGACGCGCCGCCTGGCTGGGGTTTGCGTAGCTGCGCGCGACGATGAGCGCAGGCAACAAGGCGAGGCCGATGACCCGCGGCAGGGGGAGCTGGGCGCGGTCTGGGTCGGCGGCACCCATGGCGACGCCTCCTGCGACCAGGAGCAGGAGCAACAGCTCGACGATGGGCGCGTCGTTCCGCATGGGGGCGCGGCGGCGAAGGGACTCCTGCCTCATGGCTTCTCTCCTTCAGCCCCTTGGTCGCCCATGCCGGGCGGCAGCTGGGCCTCCCGCAGACGACGGTCTTGAACCACCTCGAAGTCCGTCGCCTGGTCCGACGGGAACAGGTAGAGGATCTCCCCCGGCTTCACGTAGCCGAGCTCCTCTCGCACCCATCGCTCCTGAGCCAGCGGATCGGTCTTCATCTGGTCGATCTCGACGCGTAGGAGGGCGACGGTGGTCTGCCGCTCGTCGACCGCCGACTGACGGGCGATCAACTCCTCTTGCAGCGCGCGGTTCGCGAGGACCCCACGGTCGCCATAGAACGCCCACGCGAGCGAGCCAGCCAGGACGGCGACGAGCACGAGCGGAAATGCTGAGCGGAGCGAAGGAGATGGGTCCATGAAACAGCGCTCAGGCTATCAGTCCCCCGATCAGGGGAAAAGGTAGTTTGCGCCAATGCTGGCGCCATGATCGATACGTCGATCGTTCAGCGCCCCAGATTGCCCTTCGATCAGGGGGCGACACACTCCAGGCTGTAGGTGACCTGCGCGGTGGTGCTCCCGCCGTCGCAGTCCGTGGCGGTGAGCTCCACCGTCACCGACTCTGCGAGGGTGGTGCCGGGGCCGGTGGGCGTGAGACTGATGTCGAGCGTCCCGTTCATCTGGTCCGACGCGCCGAGGGTGCCGGCGCCGGAGACCAGCGCCCAGGCGTAGGTCTCGAGCCCGTTGGCGTGGGTGCCGCTGCCGTCGAGGACGAAGGTCTCGGCGCAGGGGTCACAGACCGTGACGCCGTAGGCGTCGGTGGCGCAGGTCGTCGTGAGGGACACCAGCAGGTCGTCCGGCACGCGGGCCTCGGCGAAGCATGCGTCACCCGAGCCGCCGGCAGCGATGTCCGCGGTGTTGTCGGCGATGTCTGCGGTGTTGTCGGCGATGTCTGCGGTGTTGTCGGCGATGTCTGCGGTGTTGTCGGCGATGTCTGCGGCGTTGTCGGCGATGTCTGCGGCGTTGTCGGCGATGTCTGCGGCGTTGTCGGCGATGGCCATCGCGTTCATGGCCGTGGTGCCCTCCGTTGCAGCGACGACCCCGGACATGGCGGCGACGTCTGCCGTGAGGTTCGCGATGTCGCCCTGGTTGGCCGTGGCGACGCCATCTGTGATCGCGAGGTCCGCGTTCAGAGCGAAGGGCGCGAGATCAGCCGGGACGAGGAAGCCCTGCATGATGACCCAGTCCTGACTCGCGAAGCCTGCGACCGCGTCGGGGCCGGCGTAGTTCTGGCTCGTGACCCAGGCGCGGGTCGCGTAGGGATCCAAGGCGACCGACGTCACGTAGGTGGACTCCACAGTCGACAGGCGCGAGTCCATCGTCGACTCCAGGACGCCCACCCAGGCGCCGGTGTCTGCCAACTCTGTCTGGAGCAGGGTGATGGTGTTGGCCGCGGCCTTCACCACTGCCTGGGTGTTGCCGAGCTCCACCTGGGTGGCCAGGAGTTCGGCGTTGGTGTCCGCGAGGTCGTCGGTGACGGTTCCCAGTTCGACGATCAGGCAATTCAATTGCTGTCGCATGCCGTTGAACTCTGCGCAGGCTGGCTCAGCGGCGGCGTGCGTTGGGACCAGGGGGAGCAACAGAACCGCGAGGGCGGATGCTGCGAGGGGGCGGGGGGACTTGCCAGACATGAGGTCTCCTCTCGGAGGCGCGTGCGTCGCGCCCCTCACTCCCGGTGTACGACCGGGGGAGGAGGTCTTGTATGGCAACTGTCATTTTTCTTGCAAAAACAACGACTTCTGTTGGTTTTGGCACTGCTCTGTGGGCGGGTCGTGCGGCCTCGCACAGGCCCTACTCGAGCGGGTTGCGCAGCCAGCTGGGCAGGCTTGGACTGGCGGCCGGCGCCTCCGTGCCTCCGGTCGCTTCACCCTCGGTGGCGATGGCGAAGCTGGTGAGCCCGATCTCCCGGGCCATGTCCATGACCTCGACGACGCGACCGTGGCTGATCTCGGAGTCGGCCTTCAGCACGATGAGGGTCTTGGGGTCCTTCTCGGCGGTCTTCCGCAGCTCCGCGCTCAGCTGGGCCAGGCTCAGGACCTCTCCGTTGAGGCTGATGGTTCCGTCTGCACCGAGGTCCAGCGTGAGGTCCTCGCCCTCCTGAATCACCTCTTGGCTCGAGCTTCGGGGCAGGTCTACCTGCAGGCCCGTCGAGTCAGGCACGAACGTGGTGGTCACCATGAAGAAGATGAGCAGCAGGAAGACGACGTCGATGAGCGGCGTGAGGTCGAGGATCAGGGGCAGGCGTCGCCGGGAGGGGGAGAAGTCCACTTGGGTCAGTCCCGCTTGGCGTCGGCGTCGGCGTCCGCATCGACCGCCCCGGGCCCGGCCGCGAGGGAAGCGGAGGGTTGTTCGGTGTCTGCGATGAGGTCGACGAGCTCGAGGGCCTGCTCCTCCATGTCCATCACCAGCAAGTCCACCTTGCCGAGCACCCAGCTGTGGCCGATGCGGACGGGGATCGCGACGAGGAGCCCGGCGAAGGTCGTGTAGAGGGCGGTGCCGATGCCGCCGGCCAGGGCTCCAGCGTTGCCGACGCCGTGCACCTCGATGGCGCGGAACACATCGATCATTCCCCACACGGTGCCCAGCAGGCCGAGGAGCGGACTGACCACCGCGATCAGCTCGAGGATGCCGAGTCCCCGGTGGAGGAGCTGTGCCTCGTGTCGTCCGACCTCTTGCACCACCTCCTTGACCACCTCCCGGCGGCGTCCCGACTGCCGCAGCCCGGCGAGCATCACCCGTGCGAGGGGAGATTCGTCGGTGCGGCACGTGGTCATGGCGTCGGCGACCTGTTCCCGAAGGACGAGGTCGCGCACTTGAATGGGCAGCTTGCGCGGGAGGACGCGATCGCGGCGCAAGGCCCAGAGGCGGGCGAGGAAGACGGCGAGCGCCACGACGGAGCCCAGCCCGATCACGGCGACGACGACGCCACCGGAGCCCGTGATGGACTCGATCAGGCCTGTCACTTGGGCGGTTTCGTCGCTCATCCCTGGTCCTCGCAGATGACGTGCACTTCCAGGCTCTCCCAGGCCGCAGCGACCGGCTCCAACCAGACGACGTCGCTGGGCATGAACTCCACCTCGTCACCATCGGCGAGGTCCACGACGCGGTCGCAGGACACCGCAGGGCCGTCCGGTGTTCCTTCGCAGAGCATGCCGCCGCCGCCCACGCGGACGATGGCCCGGATGGCGGTGGGGGGAAGGCTCGGGATCATCACCTCGGCGCCTCCCCAGAACGCAAGGGTGGGCTGCACGCCCGCGCCCAGGGGGGAGGTCTCATAGAGCGTGCGCTGGTCGTCGATGGCGCGCAGCACCGGCACGTCGAGGGGCACGAAGTCCGTACTGCAGAGGGGCGTCTCGGTCTCCAGGGGTTCCTGGGCGTCCTCGCAGTCGGGGACGCGCGCGCAGAGGGGGTCAGCGCAGTCCACCCGTCCGTCGCCGTCGTCGTCGATGAGGTTCCAACAGACCTCGGGGGCTCCGCACGTCAGGGTCAGAGAGCCGCTCATGGCGCCTCCTCCCGGGCGGAACAGCTCGACGGAGCCCGATTGCCCGACCTCGATGGTGCCCGTGAGCATCGTCTGCCCCACCGACGGGTCCCAGAACTCGCCGATGTGGTCGGCCACGTCGGGACCGTCGATGCGGAGGACTGCGGCCATGTCCGGGTCCCCGAAGGCAGTGACGATGCGGAGCCCGACCTCGCTGCCGGCGTCCACGTCGAGGTCGTCTGCGCTCGTCAGGAGGGAGAGCGGCTGCTCTTCGTCGCACGAGAGCAACCCATCCTGATCGGGAGGGGTGGCGAAGAAGTCGCAGCCTGTGAGGAGCAAGGCGACAGCGGCAAAGAGGGGAGCTCGTTTCATGACCGGCGCGGATGATACCGTCCCGAGCCATGGAGCCGACCGGGACGAACGTTGCTGCCCCGTCGTCGCGCCGACGTCGCCTCATCATGGCGGCCACTCTGCTCCTGCTCCTTGCCCCCCTCACCCTCTTCATCCCGGGGTGTGCCTACATCGCGCAGGCCGCGAAGGGCCAGTTCCAGCTCATGGCGGGGCGCGTGCCCGTAGACGAGGCCCTCGAGACCGTCGAGTTCACCGACGACGAGCGGGACCGGCTGCTCCTCGTCGGGCGAGTGAAGGCGTTCGGCGAGGATGTCATCGGCCTCTCTCCCACCAAGAACTACGAGGCCATCAACCCCACGTTCAACCAGGTCATCTGGAACGTCTCGGGCACGGCGCCCGACCGGTTCACGCCCCACCAGTTCGCTTACCCCGTCGTCGGCAAGCTCCCCTACATCGGATACTTCGACAAGGACGCCGCCACGGCCGAAGCGGAGCTGCTGACGAGCCTGGGGTGGGAGACCTACGTGCGCTCGGCCGGTGCGTACTCGACGCTGGGCTGGTTTCGCGATCCGCTGTGGCGGTCGATGCTCGCGTGGGACGAGGAGCAGCTCTCCAACACCGTGCTTCATGAGCTGGCCCACGCGACGGTCTGGCTCAAGGGGCACGGGGACTTCAACGAGAGCCTCGCGACGTTCCTCGGGGATGAGGCGGCGGCACGCTTCATGGCTTCCATTCGCGAGGAGCGGCCGGACGCCTACGCGCTCTGGCAGGACCGCGAGGCGGACAACGCCCTCTACCGAAAGGAGATGAACGCGATGGTGGCCCGGCTCGACGGCCTGTACCGGGCGGGGCTGCCGACCCGCGAGGTCCTCTCCCGCAAGGAGCAGGTCATCGCGGAGACGCGCGCGCGATGGCCGATGCTGGGCTGGCGACTCGCGGGCTACCGGCAGGCCATGGACGCCGGTCGCACCATCAACAACGCCCGCCTGGTGCAGTTCCGGGTCTACAACACCGGCACCAGCGTCTTCGACGACGCCCTCGAGCGCTTTGACGGGGATCTGCCGCGCTTCATCGAAGCGCTCCGCACCCTGGAGTCTGCCAAGAGGAAGGGGGGGCGGGACTGGGATCCCTACGCCGCGCTTTCCTCCCTGAGCCCGGCGCCGCAAGAGGCCGAGGCGCCGCCCCGTAGAGTCGAGCGGAGGAGCGAGCGATGAAGGCGATTGTGCAGAGGGAGTACGGCGGATTCGACGTCCTGAAGCTGGAGGAGGTCCCCGACCCCGTCCCGGGGCCCGGCGAGGTTCTGGTGCGGGTGAAGGGTTCGTCCGTCCACGCGGACGTCTGGCACATGGTCACGGGGCGGCCCTACGCGATGCGGCTGTTCGGGGGCGGTCTGCGGAGGCCCAAGAACCTGATCCCCGGGACGGACATGGCGGGGGTGGTGGAGGCCGTCGGGCCCGGGGCGTCCCGCTTCCAGGTGGGCGACGCGGTGTTTGGGGAGACCGTGCCCATGAACCAGTGGACCAACGGAGGCGCCTTCGCGGAGCTGGTCTCGGTGCCCGAGGGGACCTTGGAGCGGAAGCCGGCGAACCTGAGCTTCGAGGAAGCGGCGGCGGTGCCCACCTCGGCCCTCATCGCCCTCATGAACATGCGGGATGGTGGCAAGCCCCAGCCTGGCGAGAAGGTGCTCATCAACGGCGCGGGCGGCGCGGTGGGCGTGTATGCGCTTCAGTTCGCCAAGGATCTCGGCGCGGAGGTCACCGCCGTGGATCACACGAGCAAGCTCGACCTCTTGCGGTCCCTGGGGGCGGACCATGTGATCGACTACACCGCAGAGAACTTCACCGACCGTCCCGAGAGGTACGACCTGCTGTTCGATGTCGCCTGCAGCTTTCCGTACAAGGAAGCCCGGCGGGTGCTCGCCGACGAGGGGCGCTACATCATGATCGGCCACGCGGGATACGAGGGAGAGAAGAAGCCCATCGTCGGCTCTCTGGGCTCGTTCTTCGGGCTGATGGCGCGGACGCCCTTCGACAAGAACCTGCCCAGCTTGAACTTCGAGATGGGCAAGGACGACGACCTCGCGTTCATCGCCCGAGGGCTCGAGTCGGGAAGATTCAAGGCCGTCGTCGGCACCGTCTTCCCCATGGCGGAGGTGCGGGAGGCGCTGGAGTGCCTCGTGAGTGGGGACTTCCTGGGGAAGATCGTCCTCCGAATTCCTGCCTAGGGCCCCCGGGATCGACATATGGCACGAGCCTTGCGAAGGAATTGAGCGTTCACTTCGGAGGGAACACTCACGATGGCCGGAAAGCTTCGCCCCAACAGCAACGCTCGCGTCCTGAACGCCTACCTCAAGAACATGGGAGAGCACAGCCTGCTCACCCGAGCCGAGGAGTACGAGGTGGGACGCCTCTGCCTCGAAGGCACCGGTGAGGAGCAGCGCCGCGCGAAGGACCAGCTCCTCAAGGCGAATCTGCGACTCGTCGTCAGCATCGCCAAGCAGTACAGCTACCGCGGCATTCCGATGTCCGACCTCATCCAGGAGGGGAACATCGGGCTGATGCGGGCGGTGGAGAAGTTCGAGTACCACCGGGGCTTCAAGTTCAGCACCTACGCGTCGTGGTGGATCCGCCAGGCCATCGTGCGGTCCATCGAGAGCACCTGCCGCACCATTCGCGTGCCCATCTACAAGCTCGAAGTGCTCAACCGGCTCAACTCCGAGAAGCGCCGCCTGGGCAAGGTCCTCGGACGCGACGCGACCCGCACCGAGCTCGCAGATGCCATGGAGACCACCATCGACGAGGTCGACGACATGCTGCGCATGATGCGCGAGCCGGTGTCCATCGACCGACCGGTGGGCGAAGACGGCGATGCGCGTCTGGGAGACTTCATCAGCAAGGAGGACGAGGTCTTGCCTGGTGACTCCCTGCAGTGGAAGAGCCTGAAGAAGGGGGTCGGGCGCGCGCTCTCCACCCTGGACCCGCGCGAGGAGCGCGTCATCCGCCTGCGCTTTGGCCTCGACGCCTATGGGGAGAAGTACTCCCTGGAGAAGATCGGGAAGGACTTCGGTCTCACCCGCGAGCGTATCCGGCAGATCGAGATTCGCGCGCTTCAGAAGCTGCGCCACGCGAAGCGTCGTCGATACATCGAAGACTTCGCCTGAGGACCTGAGCGCTCGACCTCTGCGTCGGGGTGCGCCTCGCTCCCGGCGCCGGTCACTGTGACCCCTGTTCATACAGCTGTGACTTTTTTGCGTGGTGGCTTCGGTTTCTGACCCGTGTAGACCACGGTCATGAATCGACTGCCCCTTCTGCTCCTCGCTTCGACCCTGCTCTCCGCCTGCGCCGGGGGCGGCGGCGGCGTTCCCGACTGCCTGGTCTTCACTCCGGTGCACGCCACGTCGGACGGTGTCGTCGATGTGGAGACCACCATCCAGGGGGATGTCGTCGAGGCCGCCATTGACGTCGAGACGGCGGCGATCGAGAGCGCGCCGGCGAGCGGCGTCATCGTCGAACTGCAGACCAACTGCGACGACGCCGACTGCACGCCGGAGTTCGACTGTGCTCCCGGCACCCTCGACCCCGTCGGCACGTCCGTTGTCTGCGATGTGATCGACGAGATCGCCGGCCCCACCTGCAACTGGACCTGCCAGCTCAGCCTGACGGCGACGGTGCTCGACGACACGTGCCGCGACGTGTTCGTCGTCGTGGATGTCGCCGGTGCCCACGAGGCCCCGGTTCCCGGCCGCTAGGTCGGGGTCTAGACCCGCTCGAACAGCACCGAGAGGCCCATGCCTCCGCTGATACACAGTGTCGCGAGGCCTCGCTTGAGGTCCCGCTGCTTCATGGCGTGCAGCAGGGTCACGGCAATGCGGGTGCCCGTAGCCCCGATGGGGTGGCCCAGGGCGATGGAGCCGCCGTGCACGTTGAGGCGCTCCCGATCGAACGACAGCTCCCGGTCGCAGGCCAGGATTTGAGCCGCGAACGCTTCGTTCAGCTCGATGAGGTCGATGTCGGCGAGGCTCAGCCCCGTCTTCTCGAGCAGCATCCGGGTCGCCGGGACAGGTCCGATGCCCATCACCTCGGGGGCGACGCCGGCTGACTGCCAGGCCGTGACCTTCGCGAAGGGCGCCAGGCCGTGCTTCTCCACCGCCTCGGTGCTTGCCACGACCACGGCCGCGCTGCCGTCTGTCACCCCAGAGCTGTTCCCCGCGTGCACCGTGCCGCCGTCTTTGAAGACCGGCTTGAGCTTCTGCATCATCGCCACCGTGCTGTCGGGGCGCATGTGCTCGTCATGGTCCAGCGTGATGTCCTTCTTCCGGCCCTTCACGGTCAGAGGGACGATCTCGTCCTTGAACGCACCCGAGTCCCGCGCCGCGCCAGCCCGCTGTTGGCTCATCTCGGCCCACCGGTCCTGCTCGTCGCGGTCGATGTCGTACTGCTCGGCCAGCGTCTCGGCCGTGGCGCCCATGAGCTGATCCGCCAGCGGGCAGAAGAAGCCGTCGCGGTACATGCCGTCCACCAGCTCGCCGTGCCCCATGCGGTAGCCCCAGCGGGCCCGCGGGAGCATGTAGGGCGTGTTGCTCATGGACTCGGCGCCGCCGGCGAGGATCACGCTCGCCTCGCCGAGGCGAATGGTGCGGGCGGCGTTGACGATGGCGAAGAGCCCGCTGCCGCACGCCTTGTTGACGGTGTAGGCAGGCGACGTCTCCGGGATCCCGGCGCGAATGCCCACCTGCCGGGCCGTGTTCGGTCCCCCGCCGGCCTGGCGACCGTGGCCCCAGATGGTCTCGTCGACGATGGACGGGTCCGCCCCCGCGCGCTCCATGGCCGCCTGGGCCACGGGCACCGACAGGTCCGCCGGCATGAGGGAAGAGAGGGTCCCACCGAACTTGCCGATGGGGGACCGGGAGGGTCCGCAGATCCAGATGGGGGCCGTGCTCATACCAACTCCTCGAGGAGGACCTCGCGCTGCTCGCCCGTAGCGAGCTCCTTGATCTTCACCATCCCGCGCTCCCACTCATCGGGAGCCACGAGCACCATGCGCGCCGCGCCGCTGCGGTCGGCGTACTTGAAGGCCCACTTCGCCTTCTTCTTCTCCAGCACCAGGTCCACGCTCCGCCCCGAAGCCCGCAACCGAGCGGCGACGCTCATGGCCGCGGGGCGCAGGTCCTCACTGAAGCTGAACACCACGTCGTCGACGGCGGCGCTCAGGGTGGGGAGCAGTCCCTTGTCCTTGAGCAGCTCGACGATGACCACGTCCCCGAAGCCGAACCCACAGGCGGGCACATCGTCACCCCCGAAGGTCGACAGCAGACGGTCGTAGCGCCCGCCTCCGCAGATCGCGCGCAGCGTCGCTCCCCGGTCGAAAGCCTCGAAGACCACGCCGGTGTAGTACGCGAGGCCGCGCACGACGCTGGCGTCGAAGACCAGCCAGTCCGCGACGCCGTAGGCCTCTGCGAGGGAGAAGAGCGAGCGCAGATCCAGCACCACCGGGTGCTCTTCGCCAAGCACCCCGCCGAGGTCGTCGAGGGTGCGAAGGGACAAGGTCGCGATGATCTCGTCCACCAGAGAGCCGGCAAGCCCAAGCTCGGCGAGGTCCTTCTCGATGGCCTCGCGGGGCAGCTTCTCCAGCTTGTCCACGAGCACGCAGACGGCGGCAAAGTGCTCGTCGGGAACGCCCAACTTCTCGGTCAGCACCGCGTGGAGGACGCCCCGCGAGGAGACGCGGATGCCCACGTCGGCGCTGGTGAGCCCCAGCCGCCCGAAGAAGGTGGCGATGGCCGCGAGGAGCTCGGCTTCCGCGGCGACGCCGGGGACTCCGAAGATGTCCATGTTCCACTGGAAGTGCTCGCGCTTGCGTCCGCGGGTCATGCGCTCGTAGCGCCAGCACTGCGGAATGGAGAACCAGCGAATCGGCATGGGGAGCGAACGACCCTTGGCCAGCACCAGGCGAGCCAGCGAGGGCGTCATCTCCGGGCGCAGCGCGACCTTGCGGCCGCCCTTGTCCTCGAAGTTGTAGAGCTGCCCCGTGATCTCTTCGCCGGCCTTGCGCACGTAGAGAGCCTCGGTCTCCAGGACCGGGGCGTCGTACTCCTCGAACGCGAACTGGCGCGCCACCTCGCGGAAGTGGCCGAAGAGCCAGGTGCGGAGGCGCATCTCCTCCGGGGGGAAGTCGCGGGTGCCCCGAGGGGGCGCAGTGTTGATGACGGCCATGACTCAGCTCCCGGAGAAGCGCGCCTTGCGCTTCTCGACGTAGGCGTTCAGCCCCTCGACGGCGTCGTCGCTGCCGAACAGCTTCGCTTGCAGCTCGCGCTCCAACGCCAGCCCCTGCTCCAAGGGCAGGCCAGCGCCGGTCTGGACGGCCCGCTTGATGTGTCCCACCGCCATGCTCGCGGTGCCTGGGGTGCACAGCGACTTCGCGTAGGTCACCGCAGCGTCCAGGAAGTCCTCGGCGGGCACGTCGAGCACCCGGTCGAACACGCCTTCGGCCTCGGCTTCATCGAAGGAGCCCGTCTTGCCCTCCACCATCCAGCGCAGAGCCTTCTGGTGCCCCACGAGCCGCGCCAGGCGTTGCGTGCCGCCGGTTCCGGGCAACACGCCGAGCTTCACCTCGGGCAGCCCCCACGAGCCCCCGTCCTTGCGAGCCACGCGCAGGTCGCAGGCCATGGCCACCTCGAGACCACCGCCCACGCAGTGACCGTTGACGGCAGCGATCACGAGCTTGTCGGTGTGCTCGAGGCGCGAGAGCGTCTCGTTGGCGTGCAGGCAGAAGTAGTACTTGAAGCGCGGCGTGACGCTGCTGAGCATCGCGATGTCCGCGCCGGCGCAGAAGAACCGGGTGCCGGCCCCGGTGACCACGATCACCTCGACCTCGTCGTCGAAGCGCGCCTGGAGAATCGCGTCGTCCAGAGACAGCATCAGCGCATGGCTGTAGCAATTGGCCGGCGGCGCGTCGAGGGTGAGGATGGCGACTGGGCCATCGGTTCGGTAGTGCACGACGGGTTCGGACATCTGCGACTCCAGGTCCCCCCCGGAGCGCGGCTCCGCGGATGGGTTCGGGAGTCTAAACGGCTTCTCAGCCCTTGGTGACCTCGCCGCCGGCCGCAGTCCAGCTCGGGAGACCGCGAACCAACGACCGCGCACCATCAAAGCCCTTGTCACGAAGGAACATCGCCGCGTCGAGGCTGCGCATCCCGGCCGCGCAGTAGACGACGATGGTGTCACCGTGGTTCAGCTCCTCGAAGCGGCGCGGCACGTCGCGGAGAGGCATGTGTACTGCCCCGCCGATCGTCCCCGAGGCGGCCAGTTCGTTGGCCTCGCGCACATCGAGAAACACGATCTCCTCGCCATCACTCAACTGGGCGAGCACGTCCTTGGCCAGGACCTTGACGTCGTTCGCGGGCGGCGCCGACTCGGTGCGCGCGCCAGGGCTCGAGACGGAGCTCATGGGGTCGTTGGGCGCCGGCCGCGGGGGGATGTCCACCGTCGCCTCGTCCTCGTAGAGGCCGGCCGCCTTCAGGACCATCTTCAACGGGTAGAGCGCGACCTTGAGCTGAAGCTTGATGAGTTTCTTGAGCACCGGTGCCTCCTGCCCCCAATGGGGGGCCGTTCATGGCAGCACAGGGGTCCCAGCGCCGCAACAGTCAGGGCGTCGCAGGGTCCAGGCTCATGGGACCCGCTGAGGGCGCGAAGGGCGCCGCCGCGGCCGCGACGAGTCCCTCGGCCTCCGCCCGGACGCGCGCTTGGGATGTGGTCGCTCCGACGCGGGCAAAGGAGGAGGCGGCGGCCTCACCGCGGCCCAGAGCACGCTCCACGGCGCCACGCACGAGCCAGTAGTGCGCCGGCCCGACGTCTTCGGGCGCGACCCGCTCGAGGTTGTTCAGGGCGATGTCGAAGCTGCCGTCGTAGAGCGCGACGCGGGCGAGGATCCAATGGGCGGCAGGCAGGTTGCGGCCCGCTTCGACTGCGACGCGCGCCGCCCGCACCGTGTCTCCGTCGAGCTCGAGCAGCGCCCAGACCTGCGGGTCCTCGGGACGCAGAGCGAGAGCGCGAGACAGCAGTCGCCCCATGGCGAGCTCGCGCGCCTCCGGCTCGGCGAGGACCATGTAGGGCGCGGCCTGGCGGACGAAGGAGTCGATGAGGGTGGCTCGGTCGAAGCTGGGCCCGAGCCCGGCCGCGTCGAGGCCCCAACGCCCGCCGTCTACGTGATCCAGGACGGTGGTCGGCGGCGCATCGAGCACGCCGGGGTACTTCACCCAGCCAAACAGTCGCTCGCTCGGGTACTGCAGTAGGGGGAGGTCGTCGGTGATGGCCCGCACCCCGTCGGCGACGGTTTCGAGCTGGGTCTGGCCTGCCGCGTACGTCGCAAGCAGGTCCTCCACTCCATCGATTCCCACCCGGTGCAGCTCCCCCGCCACGGTGGGCTGCCGTACGTGCTCTTGCCAGCTCGCGAGATCGATGGAGAGCGGCGACTTGCTGCCCACGAGAAACCACTGGTAGCGGTAGCCGCGGTACAGCGCGACATGGGGGAACTCGGCGACGAACGACGCGATGATCCCGCGCGTCTCGTCCACCGAGAGCTGGAACAAGGGCAACCACTGTGCGAGCACCCCCTCGGGCTTCAGGCGCTCTCGGGCGACGGCGTAGTACTCGCGGGTGTAGAGGTTGACCACCCCCGCGTCCGTGGGAGGCGGCGGCTCGGACGTGATGACGTCGTACCGCTGCTCGGTGCGCAGGAGGAACTGACGGCCGTCCTCCACATGCACGTGGGCACGCGGATCCTCGAGGGGGTCTCCACCATGCACCTTGCTGAAGTGGCCGCTCAGGGACACCACCTCAGGAGAGAGGTCGGCCACATCGAGTCGCTCGAGGCCCGGGTGGGACAGGAGCGACCGGGCCGTGTTTCCCACGCCGTAGCAGATGAGCAGGGCGTCGCTGCGCTCCTTCGAGAGCAGGAGGGGCACCTGCGCCATGAGGCTCATGTACCGCTGCACACCAAACTTCGTGCCGCTCATGCTCACGCCGGGGGTGAACAGCTCCATCTCCACGAGCTCGCCGAAGCGGGTGTGCTCGATGACCGCGGCCGTGGTGGTCGCCCCTTCCTCCATGGCGACGACGTAGTCACGCCGGTCGCCGAGCAGGGAGCGGTTGAGGTGGTCCGCGGGGACGCTGAGGCCCACAACGAGGGCGCCGAGCGCCAGGGCGAACGACGGAATCCAGCGACGCGGAGTCCTGGCGGTGGAGACCAGGAGGGCACCTGCCCCCGCCAGGACAGCCAGCGTCGCGAGGCTCAGGAGCGCCCCCTGCACCCCCAATGCCCCGAGCAAGAGAAAGCCCGTCGCGATGGACCCGACCACTCCGAACATCGTGTTCACGGCGTAGAGGCGCCCCGTGGCCCGACCCACCGCTCCGGCCCGGACGGCAGCCGCCGCGAGGTATGGGAAGGCAGCCCCCATCAGGAGGCAAGGGATCGCCTCGAGGTACACCGACGTGAGGAGGGAGAGGAGGAAGGTCTCGCCGGCCCCCGCCCGCCAGCCGTCGTGCACGCCGGGAACCGCGGCCTGGAGGAGCTCGGGGACGAACCCCGCCCCGGCGATGGAGAGGACCACGCTGAGCCCCGTGGCCACCAGCAGCGTCGCGGCCGTCGCGAGGGGGTGGTCCGAGGCGTCCGCGCGTCGCGTGCCGAAGGCGGAGCCGATGGAGAGGCAGACCAGATAGACAGCGAGAAGCACCGAGAAGCTCGCCACCGTGCCGGGCACCCAATGCGCGAGCATGCGGCTCCACACCACCTCGTAGCCCATGGCGCACAGGCCGCTGACCGCGAACAGGAGGACGGGCGCCCAGGGCAGCGCAGGCTGTGCGGCGGGCTCCGTGGGGGCGGGACTCGGGGGCACGTCCGGTGCCACACGAGACACCATCAGCGCCACGAAGAGATTGCCGAGGGCGGCGAGGCCGGCGGTGGCAGTGAGACCGACCGACGGGACGAGCGCGAAGTCGGGGAGGAGCACGCCCACCACGGCGCCGCCGGTGTTGATGGCGTAGAGGCTGCCGATGACCCGGCCCGTGGTTCCCGACCGAGCCAGCGCTCGGCTCAGCACCGGCAAGGTCCCACCCATGAGAGTGGTGGGGAGCAGCATCAGTGAGGCGAAGAGGCCGGCCCGCACGATGGGGGCGGCCGGGCCCGCGGCCGCGAGTCCCTGGGCGAGAGACGCCAGCACTGCGTCGCCTCGGAGGAGGAGGAGCGACACGGCGAGGCCGCTGACGGCGATGCCCAACTCCAGGACGCGGTAGAGGTGCAGCGGGCGCGTGGAGCGGTCCGCGCGGGGCCCCAGGAGAATGCTGCCGAGGGCGAGGCCTGCCATGAACGCAGCGAGCACGGTGGAGATGGCGGGCGCGGTGGTCCCGAAGTGCACGCCCATGGCGCGAATCCACACCAGCTCGAACATCAGGCCGCTGGCGCCCGAAACGAAGACCAGGGTGTAGAGGCGGGCCTGCGGGCTCAGGGGGAGTCGCTTTCGCCCGAAGCCGGGGGCGTGGACTCGGTCTGGGGGGCCGACTCCGGGAGGGAGCCCGGCTCGGGGCGAGGCTCCTCGCCGGGCACGTACAGCGGCTTGCGGAAGCCCAAGGCCGCCAGGGTGATGAGGCCCAGCGTGAAGGTGCCCAACATGAAGAAGTTCTGGGCTCGCCAGCGCACGTAGGTGTGGCCCAGGTCCTCGCAGAACAGGTAGTAGGAGGCGGTCAGGAAGAGGGAGATGGACAGACCTATCCCCAGGGAGGCCTTGTCACGGGTCCGGAATCCGAGGAACGGCAACAGCGCGAGCGCGCTCCAGTAGTACCGACTGCTCACGGTCAGGGCGAAGAACGCGACGATGGCGAGGATGAAGCAGTCCAGTTCGTCTCGGTTCCAACACGCTGCCGCGAGGAGCGCGAGCAGCAGGCCGGCCACCGCCAGGCGGATGGGCTTCGTCTCTTCGAGGGTCTTGAAGCGCTCGCTGATCTTGGGGATGTCTTGCCCGCGAGGTCCCTGTTTGCTGGTGAAGATGTGGTTGAGACCCACGCGGCCATCGCCCGTCTTGTGGAAGTGCGTGTGCACCTGGATCTTCTCACGCCACTCGCTCCAGCCGTCCAGACCCCGAGGCCCTGCGGCACCGACCCCGAAGCCGAGAATCAGGGCCAGTCCGAAGCCGCCCGCGAGGCGCGGGAGCCACGGGGGCAATCGCCGAGTGAGGAGGAGGTCGAGCACTGCTCGGGCGACCATCGCGGCGAAGAAGACCAGCGGGAAGATGCGCACCGCCGTGGCCACTCCGAGGAGGAACCCTCCCCAGCCGTGTTTCTTCTTGGAGATCAGGGCTGCGGATCCCAGAACGAGCACGATCCAGTCGTACTGGACGAAGCTTCCGTGGAAGCGCGTGGTGTTGTTGGCGACCAGCAGGCTGATGAACACCGCCGTGATGGAGCGCGTCGGCCCGAAGGCCAGGGGGAGCAACAACGCCAGGCCGAGGATGAGGCCCATGTCGATGGACTTGGCGAAGCGGATGTGGCTCGACTTGCCCACGTCCAGAGCGTTGGTGAGCCAGCTCGCGGGTGTGTTCCACGCAGGCGAGGCGTTGTAGCCCCGGTCCTTCACGCAGTCGTTCCACTTCTTGTAGCTCTGCTTCTTTCTGAGCTTGCGGAGGTCGGACTTGAACTCTGCCCATCGGGCATCCGTCCAGAGCTGGTTCCGCACCCAGGGCACCTTGCCCTCCCACACGCGCTTCATCTTGTAGGTGCGCAGGTTGCGGCTCGACGAGACCTTGGCGGTGTCGGCCTTCATCTCTCGCCAGGCCGCGATGGTCTGGCTGTACATGTCGAAGTACCCGACCTCCTCGTGGTACTTGCTCCCGACCCAGTAGTGGTACCAGTTCCACCCGTGCACGCGGTGGTTCTTCATGCCGTGGTGGTTGCCCCACATGGACGAGAGGAGCATCACCATCCCGAGCAGGTAGATCAGCCACGCAAGCTTCTTCTTCACGGTCCCCTCACAGAGTGCGGCCGCGCTCCATCTGGAACGCGGCCGCACTCTAAACGGCTTCTCATGGAAATGAGGCGCAACTCGGGGTGAGACGACGGGCCGGAACCCAATGAGACACGAGCAGAGCGGGCCGTGGCCCGCGACCGAGGCTCAGCGCAGGAGCTCGAGCATCTCGGCGCTGAAGAGCAACCCGCGCACGTTCCGCTTGCCACCGCGGCGCTCACGCAGGTGGCGGCCACGTTCGGCGCGCCGGTCCATCCTCTCGGCGGCCATCTCGTCATCCATCCCGCGGCTGCGCGCCCGCTCGTTGAGCTCGTCCTGCCTCGCTTCCTTGCGCTCGGCGCGTTCCTCCTCGCTCGGACCCAGGTCGACCATGGGTCGGAAGGTGCGCAGGGTCTCCTGCTGGTCGTCGGTGAGGATGGACTGCAGGCTCGCCTTCATCTCCTTGCGCTGGTCCCTCTTGGTGTCGCGGTCACCGCGCTCCTCTTCTCGGAAGGCTTTGAGGGCGGCCACAGTGGTGGCCCCGGGCTCACCGCCGCCCTGCACGTCAGCGAGGTAGTCGTCGAGCAGCCCTGCGAGCCTGGGCGCGTCCGCGGCGCGGGCGGCCTGCTTCGCTTCCCGCTCGGCGATGGCGGGGGCGATGAGGTCTGCCAGAGAGGCCTGCTGCTCCGCGTCCAGGTTGAGGGCGAAGAACAACTCCGTGACCGAGATCTGGTGCTTGAGGGAGCGGACCTCCTTCTGGGCGGCGGTGGGTTCGGCCCCGTCACCTCCTCCCTTGCGGGCCGCCGCGGGGCCCGCGAACAAGACGGCTGAACCAAGGAGGGTGGCGAGGGCGAGGAGGGGGAGGCGGGGGAACTGCGTCATGGGGTCTGTCTCCAATGGCGGCGGAAGTGCCTTCTCTCTCATCGACAGGGTGGCGGCCCGAAGGGTTAAGGGGCGGTGTCGATCTTTTCGTTCGACCCGATCCGGACTAGTCTCCGGTCCTTCTCAACGGGCGCGCGCCGCCCGCGAGAGTTCGCCCACGGAGTCCAGTTCATGCCCGTCAGCCGCCGCCAGTCCCTCCTCGTCATCGCCTCGGTCAGCCTCGCAATGGCCCTCCCCGGCCTCGCAATGGCGGGGAAGAAGCCGCCGAAGAAGCGCAAGGGGGACCTCATCGCTGGCACCGCGGTGGATCAGGTGACCAAGGAGCCCGTCGGCGGCGCGATGGTCGAGATCTACCCGGTGGAGCCGAAGAGCAAGAAGTCCGACGTCACCATCTACACCGACGTGCTCGGCGTGGACACTTCGTCCGCGGCGGGGACCTGGAGCGTCGAGATGCTCAGCTCTCCATCGGCGTACACGGAGATGGGCCTTCTCCGCGGCTGGTCGTATCAGGTGGTCGTCACGGCGCCGGGCTTCTACCAGCTGCGCTCCGACTTCGAGTACAAGAAGGGCAACGAGTCCTTCACCCTTGAGCTCGTGCCGAAGGTGACCGACGTCGTCGACGGGACTGGTGTGGTCGCCGACGACGGGGAGAAGAAGTTCATGTCCCGCGGCCAGGTCCTCCGGGGCAACTGAGGGCCCGGCGACGCCGAGGCGTCGTCGCTCGCTCGGCTGCGTATCTCGCGCACGCGTCCCTCGCGGCTCGCTGCCGTCGGCGGGGCCCGGCCCTCAGGCCGCGCCCGCACCCTCGCTGCCGACGGACGCGGACCTGTGGGAGAAGCTCGCGCGGAAACCCCAGGCGCTTAGTAAGTCCCCAGTGATGCCTCCACGGCGGTGATGGCCGCCATGCTCTCGATGGTGCGCTCGTCCGAGCCGAGCTGCAGCACGTTCACCGGGTGCTTCATGCCCACGAGCAGCGGCCCGATGGCTGTCGCTCCGGCCAGCTTCGTGAGCAGCTTGTAGGCGATGTTCCCGCTCTCGAGGTCCGGGAACACGAGCACGTTGGGCTCCCCGGTCAGGGTGGAGAAGGGGAAGACCTCTTCGCGCAGTTTCGGGTCGAAGGCAATGTCCGCCTGCATCTCGCCGTCGAACTCGAAGTCGACTTCACCATCGCTCTGCTTCTGACGGAGGATCTGGACGGCGCGCTGGACGCGCTGGCTGTCGGAGCTCTTCGTCGAGCCGAAGTTGCTGAAGCTCAGCATCGCGACCTTGGGCTCGACCTCGAAGGTGCGGGCGACCTTGGCGGTGTTGATGGCGATCTCGGCGAGCTGCTCGGACGTGGGTCGCACGTTGATCGTGCAGTCCGCGAAGAAGAGCAGGCGCTTCTTGAGCACCATCACGTAGAGCCCGGAGACGGCGTTGACGCCGGGCTTCGGCCCCACGATCTGCAGGGCGGGACGCACCGCGTCGGCGTAGTTGTAGTAGAGGCCGGTGACGATGCCGTCGGCGTCTCCCATGCGCACCATCATCATTCCGAAGGTGTTGCGGTTGCGGAGCGCTGCCGAGGCGTCGCGGGGGGTGAGGCCCTTGCGCTGGCGAAGCTCCCACAGGGCCTGCCGGTACTCCTCGCGGCGCGGGTGGTCGTCGGGGCTCACGACTTCGACGCCGGGGGGCAACTCCAGGCCGTCCTGAAGCAGCGCGAACTGCACTTCGCGCGGGTTGGCGAGCAGGATGGGCTTGCAGATGCCTTGCTCCGCCAGGGTGCGCGCCGCGCGAATGATCTTCGGGCGGCTGCCCTCCGGGAAGACGATGCGCTTCTGTTCGCGGCGGGCACGGGCGATGATCGGGCGAATCACCTGCTCGGTGCGGCCGAGGAGGTTGGCCAGACGCTCGGTGTAGGCGTCCCAGTCCGTGATCTCCTTGCGGGCGACGCCACTGTCCACCGCTGCCTTCGCCACGGCCGGAGCGACCCACAGGAGTACGCGACGGTCGAAGGGCTTGGGGATGATGTACTCGCGGCCGAAGCGCATGTCCGGCTTCCGGTACGCGTTGCGGATGGAGTCGGGTACCTCCTCCTTGGCCAGGGCAGCCAGGGCGCGCACCGCGGCGATCTTCATCTCGTTGTTCACCTTGCGGGCGCGCACATCGAGGGCGCCGCGGAAGATGAACGGGAAGCCGAGCACGTTGTTGACCTGGTTCGGGAAGTCGGACCGCCCGGTGGCCATGATCACGTCGGGGCGGGCCTCGAGGGCGTCCGGGTACGTGATCTCGGGGTCGGGGTTCGCCATCGCGAAGACGATGGGGTCCGGCTGCATGGTCTTGAGCATCTCCTGGCTCACCAAGCCGGCGACGGACACACCAAAGAAGACGTTGGCGTCGACGAGGGCCTCGGCGAGGGTGCGCCGGTCCGACTCGATCGCGAAGGCCTCCTTGTAGGGGTTCATTCCCTTGCCGCGGCCCTTGTAGATGACCCCCTTGCTGTCGCACATCGTGATCTGTTCACGAGGCACACCCAGGGTCACCGCCAGCTCGGCGCAGGCGATGGCCGCTGCTCCGGCGCCGCTGACGACGATGATGGCGTCGGCGAGGGTTCGGTTGGTCAGCTCCAGCGCGTTGATCAGCGCTGCCGCGGCGATGATCGCGGTCCCGTGCTGGTCGTCGTGGAAGACGGGAATGTCGAGCTCATCCTGAAGAGTGCGCTCGATCTGGAAGCAATCGGGCGCCTTGATGTCCTCGAGGTTGATCCCGCCAAAGGTGGGCGCGAGGGCCCGCACCACGGAGATGACCTCTTCGGGCGTCTTCGCGTCGAGTTCGAGGTCGAACACGTCAATGTCGGCGAAGCGCTTGAAGAGCACTCCCTTGCCTTCCATCACTGGCTTGCCGGCCGCCGGGCCGATGTTGCCCAGGCCGAGGACGGCGGTGCCGTTGGAGACCACCGCCACGAGGTTGCCCTTGGCCGTGTACTCGTAGACGTCCTCGGGGTTCTTGTGGATCTCCAGGCACGGCGCGGCGACGCCGGGCGAGTAGGCCAGCGAGAGGTCGAACGGCGTGGCGACCGACTTGCTGGATTCGACCTGGATCTTCCCGGGGCGTCCCGAGCGGTGGTACTCGAGCGCTTCGTCATACACGGACATGGGGGGCCTCAAAAGTTGAAGAGGTTGTCTAGCTTCTTCTTCGCGGCGTCGACTTCGCTGCCTCGGCCGTCGCGGTCGCCTTCCAGGAAGCGGTAGGCACCGCAGAAGTTGGCCGCCTCGCGGTCCCGCACGGTGGCGGTCCCGACCTCGCGGCACTGGTTGTGAGCTCCTGGGTCGTGGAACTCGCAGTTCAGGCAGCAATGCACCGGTGCGAGGCACCAGGGACATTCGTCTGAGCGGAGAATTCGCGTCTCGAAGGGCAGCTCGCGCATGCACTTGTGACAGACCTTCATGGGCGCATGGTAATGCACCGATCGCGCGATTGGGCGCCGGCCGTCACTCCGGAGAGGCGCCCGCTGGAGGCGCCCCGGGAAGCTCTCCCAAGTAGCGCTCTCCGAAGGCTCGCGGCACCGGAGGCACCGGCTTCTCCCACCCCCGCTCCTGGGGCCACTTGTGCATGGCAGCCCATGCCCAGGTGACCTGCCGCACCGTCACTTGCCCCACCCCCAACTGCACAGCCAGCACGACCGCAGCCGCGCCTGCGAGCCAGCGCACATTCGCGTCTCGGCGTTCGGTGGCCACCAGCCAGGAAACCGCGCCGAGGTGGACCAGCGCGAACAGCGCGGCCGAGGCCACCAGCAGTCCCCCGGTGGACAGGTACAGACCATTGACGAGCCCTTCACGAAGGGCCGGAAGGACCCACCCCTTGATGGTGGAGGCCGTCGCTACATCGTCGATGGCGAAGGGCGGCACGATGCGCAGCGCTGCGTGGACCAGCAGGGAGGCTGTCGCCGCCCCCCAGAACAGTCCGCGCCACCGCCCGAGCGGAACCAGCAGCGTGGCGAAGACGAACATCGGCAGGACGAGCCCGAGATACCTCGGCCCCAAGGAGGCTCCGCCGTGCCAGTTCGCGTAGCCCGCCATGACCAGGGGATGCAGCCAGACGCAGCCCGCCACCGCCGCGGCGAAGGCGCGCTCTCCCCGACGCCACAGCACCACCGGAGCCGCGAGCGCGGGGAGTAGGAAGGGACTGAAGAAGAAGAGGCCCAGGAGGGGAGAGAGCAAGAGCCCAAACATCCCGCCGGCGGTGGGAAGCCCCATGCCGAACGCCGCGGACTGGCCGAGCTCCGCATAGCCCGCTGCGTCGTCGTAGCGATTGGACAGGGTCAGGGCCGTCCCAAAGCAGGCGAGGTTGTACATGGCGAGCATCAGCAGGGGAGCAGCCATCCCCAGGGCCACCGGGATGATGCGCCGCAGTCGAACGAGCATCGCCGGGGCGAAGAGCGCGGTGAGCACGATGGCGGAGCTGTACTCGGACACGGCACACAGGGCGCCGAGGAAGCCGGCGAGGAGCATGGCGGCGCGCTCCGGAAGCCGCTCCTGGGCGTAGAGGAGCCACGCGCAGGCGAAGACCAGCCCTCCCGTGAAGGCGAAGGACCAGAAGAACGCGGCCGAGAGGCCCCAGAAGGTGCCGAAGAGCAGCAGCCCGATGCCTGCCGCGGCGGAGCGCTCCCTCGCCCGGAGCCAGAGCCCCAGCAGGGCTGCGCAAAGGAGGGCAGGCAAGGTACTCAGCAGGAGCCGCGCGGCGTAGTTGTCCACCATGGGATGCCGATCGGGGGCGACAGCGGCCATCACCCGCACGGCAGGGACGGCAAGCCAGATGAGCCCCGGCGGCTTGTTGCTGTAGTAGCGGTCGTCGACGCGGGCGCGGTCTTCGAGGAAGCCGTACGTGTTCAGCTCGTGGCTGATCTCCCAGGTGCCTCGCTCCACCATGGCGCGCGCCGCGAAGGTCCGTGCGTACTCGTTGGGAGAGGGGAACCCGGGCCACGTGGAGCCGGCGAGGACCGCCAGGAGCCCGGCGAGGACGAGGAGAAACAGCGAGCGGCGGTCCATGGACTCCGGGTTCTGCTCCGGCAGCGGCGAGGGCCTGCGTGGTAGCTTGAGCGGCCACAAGCGGAGGTGGAATGAAGGGTATCGTGCTCGCCGGGGGCCGCGCCACGCGGCTGTATCCGGCCACACGCGTCGTCAGCAAGCAGCTACTGCCGGTCTACGACAAGCCCATGGTCTATTACCCCCTCTCGGTGCTGCTGCTCGCAGGCATTCGAGAGATTCTGCTGATCTCCACCCCCGAGGACCTCCCGCTGTTCCAGCGCTTGCTGGGTGACGGCTCCGCGTTCGGGGTGAAGCTCGCGTACGCGCCCCAGCCCAAGCCGGAAGGGCTCGCCCAGGCCTTCATCATCGGGCGCGAGTTCGTCGGGGACGATGATGTCTGCTTGATCCTCGGGGACAACCTGCTCTTCGGGGCGGGCCTCACCCAGGTCCTTCGAGACGCGCGCGAAGCCAACGACGGGTGCACCCTCTTCGGGCACGAGGTGCAGGACCCCGAACGCTACGGCGTGGTGGAACTGGGGCCCGACGGTCGCGTCGTGGGCATCGAGGAGAAGCCCGAGACCCCGAAGTCCCGCATCGCCGCCACCGGGCTGTACTTCTACGACAACCGGGTGCTCGACATCGCCGCGAACCTGACCCCCTCAGCGCGAGGCGAGCTCGAGATCACCGACGTGAACAATCACTACGTGCGCGAGGGCCGAGCCTCGCTCGTTCGTCTCGGTCGCGGCTACGCCTGGCTCGATGCCGGCACGGCAAGCTCGTTGCGCGGGGCCAGCGAGTTCGTGGCCGTCCTCGAACAGCGCCAGGGCACCACCATCGCGTGCCTCGAGGAGATCGCGTTCCAGCAGGGCTGGATCACGGCGGAGGAGCTGCTGGTTCAGGCGGAACTCCAGGCGAACAGCCCCTACGGAGAGAACCTGCGTCGCCTCGCTCTGGGCCTCTGATGGAGGTGCGGGACCTGGCCATCGCTGGCCCGAAGCTGGTGATCCCTCGGGTGTTCTCCGACGCGAGAGGGTTCTTCTTGGAGACTTGGCAGCGAGACCGCTTCGCCGAGCACGGCATCGACGTGGACTTCGTGCAGGACAACCACAGCCTCAGTCGACGGGGCACCGTGCGTGGCCTGCACTTCCAGCGCGGGCCGGGGCAGGCGAAGCTCGTGCGGGTCGTGCGGGGGCGCATCTTCGACGTGGCGGTGGACATCCGACCGGGCTCCCCGACGGTGGGCCGGTGGGTGGGGGTCGAGCTCGACGCGCACGCGCACCACCAGCTCTTCCTGCCCACTGGCTTTGCCCATGGCTTTCAGGTGTTGAGCGACGAGGCGGAGGTGCTGTACAAGGTCTCGACGCCCTACGACGCGGTCAGCGAGGCGGGGTTCCAGTTCGACGACCCAGACGTTGGAGTGAACTGGCCGCTGGCGCCGATGCACCTGTCGCCGAGGGACCAGGCCGCGCCGACGTTCGCTGCGACGATGAAGGAGCGCTCGTGAGGCATGCACACCTGAGACGCCGCTCGTGACGCGCCCTCTCTCTCGCTTGCTCGTCACCGGCGGGTGCGGCTTCATAGGCTCCGCGTTCATTCGCAGGCTGTTCGGGCGCGAGGACTTCACGGGCTCGGTGGTGAACCTGGACTTGCTCACCTACGCGGGCAACCCCGCGAACCTCGACGGCGCGGTGGACCCGGAGCGGTACACCTTCGTGCATGGCGACATCGCCGATGCCGCCTGCGTCTCCGACGTCATGACCTCCCACAACATCGACACCGTCGTGAACTTCGCGGCGGAGACCCACGTGGACCGCTCCATCCATGGGCCCGGGGCCTTCCTGCGCAGCAACTACGAGGGCACCTTCGTGCTCTTGCAGGCGTGCCGTGAGTCCGGGGCGCACTTCCACCAGATCTCCACGGATGAGGTGTTCGGCAGCCTGGGCGACGACGGCGCCTTCGCCGAGGGCGACCCCTTCGCACCCAACTCCCCCTACGCCGCGACGAAAGCCGGCGCGGATCACCTCGTGCGGGCGTGGCACCACACCTACGGGGTCTCGGTGACGGTGTCCCACTGCTCCAACAACTACGGCCCCTGTCAGTTCCCCGAGAAGCTCATCCCGCTGATGTTGCTCAACGCTCTGGGGGGCAAGCCGCTCCCGGTCTACGGCGACGGCGGCAACGTGCGCGACTGGCTGCACGTCGACGACCACGGCGACGCGGTCCTCGCGATCTTGCGCGGGGCCGACGCCGGGACGTCGTGGAACATCGGAGGGCGCTGCGAGCGTACGAACCTGCAAGTCCTGGGGGCGTTGCTCGACGCGGTGGCGGAGCAGGCGCCCAGGGACCGAGATGCCTTGGAGTCCCTCATTACGTTCGTGGCTGATCGGCCAGGCCACGACTGGCGCTACGCCGTGGACTGTTCCCGCATCGAGGCGGAGCTCGGCTGGGCGCCGCAGGTGGAGTTCTCCGAGGGGCTGAAGAGCACGGTGCGGTGGTACCTCGAACACCCCGAGTGGGTCGAGGGAGTGCGCAGCGGGGTCTACCGACAGTGGCTGGAGCGCAACTACACCCAGCGGAGCGAGTAGACTCCGCCCGATGAGTACTGCTGTTCGCGACGCCGAGACCGCTGCCCCCGCGAAGAAGATCGCCATCTTCATCGTGACCTACAACGCGGTGTCGACCCTGACCCAGGTGCTGGACCGCATCCCCGAGGAGATCTGGGAGAAGGTCGCAGAGGTGTTCGTCTTCGACGACTCCAGCCAGGACGACACCTACCTGGTCGGCCTTGGATACAAGGCGCACCACGGCAAGGCGAAGCTCACCGTGCTCCGGCACGAGGAGAACCACGGCTACGGCGGCAACCAGATCCAGGGATACAAGTACGCCATCGAGAAGGGGTACGACATCGTCGCCCTGCTGCACGGTGATGGGCAGTACGCGCCCGAGGCGCTGCCGCTGTTGTTGGAGCCGCTGGAGAAGGGGGAGGCGGACGCGGTCTTCGGCTCGCGGATGATGACGCGGGGCGCGGCGCTCGAAGGCGGCATGCCCGCCTACAAGTACGTGGGCAACAAGATCCTCACGTCCTTCGAGAACGCGCTGCTCGGCATGAACCTGAGCGAGTTCCACTCGGGGTACCGGCTGTACTCGGTGCCGGCGCTGGCGAAGCTGCCCTTCGCACACAACACCTGGGACTTCCACTTCGACACCCAGATCATCATCCAGATGCATGCGGCCGGCATGCGCATCGTCGAGCGACCCATTCCGACGTACTACGGCGATGAGATCTGCCACGTGGACGGGGTGCGCTACGCGAAGGACGTCGTACGGTCAGTGCTGGAGTTTCGGATGCACGAGCTGGGCCTTCTTCGCCGGCCCGAGTACGAGATCGAGGCGCCGGACTACAGCGTGAAGTCCTCGAACCTGTCGTCGCACAGTCAGCTGCTGACGATGGTGGGACCGCCGCCGCGCACGGTGCTGGACGTGGGCTGCGGGAGCGGCGAGTTCGCTGGTCTGCTGGAAGAGCGAGGGCACCGGGTGACGGGCATCGACTCCCGCCCACCGAGCACGCCCCCGTCGGAGTTCATCGAGGGGAACCTCGCCGAGGGTCTGCCGCTGGACCCACAACGCACCTTCGATGTGGTGGTCCTGGGAGACGTGCTCGAGCACATGGCCGAGCCCGAGCGGCTCCTCGCCGCGGCCCGGGCCCACGTCGCGCCGGGAGGCAAGCTGCTGGTCTCGCTGCCCAACGCGGTGCACTGGTCCGTGCGCACCCAGGTGGCGCGGGGCAACTTCGAGTACACGAACCGGGGGCTGCTCGACCGCGGGCACCTGCGCTTCTTCACGACGAAGACGGCGACGAGGCTCTTCGAGAGCAGCGGCCTGCGCGTGGTGGAGCATCGCGTGACGCCGATCCCGTGGGAGCGCGTCGTGCCGGGTGGCCCTGCGCGCATCGTCGGGCGCACCATCGAGCAGGCGGACTACCTGCTGGCCCGGCTGAGGCCGGGGCTCTTCGCCTACCAGAACATCTTCGAGCTCACGCCCTCAGGGGGCTGAGTCGTCGTCGTCGCCTGCGGAGTCGTCGTCGTCTCCGGCGGAGTCGTCGTCGTCTCCGGCGGAGTCGTCGTCGTCGCCAGCTGAGTCGTCG
>JAGSHC010000089.1 GCA_023954745.1 Deltaproteobacteria bacterium | reverse complement strand
GTGCGCGGCGAGAACCAGGGCCGGCGCGGGGGTGTCCGGGACGTCGAGCGTCTGAAGCGGCGGAGGCGAGCCCAGGAGCGAAGCGAGGTTGCTGCCGAGGGATGCGCCCCACCGCCAGGGTGGTAGCAGGACCCCAGCCGCCGCCGCGCGGCCCCTCACTGGCAGCAGAGGCCAGGTCAGAGTGACGGCGACCGCGCAGGCGACACGGCACGCCCCGCGGACGACGCCCTGAGGCGCGAGCCGGGCGCCGAGACGGAGAGTCCCGAGGACGAGCACGAGGGTCGTGTCGAGGAGCGGACGATCCCGCCGCGGCGCCACGGGGTACCGCTCAGGACTCGACGGAGACCCCGCCGGGAGGATCGGTGAGGAGCGTGCCTGCGAGGCTGGACACGCCAGAGGCCTCGGAGCTGGTGCCTTCACCGCGTCGCTTGCTGTGCTCGAGCGCCGCCCGCACGAAGGACGTGAAGATCGGGTGGGGCTGGTTGGGCTTGCTCTTGTACTCGGGGTGGAACTGGCAGCCGAAGAACCAGGGGTGGTCCTTCAACTCCACGATCTCGCACAGCAGCCCGTCGGGGCTCGTGCCAGTAGCCCGGAGGCCGGCGGCGTCGAGACGCTCGCGGTAGTCGTTGTTCACCTCGTAGCGGTGACGATGACGCTCGGCGATCTCATTCGTGCCGTAGATGGAGTGGGCGAGCGTGCCGTCCTCGATGCGGCAGGGGTAGCTGCCCAGGCGCATCGTGCCGCCCTTCATCGTGATCTCCTTCTGCTCTTCCATCAGGTCGATCACGGCGTGCTCGGTGCTCTGGTCGAACTCGCGGCTGTTGGCGCCCTCGAGGTCCAGCACGTGACGGGCGAACTCGACGACGGCCATCTGCATCCCGAGACAGATGCCGAGGTAGGGCACGCCGTTCTCCCGGGCGTAGCGCACGGCGGCGATCTTGCCTTCGCTGCCACGCTCTCCGAAGCCGCCGGGGACGAGGATCCCGTCCATCTTGGCGATGGGAGTCAGGTCTCCCTTCTCGAGCTCATCGGAGCTCACGAACTCGAGCTCGACGCGCGCCTGGTGGGGCAAGCCACCGTGGGCGAGGGCCTCGTTGAGGCTCTTGTACGACTCCACGAGGTGGACGTACTTGCCGACGATGCCAATGCGGGTTGTCGCCTTCGGGTTCAGGAAGCGCTGAACCACGTCCTCCCACATGCGCATGTCGGGCTTGCGGGTCCAGATGTTGAGTTCCTGGCAGATCGCGTCGCCGAGGCCTTCGTCGCCGAAGAGCAGCGGCAGCCGGTAGATCGTGTCCACGTCCGGGGCGGAGAACACGCGCTCCGCCGGCAGATTGCAGAAGAGCGCGATCTTCGACTTGATGTCCGCCGGCAGGAGTCGGTCCGAGCGGCAGATGAGGAAGTCCGGCTGCACACCGATGGAGCGGAGCTCCTTGACGGAGTGCTGGGTGGGCTTCGTCTTCAGCTCGTCCGCTGTCTTGATGTACGGGACGAGAGTGACGTGGGCGTAGAGCACGTTCTCGCGGCCCCAGTCGAAGCGGAGCTGGCGAATCGCCTCCAGGAAGGGGAGCGACTCGATGTCGCCCACGGTGCCGCCAACCTCGACGATGAGCAGGTCGGTGGAGTCCGTGGCCAGACGCAGGATCCGGTTCTTGATCTCGTTGGTGATGTGCGGAATCACCTGCACCGTGCGCCCGAGGTATTCGCCGCGACGCTCCTTGCGGATGACGGACTCGTACACCTTGCCCGTGGTGAAGTTGTTCTCGCGGGCGGTGGTCTGTGAGCTGAACCGCTCGTAGTGGCCGAGGTCGAGGTCCGTCTCGGCTCCGTCGTCGGTGACGTAGACCTCGCCGTGCTGATACGGGCTCATCGTGCCCGGGTCGACGTTGATGTACGGATCCATCTTGAGGTTCCGAACGCTGAGGCCTCGGCCCTCCATCATCGCGGCGATGCTCGCCGAGGAGAGGCCCTTGCCCAGGGAGGACAACACGCCTCCGGTCACGAAGATGATCTTCGTCTTCATCGATTCAGTACCTGTGTTTCGCGAGATCGCCGACGGTGCCGTGGGGAGCAGTCCCGCGCATTCCTGCGCCCCGGCCGAACGACGGACGCAACCATAACGAAGATCCCGCGCGGGATCCGTGCTGATTGGGGGAAACGAAAAACGGCCACCCGAGGGCAGCCGTTTTCGACAAATTGAGGTCCGGTCTCCCGGAAAGCGGCTTAGCGCTTGCTGAACTGGAAGCGCGCGCGGGCGCCCTTCTGTCCGTACTTCTTGCGCTCCTTGATGCGTGCATCGCGGGTCAGGAAGCCGGCGTCCTTCAGCTGGGGGCGAAGCTCGCCGCTGAACTTCAGCAGCGCACGGCTGATGCCGTGCTTGATGGCGCCGGCCTGGCCGGTGGTGCCACCGCCGCGGACGGTCACGGTGATGTCGAAGGTCTCGAGCTGATCCACGAGCTGCAGGGGCTGCTTGAGGATCATCTTGTCCGTCTCGCGACGGAAGTACTCGTCGAGATCACGGTGGTTGACCGTGAAGCGGCCGTTGCCGTGACGGAGGAAGACCCGCGCGGTGGCGGCCTTGCGACGCCCAGTGGCGTAGAACGTAGGTGCGGTTGCCATGAAAGTCTGTTCCTCGTCTAGAGCGCGAGCGCTTCGGGCTTCTGCGCGGCGTAAGCGTGCTCGGGGAGCCCACCGTTGTGCACCTTCAGCTTCTTCAGCTGCTGGCGCGCCAGGCGGTTCTTCGGGAGCATTCCCTTGACCGCGTTTTCGATGGTGAAGGACGCGTCCTTCTCGATCTGCTCGTCGAAGGTGCGCTCACGCAGACCACCGGGGTAACCGGAGTACGCGTAGTACTTCTTCTGCGAGCCTTTGCGGCCCGTGACCTTCACCTTTTCGGCGTTGATCACGACAACGAAGTCGCCCACATCAACGTGGGGGGTGTAGATCGGCTTGTTGCGACCCCGGAGGATGGTCGCGATCTGGGTGGCCAGTCGACCGAGGGTCTGACCCTCAGCATCGACGATCCACCACTTACGTGCGATCTCACCGGAATTCACATCTTCCTTGCGGGCAAAGAAGGTACTCATTGGTCTTTACTTCCCGCCGCATACCGGCTCGTCCGGACGCGGACGGCGCTTTTACCTGTGGTCCCCACGGGCGTCAAGCGAACGATCGATCCTACTGGTCAGAGAATGCCGGCATCGCCCGGTACCAGAGGTCTGCATTTCCCAGGCGGTAGTCCACCCAGATCATGTGTACCCACGGGCCCGAGAGGGCGATCTGGACGTTCTCCGAGATGGCCGTGGACTGGGGGTCGTCGTCGACGCGCACGTCGTCGCTTCCGAACTGATACGCCTTGTCTTCGGAGAGCCGGTAGTAGATGTCCGGCTGGCCCTGCTGACCGGCCGCAGCCGGGGTGCGGTAGTCGGTCCAGCCGAAGGCGACCCTGTCACCCACCCGCGTGAGCGAGACGTCGAGAGAGTGGGCGGATCCCGCGATCCCGGTGTCCACTCGCGTCTCGGAGAGCCAGGAAGCGCCGCCGTCGTCGCTGGAGCGGAGGTAGATGTCGAAGCCCACGTCGCGGTCGTCGTGCCACGCCACGAGAACGCGATCGTCCACCGCGTTGAGCGCCGGATAGAAACTGTTGGCGCCGCCCGCTGCGTCGTTGTCGATGCGCGTCGGCTCGGCGTCCCAGGTGAACCCGGCGTCGAGCGAGCGGTTCAGGAAGATGTCCGTCGCCCCGTTTCGGGCGTCGTGCCATGCGACGTAGACCGCGGGCACCGGAGGATCCGTGCGATCTCGGTCCACGGTCATCGAGAGCCCGAAGGCATCGGCACCCGCAGCCCCGTCGAGGCGGAGGTCCGTGCTGAGCCAGTTGGTCCCCCAGTCGATGGAGCGGTTGGCGAACACGCCGTTGGTGCCGTCTCGGGAGTCCTCCCAGACCACATAGACGCCCCCGATGCCGTCGGACGCGATCAAGGGATGAGCGGAGTACGAGGCGCCGGCGCCGTCCGTGTCGATGCGTACTTCGTCGACGAGCCAGTTGTATCCGTTGGTGCCGGACTGGACGTAGATGTCGTAGGCCCCGAACCGGTTGTCGTACCAGGCGACGTAGATTCGGGTATCGATGCCGTTGAGGTCGGCGTCCGCTGCGATCCGGGGCTCGAGGGCATCCCAGTCACCGTTCTCGTCGGAGCTGAGAAGCTGCTCCGGCTGCCAGGTGCGGCCTTCGTCTTGCGAGGCACGGAAGTAGACGTTGCGCTGCCCGATCTCCGAGTCGCGGTCGTCCTCCCACACCACGAACACCTGGTCGCCGACGCAGGCGATCTCGGGGTTCTCGGCCACCGCATCCCCCTCAGGGTTGGTGGACAGCTGCTGGGGCTCGTCCCAGACGGCACCTCCCGCACGGCCTGCGGCGTAGAGAATCTGGTTGTTCCCCGCGGAGCGGTCTTCGTGCCAGACGACGTGCACCGTGGAGCCGGCCACGCAGATGCGGGGGCGCAGGGCGTCCGCGTCGGACCCGGTGTCGATCTGCTGGTCCGCGGTCGTGTAGGGAATGATCTCGGGTTCACTCCCGCCGCCGCCAGGGCAGGCGGCGAGGAGCGCGAAGAAGGCAAAGGGGGCAGCGAGGCTGCTTCGCAGGGTCGGGCGCATGGCCGGCGAGGCTACTACACCCCGAGACGCTGACAACGGGCAGATCGACGCTCCATCTCGCCGCTCCATTGACCGGAAGTACCCACTGTGGCAGCGTGCCGCCCCGCCCGAGAAAACCACGTCGGGCGACGTCGGGAGAACAGATGACCGCAGCCACGAACCTGGGTAAGAAGTTCACGTGCTTCAAGTGCGAGTGCAAGTTCTACGACCTGGGCGCCGAGGAGCCCCTCTGCCCCCGCTGCGGCGCTGATCAGCGCGAGGATCCGAACCCCGATCCCCGTGAAGCCTTCCTCGCCCGCTTCCGCAAGCCCTCCCGCTCGCGCTCGCGCAAGAAGAAGAAGCCGGAGCCGAAGCCCGCTCCCAAGGCTGCCGATGATGGCGAGTCGATGCTTGACGACGACTTCGATGAGAAGTCTGACGGCAAGGGCAAGGCAAAGAAGTAGCCGGTGAGGTCCACGGCCCGCGCCGCTCGGACCCACGCTCCTCTTCAGTACAACACTCGCTCCATGTAGAGCCCGTGCGCCGGCGCAGTCTGCCCGGCAGCGGTGCGATCGAGTCCGTTCCGGATCTCGACCATCGAGCCGGGGGCGAACCGTCCACGCCCCACTTCAATGGCGGTCCCCACCAGGATGCGCACCATCTGCTTGAGGAAGCCCGAGCCTTCGAAGACGAGGGTATGGCAACCGTCCCGCTCCTCGCGGAGCTCGGCGCGACGGAGCGTCTTGACCGGGTCGGGTGAGCCGCAGTCCGACGCGCGGTAGGCGCTCCAGTCTGCAGTGGCCGGCAGGGTGGCCAGCTCCGTCTTCAGGACATCGAGGTCCATGGGGAAGCGCAGCCACCAGGCGCGGCCCTCCAGGAGGGGACTGGGTGAGGGGCGATTGAGGATGCGGTAGCCGTAGACCTTCCCGCAGGCGGACCCGAGCGCATCGAAGTCCTCCGGCGCCTCCTCGGCGGTCACGACGCGGACGCCCTCGCCCGCGAGGGCGTTGACTCCACGACGGATGCGCTCCAGGGGGGTGGTCGAGTCGGTGCGCACGTTGGCCACCTGAGCCCAGGCGTGGACTCCGGCGTCCGTCCGGCCCGAGCCCTTCACGTAGACGTCATCGACACGGAGGACGACCTTGAGAGCGGCCTCGAGAGCGCCCTGGACGGTGCGTAGGTTCGGTTGTCGCTGCCACCCGTGAAACGTGGAGCCGTCGTACTCGAGGAGCAGGCGGATGTTGCGTTCGGTCACCGGGTGGAGCGGCGGCGTCGAAGTCCGAGGGCTGCGAGCCCAAGGAGCGCGACAGATACCCCTCGGGGCTGTGATGAGGCGCTGGAGCAGGTGCAGCCTGGGTCGCCGTAACACTCCACCAGGCCACAGGTGGACTCGGGAGCGGCGGCCAGGACCGCGCTGAGAGGGCCCTCGGCGCCTCCTTCGTCGATGCCTTGGATGGCGACGTAGTAGAGGCTGCCGTTGATGGTCCCCTCGATTTCGATGGAGTGACCGGTGGAGGGATCGCCGGCGTCGATGTCGAATGGGTAGTCGACCTCGCCATCCTCGGTCTCGAGAGTCAGCTCCGGCAGCTCCTCGTCGTCCGCGGTGAACGGCGCGTCCGAGAGGTAGATTCGATAGCTCGCGATGTCGACCTCCTCCGACGCCGTCCAGCTCGCGACCAGGCGCGCGTCGCCGGGCTCCAGGACGAAGTCGAGAATGCCCTCGGGCGGGGTGTCCAGGGTCACCTCGATGGAGTCGACTCCCGTGGCGCCCTCGTCGTTCTCCGCGAAGACCACGAGCCGGTTTGCGCCCTCGCGCGCCAGGACGGACGAGTCGAGGGTCACGCTGACCTCCCCCTCGGCCGTCGAGGACCCACTCGCGACCGAGGTGCCGGCGCTGCTGTCGAGCTCCGAGTCGATACGCACGTCCCACTCGCAGTCGGTGTCCGAGACGAAGCTGATCGTGAAGGTGTCGCCCTCCGTGACGGAGTCGGGGGTGACGGCCAGCTCGGAGACCCAGGGGCGCGCGCTCACCACGCGGATGGTCCCGTCGCCGCCCGCGACGTAGACGGTGTCCATGTCGTCGGGGGCCGGGGCGATGGCTACTGGCGAGCCTGTAGAGCCAAGAGGGATGACCTCGAGCTCGTTGGCGTCGAGGTCGTACACCGTCAGCTCTGACGAAGCGTTGGCGATGTAGACCACCGACGTCGTGAGGCCCTGCCCGTAGGCGATGGCCTGGGGAGCATTGAGGCCGTCGGCCCAGAGCGTGGGGGCGCCTGCGACCGTGTCGACTCCCCCGGACCAGACCTCTCCGGTGGATGCGTAGGCGGCGAGGAAGCGGTCGTCCGTTCCCTCGGGGTCGAGGGCCAGGCCTGTGGGCGTCCCCGAGAGGAACTGCGCTTCCTGCGCGGTGTAGCTCGTGCCCACCCGCGAGGACCAGAGCAAGGCCCCGTTGCTCTGGATGCCGATGATGTTGTTGTTCTGGGTCAGCGGGACCACGACGAGGTCTGCGGCCGCCCCTGAGCCCGTTGCCGGAAGCCCCGTGCCCGCGTCCACAGCGTCGGTGAGGATGTTGATCGAGTGCAGTCGCGCGAGCGAGTCGCCGGACGTGAGGACGTGGAGCTCGAGGTCGGTGCTGGTCCACCCCAGCGCCACGACAGACTCCGTCTTGCCGCCGACGACGATGGGCGTGCCCACGGTGACTCCCGGTGGGACCGTGGTGTCGTCGAGGTCGATGCGCACGACCTCGTTCTTGCCACACCCCACGTAGAAGGCGTCACCCCGCGACGAGTGCGACGTCCACACGACGGAGGTCGCCTCGCACACATCGGGTAGAGCCGGAAGCGCCGAGGGTGCGATGCGGTCCCAGATGGCGAGCCCCGCCCCGTCGCTGCGCTGAGACGCGGCGATGTAGCGGCCGTCGTCGCTCACCGCGAGGTCCGAGGTGGAGGCTCCACCGTCGAGAGCACCGCGGTCGGTGCTCGGATAGGCCAGGGCGAGGCTCGGGGTGAGGGCCATCAGCAAGAGAGCGTGGCGTGGGCTCATTCGTCCTCCTCGGGCCCCTCGACGAGGAGCTCTGCGATCTGCACGGCGTTCAGGGCCGCCCCCTTACGGAGGTTGTCGGCGACGACCCACATGGCCACCGCGCTGTCGTCGTCCGGCGCCTGACGAATGCGGCCCACGAAGACGTCGTCGGTGCCCGCCGTGGGGAAGTTCATCGGGTAGACGTCGTCGTCCGGAGCGTCGAGCAGCGAGATGCCCTCGCCGTTGTAGAGCGCCGCCCGCACCTGCTTGCTCGTGACCTTGCCCTTGAACTCGACGAGCACCGACTCGCTGTGGGAGGCGAAGACCGGCACGCGCACGCACGTGGGCACCACCTTGAGGTAGGGAGCCTGAAGAATGCGGCGCGTCTCGGCGACCAGCTTCCACTCCTCATCGGTGTACCCGTCGTCCCGGAAGGAGCCGATGGCGGGGATGCAGTTGAACGCGATGGAGTGGGGGAACGCCTTGGGAGTGGCCGCCTCACCGGAGTTGAGTAGCGCAATCACCTGCTGGCTCAACTCGTCGATGCCCGCCTGGCCCGCGCCAGAGACGGACTGATACGTGGACACCACGACGCGCTGCAGGCCGAAGGCCTCATGCAGGGGCCACAGCGCAACCGCCAGCTGGATCGTGGAGCAATTGGGGTTGGCGATGATGTTCTTGCCGTTCGGCCCGAGTGCATCGAACGCCCGCTGCCCATTCACCTCAGGGACCACCAGCGGCACCGCCGAGTCCATGCGGAAGGCGGAGCTGTTGTCGATGACCACCGCACCCGTGGTCCCGAAGCCAACCGCGTGCTCGAGGCTGATCCCCGATCCCGCGCTGAACAGGACGAGGTCGATTCCGGAGGGGGCCTCCTCCGGGAGCACCTCCACCTCGATGGCGCGGCCCCGGAACAGCAAGTCCTCACCGGCGCTGCGACTCGACGCGAACAGCCGCAGGCTACTGATGGGGAAGGCGCGCTCCTCGAGGACCGCGAGCATTTCGCGTCCCACGGCGCCGGTGGCGCCCACGACTGCGACGGCGTAACCGTCTTGACCTGGCTTCATGACACTTCCTCATGCGGGGGCTCGACCCTGCGACACCCGGACACCTTGTGGTCATCCGAGGCGCGAGAGCGTAACCCTGCAGAGGCCGCCGTGCGCTGTGGGACCGTCAGGCGGAGCGCGGAACCGTGGCGAGGATCTGCTGCATCCGGTCTCGTCCGGCGAGCTTGAGCTGCTTGAGCCGCTTCATCTCGCGCTGTTCCGAGGCACTGAGCCACTTGTGCCGCTCGAGTCGACTGAGCTGTTCTTCGAACCCCTCGTGCCGTTGGAGCAGACGCTCCACTTCGACGTATTGAGATGCCAGTCGTTGCAGGAGGACCACGTCGGACTCGTTCATGGGCTGCCTTTCGCCTCAGAACCCTCGCTTGGGCACTTCCACAATAAGGCTGGGGCGCGCACGGAATCAAGACTTCGGTTTCGCCGCGTCGTGGTCCCTCAAGTAGGTGGGCTGGACCCTCGCCAAGGAGGGTCTCTCTCCCCCGGCCGCGCGCCGTAGGGCGTCGGCGGCGAGCGGCCCCAGGGCAGGCCCCCCAGGCTGCAGTCGGCCCAGAAGATGGTGGGGGGCCTGGGCGAGGAGCTGACTCGCATAGAGGCGGGCTCCGTCTCCGACGAGGAGGGAGGGAGGGAGGTCCACGAGCTCCTCGGCGAGGGCCGCCGGCGAGAGCAGGCGCGTCGGGCTCACCACGGTGGGGAGAGTCCCGTCAGCTGCCCCGGCGTAGGTCGCGGCGTAGACCTCGTCGCGTCGGGCGTCCAGGATGACGACCGTCGGTCGGTCCGTGGCGAAGGCTGCGCAGGCCAGTCCGTGCGTCGAGTCGAAGCCGAACAGCGGGACCCCGAGGGCGCCTGCGAGACCGTGCGCGGTGGCGATGCCGACCCTCAGTCCGGTGAAGGCACCGGGACCGAGCCCCACCGTGATTGCGCTCAGATCTGCCGGAGTGCGCGACACGCTTGCCAGGAGGTCACGAATCGCCACTCCAAGGGCGGTGCCGCGTCGCCGCGGGCGTCGGACGCGTTGATCGGCGAGGAGAAGGTCGCCTTGCACGAGGGCCAAGGCTTCGGTGGCCCCCGAGGTGTCGAGGGCCAAGGCGAGGGGCGCCGAAGGATCTGGCTCCACGCGGGGCTTGCGCTGAGGAGCCCGGCGCCGGGGGCGGCGAGGCGCGCTCATCCCAGCAACGGCTCCAGCAGGGGCCGCACGAAGACGAGGTACAGGTACGCCGCGGGCAACGCGAAGATGGTCGAGTCGATGCGGTCCAGCAGACCGCCGTGCCCCGGCATGATCGTGCCGGAGTCCTTCGCCCCGTAGGTGCGCTTCACCATGGACTCGATGAGGTCCCCGAACACTCCAGACAGGTCGCACACCACGGCGAGAATGACGCAGTCGACGATGGTCATGCGAGGGAACAGCGCGAACTTGAAGACGAGCAGCGTCACGGTCGCGAGAGCCGCTCCGCCAAAGAACCCCGCCCAGGTCTTCTTGGGGGAGATCAGCGGGAACATCGGAGTCTTGCCGAAGGCGCGTCCGGCGAAGTAGCCGCCGATGTCACCGCCCCAGGAGGCGAAGAGGGGCACCCACAGCCAGCCCTGACCGCCGTCGATGGCGCGGAGCGCCGGGAAGAGGCCGATGAGGAAGGGGATGTAGAGCAAGCCGAGGACGAAGCGCGCCCACCGGTCGGCGAGTCCCTCGGTGGTCTTCGCGGAGAACAGGAACCACGCCGACGAGGTCACCATCGCGAAGACGAAGGCGAGCAGGGTGGGGTCGCTGTTGGCGGGCAGCGCCCAGGTGGGCAGCTGGTCGTGGCTCGTGGACACCGCGCTGGCGGCGAAGACGGGCAGGCCGAGAAGAACCATCAGCGGCATGGTCGTGCGCCGCTCGTCCGGGAGCGCCATGCCCACGAACTCGTACATGCAGATCAGGGTGGCGACGAGGGCGACGATGCCGACCACGAAGGCATCACCGAGGGCGAGTGGGGGAAACGCGATGAGGGCGGCGATGATCCCCGAGATCCAGCGGACCTTGGTGCCAGACGCAGCCTTCTTCGGCTCTGGGGCCGGGTTCTCGGGCGCGTCGCTCACTGCCCGGCCTCCAGCTGTGCGCCCGTCAGCCCAAAGCGGCGCTTGCGCCCCCTGAATGCTCCGAAGGCCTCGTCCAGGTCGGCCTCGCGAAAGTCCGGCCACAGGACGTCGGTGATGTAGAGCTCCGCATACGCCACCTGCCAGAGCAGGAAGTTGGAGAGCCGAAGCTCGCCTGAGGTGCGGATGACGAGGTCCGGGTCGGGGAGTCCTGCGGTGTCGAGGTGTCGCTCGATGTCGTGCTCGCCGATGGCTTCGGGGTCCAGGGTGCCTGCGAGGACCTCGCGGCCCAGGGCCTGCACGGCGCGCACGAGCTCCTGCCGAGAGCCATAGGAGAGGGCGAGGTTCAACACCATGCCCTTGTGGTCGGCGGAGAGGTCGATCATGTAGTTGAGGGCCTGCTGCACCGGCTCCGGCAGCCGGCTGAGCTCCCCCGAGGCCGTGAGGCGGATGCCGTTGTCCATGATCTCTTCCCGCTCCTCGGCGAGGAAGCGAACCAGGAGCGCCATCAGGCCATCCACCTCATCGCCAGGGCGGCGCCAGTTCTCTGTGGAGAAGCTGTAGAGGGTGAGGGCCTCGACCCCCTGCTTGCGGCAAGCCCGGGTGACGGCGCGCACCGCGTGCACACCCTCCTCGTGCCCCTTGATTCGGGGCAGCCCGCGGCTCTCGGCCCAACGGCCGTTGCCGTCCATGATGATGGCGACGTGTCTGGGGACGGATCGAGGTTCTGGAGGCGACATGGGGGCGTCAGATCTCGAGGATCTCGGCCTCCTTCGAAGCAACGATGGAGTCGATCTTGGAGCAGTGCCCGTTCGTCTCGGCCTGGACCTTGTCCAGGAGACGCTTGAGGTCGTCCTCGGTGAGGTCGCCGTCTTTCTGGGACGACTTGAACAGCTCGTTGTACTCGCGGCGGCTGCCGCGCACCGAGACCTTGCTCTGCTCGCCCATCTCCTTGATCTGGCGGACGAGGTCCTTGCGGCGCTCTCCCGTCAGTTCGGGGAAGGCGAGGCGGATGATCTTGCCGTCGTTCTGGGGGTTGATTCCCAGCTGCGACGCGCCGATGGCCTTCTCGATGGTGGCGAGCATCGTCTGGTCCCAGGGCTTGACGATGATCATGCGGGGCTCGGGGACCGACAGGCTGGCCACACCGCTGAGCGGGGTCGCAGAGCCGTAGTAGTCCACCTTGATCCCGTCGAGGACGGCGAGGGACGCCCGGCCAGTGCGTACACGGGCCAGTTCGACGCGAAGCCGCTTGATCGGCTTCTCCATCTCCTCATTCATCGCTTCGAGGTACTCGTCTTCCATGGCGTCTCTCCACCTAGGGTCGTGCAGGGCGCGAAGGATAACCGTCGCCGTCCCCAAGCGAAACGGCCGCCCCCGAAGGGACGGCCGTTCCTCACTCGATGAGTCGGTCGCTCAGGCCTGAGCCATGCGCGCCACTTCTTCGACGAAGTTCTCCGCCTTCTTCTCCAGGCCCTCACCGAGGGACCAGCGAACGAAGCGACGGATCTTGATGTTCTCGCCGCTCTTGGCGACGAAGTCCGTCTGGAGCTGCGCGATGGTCTTGTCCTCGTCCTTGACGAACTTCTGAAGCATCAGCGTGTTCTCGGAGAGGAACTTCTTGATCTTCCCGCCGACCATCTTCTCAGCGATGTTCTCGGGCTTGCCGGACTCGATGGCCTGCTGCTTGGCGATGGCCTTCTCACGCTCGAGAGCGACGGGATCGGCGTCCGCCTCGTTGACCCACAGGGGGCCAGCCGCGGCGATGTGCATGGCGACGTCATGGACGAACTTCTGGAAGTCGTCGCCGCGAGCGACGAAGTCGGTCTCGCAGTTGACCTCGAGCAGGACGCCGAGCTTGCCGCCACCGTGGATGTACGAGTAGACGGTGCCTTCGGTCGCCGCGCGGGTCGACTTCTTGGCGGCCTTGGCGATGCCCTTGGCGCGCAGCCAGTCCGCTGCCTTCTCGAAGTCACCTTCGTTTTCGACCAGCGCCTTGCGGCAGTCGAGGATGCCGGCTCCGGTCTTGGCCCGGAGCTCCTTCACCTGGGATGCAGAGATGCTCATGTGTGTATTCCTTCCGCCCGAGATGGGCGATGGGAGGGATGTGGATGCGAAGCCCGCGGTGGCGGGCTCGATGACTGGAGCGGCCTAGGCCTCGGGGGCGGGAGCCTCTTCGGCGGCGGGAGCCTCAGCGGCGGGAGCCACCTCAGCAGCGGGAGCCTCCTCTGCTGCGGGGGCCTCTGCTGCGGGGGCCTCTGCTGCGGGGGCCTCAGCGGCGGGGGCGGCGTCGACCGGAGTCTCTTCCGTCTCTTCGCCACCACTCTTGACCACCACCACCTGCGGGCCAGCGGCCTCGGCGGAGTTGTAGGACTGACCACCGACGTTGCTGTACTCGCGGCGGGCGTAGTCCTTGGCGAGCTGGCTGCCTTCGACGGCGGCCTGGGAGATCGCCGTGGCGAAGAGCTTGATGGCCTTGAGGGCGTCGTCGTTGCCGGGGATCACGAAGTCGACACCATCGGGGTCGCAGTTCGTGTCGCAGACGGCGACGATCGTGATGCCGAGGCGACGAGCCTCCGTCACCGCGATGTGCTCCTTCTTGGGGTCGATGATGAAGATGACGCCGGGGAGGGCGGTCATCTCCTGGATTCCACCCAGGGAGTCCTTGAGCTTCTTGAGGGCGCGCTCGTTGGTGATGCGCTCCTTCTTGGTGACGAGCTCCCAGCGGCCATCGGCCTGGTCACGCTCGAGCTTGTTCAGGCGCTCGATGGAGCCCTTCACCGTCTTGAAGTTGGTCAGCATGCCGCCGAGCCAGCGGTGGGTGACCCAGTACTGGCCGGCTTCTGCGGCGTTCTCGGCGACGATGTCGCTGGCCTGGCGCTTGGTGCCCACGAAGAGAATCTTCTCGCCGCTGGCGACCGCGTCGGTCACGAAGGCGCAGGCGCGGGCGAGCTGAATCGCCGTCTGCTGCAGGTTGATGATGTGGATGCCGTTCTTCGATCCGAAGATGTACGGCTTCATGCGCGGGTTCCAGCGGCGGGTCTGATGACCGAAGTGAACGCCAGCGTCGAGCAGATCGCGCAGAGAGATATCAGGCATGTCGCACCTTCCCGGTTGAGCCTCCGCGTCGCTTCCCGGCAGTGCCGGTAGAGCCCCAAAACACGTCGTGTGACGTGACACCGGAGGGGCGAAGTGAGCGCGTGCGTCGTTTCCGTACTCCTTCAGCGAAGGTGCTGAAGGGCGCGGGCCGCGGTCAATACCACGCGGGCCGGCGCCTCGCAAGAACGGTCGCGATCAGCAGGAGCAGCGCGGCGGGAACGCCGGGCGGTGATCCCCCGTCCGATGAGCAGCCACAGCCCGTGCGCACGCTGCCCACGCGGCCGTCGTCATCGTCGTCGTCGTCACTGGCGTCGTCGTCGTCGTCGTCGTCACTGGCGTCATCGTCGTTTGAGGTGGCGTCGTCGTCATCGGGTGCGGGGGTCGTCGCGTCGTCATCGTCCCCGCTCTCTCCGAATGGAGACCAGTCGATGTTCAGCTCGTAGTCAGCCTCGGCTCCATCCCAGCAGGCGACGAGGACGTACAGCCGCCCACCGGCGCTCGCGTCGTCGGTCACGGGAGGATCCACCGTCTCCGAGACGAAGCCGGCGATGGGGTTCTCGCCATCGGTGCCCCAGACGTAGAAGTCGACCAGCGAGTTCGAAGACCAGTCCATCGTGAACTGCGCGTCCCCCGTGCAAGGGAAGTCGAGCAGCAGCCAGTCGGCGTCGCCGGTGTACGCGTTGCCGTTGTTGCCGCAACTCACGCTGCCCGAGAAGGTGAGGTCGGCACCGCTGGCTTCGAAGTAGTTGAGGTCGTTCTCGCCCTGCCAGTTGTTGGGCTCCTGCTCGGTGATGCTCTGGAGCGGCCCGGATCCGCAGGTGCCCGTGGGAGCGCCGTCGTCGTCGTCGTCGTCGTCATCGTCGTCGTCGTCGTCGTCCCCGGGGGACCCCCCACAGAAGCCGCCCACGCACGTGGTGTTGCAGTCGCAGTAGCGGTCCGCGCTGCACGAAGTCCCTCCCGATGGGTAGGTACCGCAGACCCCCTCGGTGTCCGAGCAGGTCAAGGTGCGCTCGGTGGTTCCGCCGCTGTAGCTCGGGTTGAGCGAGCTGCCGGGCCAGCCGTTGTGGTCGAAGCCGATCCAGTGCCCGATCTCGTGGGCCGCCACCGACTCGAAGTCCGCCTGCCACCACTCGGCAGGCGATCCGTCGACCCAGTCGTGGTCCTGGCCGTTGAACACCATGTCCGCCCGGAAGATCTCGCAGTTGCCTGTGTTGTAGACCGGGGTGGTGACAGCCAGCGTCGACGGGCCGTAGGGCCAGCCGCTGTTCACGAAGCCCACGGTGTGGTCGTTGTCGTTGGTGTCCATCGGCGATGCGCTGGTGTTGGAGCCCTGCGCTCCATCGAAGTCGGTGCACCCTGGGCGACCCCACTCCTCGAAGGCGGCGTTCATCATCGCCGCCACCTGGGTGTTGGACAGGTCGTTGGACGTGAAGCTCGTGGACTGTTGCCAGAAGGTCTCGACGCTGGACGAGGCCCAGGCGGTCCAGTTCCCGTTGCAGACCTGAAGGGGCTGGGGCTGGGCGACGGCACCGGAGGGCAGCGTCAGCGCACAGAACAGGCCAGCGGCGAGGAGGGCGGGCGCGAGGAGCGTGCGGGCCATCAGGGCGCCTCCTGCTTGACGCGCGTGAGGGCCTCCTTGAGGTCATCCAGCCGGTAGATGGGCTTGCGAGCGGGCTCCTCGATACGTCGCAAGGCTCCGTCTGCGGACTTCTCGTAGAGGTCGGCCTCCAGGGGAGGTCTCGACAGCAGCAGGCCGAGCCGGCCCTCCTTCACCGCGTACTTGCTCTGTTCGAGGGCTGTCGGATACCAGCGCCCGTCGACCAGGTGGAGAAACAGCACGACGCGCTCGCCGACCTTCAGGTTGGCGCTCCCTGGCAAGGCGACGGTGACATCGCCGACCGTGCCCTTCAACTGCTGAACATCGATGCTGGCCGGCGCCTTGCCGTGCAGCGTCTCTTCCACGGCGAAGGAGGAGATCGTCACGGGGCGGTTCCAGGCCGCGTGGGTCTCCACCCGCTGGGAGGTGACCGTTCCGAGTACGACGGCGTCGGAGAACGCCGCCTGCTCGGCGTCCGTGAGGAAGATCACGCTCGTGGCCTCGGCCGGAGGAGCAACCAGCAGCGCGGAGGCGAGCACGAGGAGGAGGAGGAAAACCCGGAGCATGAGGGGCCTTTCGTAGCGCGTAGAAGACCCGAAGAAGCTACACGACCTTGCCGAGCGGCCGAGGCTGATTAAGGTTTGCGCTCGCTCTACGCCCGGGCTATCGCAACGCGCGCCCCGCGGGCAGCAGGAAAAGAGAGTTTCGATGCTCCAGAAGATGATGGACAAGGTGTTCGGCTCGAAGCACGAGCGCGAGATCAAGAAGCTCCGCCCGGCGGTGGCGCGGATCAGCGCTCTGGAGGCTTCCTACGCGGGGGCGACCGACGAGGAGCTGAAGGCGATGACTCCGGAGTTCCGGACGAAGCTCGACAACGGCGCATCCCTCGACGACATCCTCCCCGACGCATTCGCGGTGGTTCGTGAGACGGCGAAGCGCGTCCTCGAGATGCGCCACTACGACGTGCAGATGATCGGGGGGATGATCCTCCACCAAGGGCACATCGGAGAGATGAAGACCGGAGAGGGCAAGACCCTCGTCGCCACGCTCCCGGCCTATCTCAATGGGCTCACCGGCAAGGGCGTGCATGTCGTCACGGTCAATGACTACCTGGCTTCTCGCGACGCCGAGTGGATGGGGCAGGTCTACCGCTTCCTGGGCCTCAGCACCGGGACCATCGTGCACGGGCTCAAGAACGAGCAGCGACGCGCGAGCTACGCCGCGGACATCACTTACGGCACCAACAACGAGTTCGGCTTCGACTTCCTGCGCGACAACATGAAGCTCTCCATCGAGCACATGGTCCAGCGCGGGCACTACTTCTGCATCATCGATGAGGTGGACTCGATCCTCATCGACGAGGCGCGTACGCCGCTCATCATCTCCGGCGCCGCCGACGCGGATGTTCAGAAGTACTACGACATCGACAAGGTGATCCCCGGTCTGCGCCAGGAGATCGACTACCTGCTCGACGAGGAGGCTCGTTCGGCGTCCCTCACCGACGAGGGCATCAGCCGCGTCGAGGAGCGACTGAACATCGAGAACCTCTACGACCCGCAGCACATCGAGGTGCTCCACCACGTCAACCAGGCGCTGAAGGCGCACACCTTGTTCAAGCGGGACCGCGACTACGCGATCGTGGGCGAAGAAGTGACCATCATCGATCCCTTCACGGGCCGCATGATGGAGGGACGTCGTTGGAGCGACGGGCTGCACCAGGCGGTCGAGGCAAAGGAGAAGGTCCGCGTGAAGCGCGAGTCCGAGACCCTCGCCACGATCACCTACCAGAAGTACTTCCAGAAGTACGAGAAGCTCTCCGGCATGACGGGGACCGCGGACACCGAGGCGCCCGAGTTCGAGAAGATCTACTCGGTGAAGACCACCGTCATCCCCACCAACAAGCCCGTCATCCGCGCCGATCTCGAAGACGTCGTCTACAAGACGGAGCAGGACAAGTTCGAGGCCGTGGTCGAGGAGATCGTGGCGGCGCGCGAGCGCGGGCAGCCGGTGCTCGTAGGTACGGCAAGCGTCGAGAAGTCCGAGATCGTGCACCAGCTGCTCTCGGCGGCGAAGGTCCCGCACAACGTGCTCAACGCGAAGCACCACGGCCGTGAAGCCGGAATCGTTGCCCAGGCCGGTGTCCCCGGCACGGTGACCATCTCCACCAACATGGCCGGCCGCGGCACCGACATCCTGCTCGGCGGCAACGCAGAGTTCATGGCGAAGGAGGAGGTCGGTCGCTGGGACCCCGACGCCGAGCCTCAGGAGGAGTTCGAGAAGCGCCTCGCGGCCAACATCGAGCGCCACGAGACCGAGTGCAAGGCTGCGAAGCATCGCGTCCTCGAGGCCGGTGGCCTGATGGTCGTGGGCACCGAGCGCCACGAGTCCCGCCGCATCGACAACCAGCTGCGCGGTCGCGCCGGGCGCCAGGGTGATCCGGGGGCCAGTCGCTTCTTCCTGTCGTTGGAAGACGAGCTGCTCCGCATCTTCGGCTCGGACAAGCTCAAGGGCTTGATGGAGCGCATGGGCATGGAAGACGGCGTGCCGTTGGAGCACCCGTGGCTCAGCCGCGCCGTGGAGAATGCGCAGAGCAAGGTGGAGGGCCGCAACTTCGGCATCCGCAAGAACCTGCTCGAGTACGACGAGGTGAACAGCCAGCAGCGCGACGCGGTCTACGGCATGCGCCGACGCGTCATCAAGGGCGAGGACACCCGCGACCTGGTGATGGACATCGTCCACGACGCGCTGTTGCTGCTCGTCGAGACGAACTTCCCGCTGAAGGCTCCGCCCGAGGACCTCAACGTTCCGGCCTACAACAAGGCTGCGGAGATGACCCTGCCGGTGCCGGGACTCGAGCTCTCGATGGACCGCGTCTATCACGTACCCCACGAGGAGATCGTGGCCGAGCTCATGAAGATCGTGCACGCCTGGTACGACTCAAAGGAAGCGCTGATCGGCGAGGAGAACACCCGATACCGCGAGCGCTACTTCCTGCTCACCATCATCGATGACCTGTGGAAGAGCCACCTCCAGGCCATGAGCCACCTTCGCTCCGGCATCGGACTGCGCGGCTACGGCCAGCGCAACCCGCTTCTCGAGTACAAGAAGGAGGGCTTCAACATGTTCCAGATGATGCTCGACCTGCGCGACCGGCGCGTGATCGAGCAGCTCTTCGGGAACCTGGACAAGGAGAAGGAGCTCACCGAGGAGGAGAAGGTCGCTCTGCTCGAGGAGCAGCGTCAGCGCGAGATCGATCGCGCCGCCGCCGCCGTGGAGAAGGCCAACAAGATGGGCCACGGCAAGGCTGGTGATGGCGCCGCCGCGATGGCCGCCGCCAAGGCGGCGCAGAACCGTCCCCAGGCCGGTGGGGGACGCCCGCAGGGTCGTCCCGTCACCGCGCGTCCCCAGGTCACGATTCGTCGCGAGGGCCAGAAGGTCGGCCGCAACGATCCGTGCTGGTGCGGCAGCGGCAAGAAGTACAAGAAGTGCCACATGGGCACGGACGTCCAGGCTGGCGGCCCCCCCGGCGAGCAGCCCTCCGCCTGAGGGCAGCCCCCCGCCTGAGGGCAGCCCTCCGCCTGAGGGCAGCCCCCCGCCTGAGGGCAGCCCTCCGCCTGAGGGCAGCCCCCCCGCCTGATCAGGGGCGCGGGCCGACGTAGCGCGCCTTCGGGCGATGAGTCGGCCCGTGCGCTGCTGCTCGGCGACGTGCGCTGTCCAGCCCGCCACGCGGGCGAGGGCGATGCGGGCCGCGTGATGCGGCGTCCAGCCGAGAGCTCCCCCCTCGATCCGGTGAGGTCCTCCTTGATCGAGGTTGATCGACATCGATGTAGTGCTCGAGGTGTTGATTGATATACTCGATTTATGTCGACACTCGATCAATCTCGATCAACGAATCAATCTGATGCGGACTGGCTCTCCTCGAAGGAGGCCACCGAGCTCCTGGGGGTGAAGGCGGCGACGCTGTACACGTACGTCTCCCGCGGCCTGGTCCGCCGGGTGCCAGCTCCAGAGGGAAGAGGAAGTCGCTACTCCCGCGCCGACCTCGTCCGCCTGCGGGACCGCAAGGACTCTCGCGGTGGGCACCGCGCCGTCGCGGGCGACGCCATGCGCTGGGGGCAGCCCGTCATCGACACCGAAGTGGGGGGCATCACCGACGGGGGTCCCGTCTATCGAGGGCGCCTCGCGACGACCCTCGCGGAGAATGGCGTCCCGTTCGAGGAGGTCGTGGACCTGCTGCTGGGGGTGGAGCACGCGCCCTGGGATCTCTTCGGGGGAGGCACGCTGAGGGAGCGTCGTGGCGGCCAGTCGTCGGGGCTGCTCGATCGCATGCTCGGCGCGATGACCGCGGCGGGAGCGGACGATGCTCATCGACACATCCCCGGTCGGGAGATCCCAAGGGTGCGACGCATCCTCACCCTCCTCGCCTCGGCGGTCCCGGGGATTGAGAACGCACCGCGGCCCGCGTTGGACACGGCCCTGACGCTGCTTGCGGACCACGGTCTGAATGCGTCGACCTTCGCGGCGCGGGTGGCGGCGTCCACCGGGGCCGACCTGTACGCCTGCGTCGTGGCGGGTCTCGCCACGCTGTCGGGACCGCGACACGGAGGCGCGGGGGCTCGCGTGGAGGCCTTGCTGGAGGAGTGCCAGCGCCGAGGCGCTGCGGTCACGCTGCGGGAGCGCCTCGCGCGGGGGGAGGCGTTGCCAGGCTTTGGGCATCCGCTCTACCCCGAGGGAGACCCCCGGTGCGCGCAGCTGCTCGCGATGGCGACGGACGTCGGTGGCGAGAGTCCCATCGTCCGGGCCGCGAGCGATCTCGCGGCCGCCGCAGGCGACGCTGGCTATCAGGCGCCCAACGTGGATCTGGGTCTGGTGGCGGCGGCGGCGGCCCTGGGACTCGAAGAGGGAGGATCCCTGGGGCTCTTCGCGGTGGGGCGCGCGGCCGGCTGGATGGCCCACGCATTGGAGCAGCAGGCCGCCGGCTTCCTCCTCCGGCCGCGGGTTCGGTACGTCGGTCCGCCCGTCGCTTCCCCGCCAGAGGCTCCGGGCGAGTAGTCTCCGCGCCGTGTTTCCCGCCCTCTCCGAGAGTCCTCGCCTCCGCATCCTGACCCTGTGCCTGCTCTACCTGGCGCAGGGGCTGCCGTGGGGCTTCGTCACCTACACCCTCGCGGCGTGGTTCGCCGAGCAGGGGATGGGCACGGCGGAGCTTGGCGCGGCGCTGGGAATCACGTCCCTGCCGTGGTCCATCAAGTTCCTGTGGGGCCCGGTGATCGATCGCTGGACAGCGCCTTCCTTCGGGCGCCGCCGACCGTGGATCCTGTTGGCGCAGGGGCTCATGTTCGTCACCGTGCTCGGGATCCTCGCTGTCCCGGACCTGATGGGGAACATCAAGGTTCTCGTGGGGCTGCTCTTCCTCCACAACTGCTTCGCTGCCTTGCAGGACGTGGCGGTGGACGCCCTCGCCGTGGACTTGCTCGAAGAGAAGGAGCGGGGCACGGCCAACGGCCTGATGTACGGCAGCAAGTACCTGGGGGGCGGCCTCGGCGGTGCGGGGCTCAGCAAGGTGATGGCTGCGTCGTCATTGACCTGGGCCATCCTCGCGCAAGGCGTCATCCTGGCGGTCATCTTCCTCTTCCCGCTGTTTCTCCGAGAGCGGCCGCGAGACCGAACGCTCCCCTTCGGAAAGCCCCTCCGGGTGGACGAGATAGACGACGGACCGCGCCCCGACTTTGCGGAGGGGCCCCAGGCGCCGCCGAGCGACACGTACACGCCGCTGGCGCTCCCGGCCCTCCTGAAGCTGCTGCTGAAGGTCTTCCGCCTGCGCTCTCCTGCCCTGGGCGCGGCGTTCGCGTTGGTTGCCACCATGGCGGCAGGGGGCCTTGGCGTGATCGCTACCGTCTTCTTTGTCCAGGAGCTCGGCTGGGGGGACACCGAATATGCCGAGTTCGCCGGCGGCCCCGCACTGGGGATGGGCCTGGGCGGAGCGATCTTCGGTGGCTGGCTCGCGGACAAGATCGGTCGCAAGCCGGTGGTCATCGGTGCATCGGTGCTCCTGGGCGTCTCCTATCTGGCCTTTGCCGCGGCGCAGCCCTACTGGGACGTGAAGATGGTGACCAAGGGGTTCCTGCTCGCAGAGCCGCTGTTCATGTCGATCATGGCTGGCGGGCTCTTCGCCCTGTGTATGGACCTCTCCCTGCCCGCCATCGCGGCGACCCAGTTCACGGCGTACATGGCGCTGTCGAACCTCTCGAGCTCCCTGGGGCAGATGCTCGGCGGCCAGGTGGGCGAGATGCTCAGCTACCCGACGCTCTTCGCCGGCGCGGGGGTGGTTCAGATCCTCGTTGCCCTGCTCATTGTTCCGATCCGGCCGCTCCAAGCTCGTGAGGAGCTCGGCCAGGACGGGTCCGCCTGATGCCGAGGCAGAAGGGTCCTCCGAAGCGCTCTGGCGGCCGCAGTGGCCGCAGTGGCCGTGGCCGCGCCTCCAGTCGGGAGGGGAAGGCCGAGGCGCGGCGCCGGGAGCAGGGTGAGCGTGACGCCCGCGCGCGGACCAAGCTCCGGGCGGCCTATGCGGACCGACCCACGGAGGGGCTCGTGCTGTGCATGTACGGCTCCCACGCGGACATTCAGTTCGAGGACGGGCAGGTGGGGTTCTGTCTGCTGCACCCAAAGGTGCACAAGCTCTTTGGCCTCTGTGTGGGCGACCGTGTGTGGACCGACGGCAACGCCAGCGTGAACGACCGGGTCGTCATGGCCCGGGCGGATCGGGAGACGGAGCTGCGCCGGACGCGCTCGGAAGAAGACCACTCGGGGCACGTCATTGCGGCGAACCTCCAGCGCCTCGCCATCACCGCCGCCCTGCATGAGCCCCCGCTGCGCACGGGCGCGTTGGATCGCTATCTCCTGCTGGCGTCCACTCTGGGCATCGAGCCGATTCTCGTCCTGACCAAGATCGACCTGGCCCCCATGGACGACCCCGGTTGGGACGTGCTGGCGCCCTACCGCGAGCTCGGTGTCCTGGTGGTCCCGACGTCGGCGGAGAGCGGTGAAGGGCTCGACGAGCTGCGGGCCGCCCTCAAGGGCCGAGTCACTGCCTTCGCGGGGCACTCTGGCGTGGGGAAGTCCGCGCTATGCCAGGCGCTGGGCCTCGCGGGCGCTCCGAAGACCGGCACGCTGTCGATGAGCGGCGGACGTGCGCGGGGCAAGCACACGACGTCCATCGCGCAGCTCCTGGAGCTCCCCACGGGCGGCTGGGTCGTCGACACACCCGGGATTCGGGCCATCGGGCTCGTCGATCTTCAGCGTGAAGACGTCGCTGTCCACTTCCCTGAGCTCGCGGAACTTGCGCCGGGGTGCGAGTACGGCGACTGCCTGCACCTCAACGAGGACGGCTGTGCGGTGCGCGACGCGGTGGACGAAGGCGAGCTGTCAGCTGCCCGATACGACGGCTACCGCAAGCTCATCGAGAGCATCGAGTAATCGAGCCTCGGGGGCGCGGTCAGATGCCGGCGGCGCCGAGGCCCCAGCCGGCGACAGCGAAGAGGAAGCCCATCACGAAGGCAGGCGCCCATCCGTCGAGGGAAAAGCCGGGGAGCAGCGAGTCCGCGAAGCGCAGGAGCACTGCGTTGGCGGTCGTTCCCACGAGGAAGAAGACAGGGAAGCCGAGTCCCAGCGTCAGCACGGTGAAGGCCGTGGCCGCCACCCCGAGGACGAGCGTGATGATCCAGCCGATCAGCACGTTCAGCACCGCAAACACGAGGGCGAGCCCGATGGCGGGTCCAGCGCCCTTCTCGAGCCTCACTCCAGGCAGCGCCTGAGACGCGAACATGCAGACGGCGGTGTAGACGGCGAGCGAGATCAGAAGCGACATGGTCGGTCTCCAAAGGTGCGACGGGAGGCACCCACGAACCGTCTACGGAGCGAGTGTGCAACCCATTGCAAAACAGGCGCCGCACGCCGAAGCGCGTGGTGACCGACCGCTGACCTAGTCCTCGGCGGGGCGACGAGCCTCGAGGTCATCAATCTCGCGGTCGGCGGCGGTGCTGGCCGAGCTCTGCCCGGTGCCAGCGGCGTAGTTCTGCACTTCCTTCCACGCCGAGATGGCGGTGTTCAGGAGGCGAACGTCACCGAAGCCTGCGTTCTTCTTGCTGTCCGCCTCGTACTGGGCTGTGCGCGCGCGGGCCTTGATCTGGTAGGCGAGCAGGACGCGCTTCGTGCGACTCGCGGAGGCGAGGTCCATCTGACCCGAGATGGCGGTCTCAGCTGCGCGCACCGCGCCGTTGAGGTCGGCATTCCGCAGCCGGCACTTCGCGGCCTCGAGGTTCCAATCCGGGGTGTACTTCCAGCGAGAGATGGCGAGCACCTTGTTCACCGCGGTGCAGTGGTTCTTGTAGTCGCGCTTCGCCTCGTAGTGAGCGGCCACCAGGGCCATGGCGCGGCTGAAGTTCTGGTCGTTGGTGGGCGCCGCCTGGAGGTGGTTCACCTCTTCCTGGCTCAGACCTCCGCTCCCGGCCTTCCCCGCGAGGCTGGAGAGGAAGTCGCGCTCGTACGACATGCCTGCCGCCGGCGTTGTCGGCTCGGGCGTCGGATCGGCGGCGGGAGCCGGCGTCGGGTCGGGCTTCGGAGCCGGGGCGGGCTCGGGCGTGGGCTCGGGCGTGGGCTCGGGCGTGG
>JAGSHC010000280.1 GCA_023954745.1 Deltaproteobacteria bacterium | reverse complement strand
CTCGTAGCCGTCCATCGTGTCCTGAGCGAGCAGCTCCTCGTAGCGGCGCATCCGGGCCTTGCCCTTCTTCTGGCTGGCCTTCTGGGACTTGCGGACCCAGTCGAGCTCGTGGCTGATCTGGCGCTGGCGCCGGGACTTCTCGCGACCCTCCTGCTTGAGCCGCTTGTCCTTCTGGTCGAGCCAGGAGGTGTAGTTGCCCTTCCAGGGGATTCCTTGCCCTCGGTCGAGCTCGAGGATCCAGCCCGCGACGTTGTCGAGGAAGTAGCGGTCGTGAGTGACCGCGACGACGGTGCCGGGGAAGTCGTGCAGGAAGCGCTCGAGCCACGCGACGCTGTCGGCGTCGAGGTGGTTGGTGGGCTCGTCGAGCAGCAGCATGTCGGGCTTGCTGAGGAGCAGCCGGCACAGGGCGACGCGGCGACGCTCACCACCGGAGATCTTGGAGACGTCGGCGTCGTCAGGGGGTACGCCGAGGGCGGACATCGCCACGCCGACCTCGCGGTCGAGCTCCCACAGGTTCTTGCTGTCGATGAGGTCCTGGAGCTCGCCCTGACGTTCGATGAGCGCGTTCATCTCGTCGTCGGACATGGGCTCGGCGAACTTCATGTTCACGGCGTCGAACTCGGCGAGGATGGCGCGGCTGTCTGCCACTCCCTCCTCGATGTTCTCACGCACGTTCTTGTTGGGGTCGAGGTCGGGCTCCTGCTCGAGGTAGCCGATCTTGATGCCGGCCATGGGCCTCGCCGTGCCCGAGTAGTCCGTGTCCTGGCCGGACATGATCTTCAGCAGCGTCGACTTGCCGGACCCGTTGAGCCCGAGGACTCCGATCTTCGCACCAGGGAAGAACGAGAGGTTGATGTCCTTGAGGATCTTGCGCCCCTGGGGGGTCGCCTTCTCGAGGTCGTGGATCTGAAAGACAAAATCGGCCACGGTGACGCTCCGTTACGGAAGGGGGGCCGGACGGTACAACACGGGTTGATGGGCCGCTCGCGCCGGACCTCCCCCCCTAGGGGCCCGTAGCGCATTGGCTCCCGTCGGCCCGAGGGCCGGTTACAGCGCCTGGATACCGTCCGCTCCGGCTCTCGGATGCCCTATCCCGCTCGCCGAAGCGACCAATCCCAGTCGCCGTCCCGCCCTCACGGGCGATTGCGCGGGCGCGGAGCAGCGCCCTCGGATCACTCGCCGGAGCTGGGCGGGTGCGTCTCGACCGTTCCTTCGCCGGCGAAGCCGAGCTCCACCTCGACCAGCTGCCCGAGATCCCGAAGGAGTTGGCGCTGCGCGTCGGTGAGGGTCCGCGGGCGGTTGTCGAGCACGCAGAGGCTGCCCACCCGGTGCCCGCTGGGCGACTTGAGCGGGACGCCGGCGTAGAAGCGCACGCGAGGCTCCCCTGCGACGGCGGGGTTGTCGGCGAAGCGTTCGTCCTGGAGGGTGTCCGGGACCTCCATCAGCTGGTCGTCGAGGATGGTGTGAGCGCAGAACGCCACCTCGCGCGGGGTCTCCTGCACCTCCATCCCGTGGCTCGACTTGAACCACTGGCGGTCGCTGTCGATGAGGCTGATGAGCGCGATGGGAGCGTCGAAGAGGGCTGACGCGATGCGTGTCGTGCGGTCGAACCGCTCTTCCGGTGGCGTGTCGAGCAGGTTGAGCGACTCCAGCGCCCGGAGGCGCTCGATCTCGTCGGGTGGCAGGGTCGCCGGGCGCCACTTGAACGACGTGCGGAGCAGCCACGACCTCAGCCAGGTTCGGGCGTAGATGCTGCTGAACGGCGCGTACATCCAGTCGCGGATGCCCATTCCCGGGCCCTGTCCGATCATGACCGGGTCCTCGGACTCGGCCACGCAGACGATGACCGGGGGGAGGTCGCCGTTCCTGCTGTTGAAGAGCTCTCGGGCGAGGGTCAGGGTCTCTGCGCCGGTCCAGCCGAGGACGACCAGGGATGGGTTGGTGTCGAGCACCTCGGCGAGCACGTCCTGGCGTCGGTCGACGAGGGTGTAGTCCAAGGATTCGGACCGCAGGGCCTCCCCAATCCGCGACAGCATTTCGGCCTGGGGCACGAAGGCCACCACCGAGCCCGCCTCGACCACCTGGTTCGGCATCGAGAGAGCAGAGACCTCGTGGGGCCTCGGGGGCTCCGTCTTGCGGGGGCGTGGGGTCATCTCGATGACCTGGCCCTCGGCGGCCGCGAACACCGAGGTGTCGCTCTGCGCCTGCAGCCGGGCGCGGGCGTTCTTCACGATGACGTCTATGTCTTCGTCGGTGCGGGAGGGGTCGTGGTGGAAGAGAGCGAGGCTCCGCACGTTGACCGCCTCGGCGGTGTCCACCACGTACTCCACGGTGCTGTGTCCCCAGCCGCGGCGCTGCTCGTACTCCTCGGCGAGGTACTGGGCGTCGTGAATGACGAGGTCTGCGTCCTCGAGGAAGCGCGCGTGCCGCTCGTCTTCCCCAGCGGCCGGGACCTTCTTGCCCATGGCGAGCAGTGCGGAGCGAGGTTCGTGGTCCGTCGAGTAGACCACTGTGACCCCGTCCACCTCGAGCTTGTAGGCCAGGGTGAGCGCCGGGTGATTGAGGTACTGCGCCGTGACCTTGATGTCCTCGATGTCGAAGGAGCCTTCGAGGAGGTCGTGGTAGTTCATGTCCGCGCCGAGGTCGGACAGCTCCACCGGGAAGTACTCGTACTGCATCTGGCCGGCGAGGAGGTCGCGCATGGTGCGGCCGATGCCGCGAGGGCCATAGACGTCCCACTTGTTCCCGCGCTCGAACATGGGCCCGAAGAAGGGCAGACCCTGGATGTGGTCCCAGTGGGTGTGCCCGAAGAGCAGATGACCGCGCTTCGCGCCGCCGGTCTCCATGAGGTGCCGGGCGAGGCCGAAGCCGCCGGTTCCACAATCGAGCACGATCAGCGCGCCGGACGACGACTCGATCGTCACGCAGGAGGTGTTCCCGCCGTAGCGGACCGTGTCACGGCCAGCGCGGGCGATGGACCCACGACTGCCCCAGAATGTCAGCTTCAACGACCCCTCCAGAAAGCGCCCAGCAACATGCCCATTGAAGCAGGGGGGACGACCCCGCGCCAGCCGGGCGAGGGGTCCACACAGACTATGGTTGTGCGTTGATGGTCTCCTCAGACGAAAGCAGCGAACCCTCCTCCCCAGGCCTCGCGTGGCTCGGCGCGGTCGTCGTCGCGCTCCTGGTGGCCGTGGTCGTGTGGCGAGGTGCCATGGGACGAGCCATGCAATTGCAGTGGGCTTGGGGCATCGACGGGGGCTATTTCCTCCAACGAATCTGGCAGGGGGCCACCGACCCCTTCGCGGCGCGCACCATCTTTTGGGACGAGGCGGGAGACGGTACCTATGGAGGGCGCCATCACTCGCCCATCGTCTCCATGTTCGTCCCTGGGCTCGCCCTTCGACCCCAGCTCAGCACGTTGTTGGCGATGCAAGCGGCGTGCATCGGCGCGGGCGTGCTCCCCCTCTTTGCCTTCTGCTGGCGCTGCACACGCGACCGGATGGCGGCCCTCGCGCTGCTGGTGGCCGCGGTCTCGGTGCCGGGCTTCCTCGCGATCGGGGTGGGAGACTTCCGCCTGCTCGCTCCTGCACTCGTGCTCGTGCCGGCGACGGTGTTCGCCGCGGTCTTTGGGCCGTGGACGGCGGCCTTCGCGGCCACCGTGGTCACGTGCGCCGTGCGGGAAGAGGTCGCGCCACTGCTGATCGCGCTGCTCCCCCTCCTCGTCACGGAGCGGGCGGCCCGAGCCGGAGGGTCCTGGCGCGAGCACTGGACCGTGCCGGTGTGCGCCGTGGCGCTGCCCGCGTTGCTTTGGCAGGGCATCACCATGTGGCGGGCCGACCTCCTCCAGCCAGGCTCCTTTACCGGCTTCGCGGGATTCGACGTCCCTCCCGCTGAGGTGCCGCTGAAGATGTTGTCCATGTTGCTGGCCGACGTGAGGGGAGAGCACACGCAACCGCCGCGCCTGCTGCTGCGCCTGCTCGCTCTGGGCGGTCTCGTGCCGCTGCTTCTTGGCCTCCGCCCGTGGGCGGTCCTGGGAGTAGGGGCCTTCTGGGTCGGCGCCTGCGTGCACGCCGGAGTGGTGAACCCTGGTCAGGTCCACTACTACGCCGCGCTCGTGGGGCTGTACGTGGCCCTGGTTCCCCTGGCGCTTGGCCGGGTGGGCGGAAGACGCCTTGCTCTTGGCGGTGCTGCGGTCTTGCTGGTGGTCCACGCCCTGCTGCCGCCGGGGCCGGTGTCGGTGCGGGAGGCTCTGGAGATCGCAGACCACGACGCGGCTCCCGAGTGGGAGCTCGTCAAGCAGATCGCCCCCGACGAGGTGGTCTTGGCCTCGGGCTGGCTGCTCCCTCTCGTTCCGCCGCGGCAGGAGGTGTTCTGCACCTCGGACTTCCGAGACAGCCGGCATGGGCTCTACGCCCGCGCCGACGTCGCGTTCCTCATGGTGGGCGAGGCCTTCGAGGACGAGATTCGTGCCGCCGGCTTCGTCGAGGTGGCCCGGGCCAACCAGGGGATGCTGCTGCGCCGCCCCGCTCAGTAGAGACTTTCCCCCGGCGGCGACTTCTGTACAGTGGCCGGCGCCACGGGACCCGAGAGCGACGCCGCTCCGGTCCTGCCGGTGGGACCGAATCTGCCTCAGGAGCCGCCTACATGAAGACCCGTCGCTTCGCCCTCTCCGCCGTCCTCAGCGCTGCCCTCGCGGCCACCGCTGTGGCGCTGCCCAGCACCGCTTCGGCGCAAGCCAAGTACGAGATCAACTTCGGCACTGCCGCACCCGAGGGCACTCCCTGGGCGAAGCAGCTGCAGGACATCAAGAAGCGCATCGAGACCGAGTCCGAGGGTCGCATCGTGGTGAAGCTCTTCCTCGGCTCCGTCATGGGCGGCGAGGTGGAGATGGTGCAGGACATCGTCGAAGGCGGGCGGCTTCAGGCTGGCGGCTTCTCGACGGCGGCCGTGGCCACCGGCGCCAACGTGCCGGCGCTCCAGCTCCCCGAGTTCCCGTTCCTCTTCAACGACAACGCCGAGGTCGATCACATCCTCGACACCGTGCTCTTCGACCCCATGGCGAAGAAGATGAAGCGTCGCGGCCTCGTGCTCGCCTACTGGGCCGAGAACGGCTGGCGCAGCTTCTACACGAAGAACGAGGCGGCGACGTCCCTCGAGGGCCTGCGCAAGCACAAGATGCGCGTCCAGGAGTCCGAGGTCCACAAGGCCATGTACAAGGCCATGGGCGTGCAGGCGGTGCCGCTGCCCACCCTCGAGGTGCTCGACGGTCTGAACCGCGGCACGGTGGACGGCTTCGACAACACCACCCTCTTCGGGCAGGCGTCGGGCTGGTTCGAGCCCACGAAGTTCTACACACTCACGAAGCACATCTACCAGCCGGCGGCCATCATCTACAGCCGCGAGTTCCTCGAGTCTCTCCCGGAGGATCTCCAGAAGATCGTCATTGGCGACGTCGCCAAGGAGACGAAGATGGGCCGCGACGGCGTGCGCGCCCTCGAGGACGAGCTCCAGTCGCTCTTCGGTGAGATGGGCGTCGAGGTGGTGAAGCCGACCCCTGCGCAGGTCGAGGAGTTCCGCACCGCGGTCCTCCCCGTGCACGAGCAGTTCAAGGAGCAGGTGGGCGTCGATCTCTACGAGGCGGTCGTGGCGGCCCTCAAGGCGTACCGCGCCAAGTAGTCCGACTCGTGGGCTGAGGGCTGCTGGGACTCGTTCCCCTGGCGTGGAGCGCGAGCGCGCCCCCTAGGACATCCCACGCACCGCCGCGGACCCCGCCGCGGGCAAGGCGCCCAGCAGCGATTGATACGCCTCGCAGGGGGTCCAGCAGCCGTCGCATCGCCCTGCGGCCATGTCGGCCGCCGCCTCGTGGGTGGCTCGCCAGACCGAGGCCAGGGACCAGTCGTGGTCCTGGAGCTTCGCCAGGGGGCGGTCCTCGGTGATGCACGGGTAGACGGTGCCCCAGGGGTCCACGAAGCAGGATGCGCTCAGGGATTGGCAGGTCACCGGAGAGCGCCCGTCGCGCAGGAAGCGGGGCACGAGCCCGCGGTAGGCCCGCTCCATCAGGGCCCTGGGAGACGAAGGGAAGGACGCGTCGGCGCGGCGGAGGGCATCCAGCACCGAGCCGTGGTCCGCCATCTCCATGCTCTCGTTGCCGTAGAAGTGCGCCGAGCGCTGGGCGACGTTGAAGTGAAAGCAGTCCCGGTCGAGGCCGCCCAGGTGGTCGCGCGCCTCGTCGTAGGTCTGCTCGATGGTGCCGGCGTTGTCGGGGGTGAGGGTCATCCCGAGAACGACCTCCACGCCCGGGAGGTCGCGCAGCGCCGCAAAGGTCTCCAGGGCGCTGCGCCAGGCGCCGTCGACGCCCCGGATGGCGTCGTGCACCGCGCGGGGGCCATCGAGCGAGACGGTGACGATGACCGCCGCCGCCGTCGCGTCCACTGCCGCGCGGGCTGCGTGCACGGCCTTCGCGGGCAAGGTGCCGTTCGTGGGGAAGTGCAGGACCAGCAGGTCTGGCAGGTGTCGGCCGGCGGCCTGCACGATGGCGGGGAGGTCGGAGCGCGCCGTGGGCTCGCCTCCGGTCAGGTCGAGCCAGCGCACGCTGGGATTGGCTGCGAACAACGCCTCGAAGTCCGCCGTCTCCATCTCGCCCTTGGGTCTCCGGGTCCAGATCCCACAGTGGTTGCACTTGTGGTTGCACACGTAGGTCGTCGCGAGCGTCAGCTTCCAAGGGGCGTCGAGCCGCCCCAAGTTGCTGCGCAGCACGGGCTTGAGCAGCCCGGCATAGCGTCGAAGTCGACGGACCCGGCGGGGAAGCCGGCCGCGCAGCTCGGTGAGAGGTGACATGCATGCATTGTAGGCTTGCGGCGTGTCGATCCCGCGCCAACTCCTCGTTGTGACACTCCTGGCCCTCGTATGGGCGGCGGGAGTGTGGGGCCCGCGCACGCACTGGGCGGAGCCAGAACCCCGCGCCGTGTCGAAGGCCAGGGCGGCCCTGGGGCAGGGGGACCCTGGCGGTGCGCTGAGCATTCTCGATGCGGGGCCGCTGTCCCCGGACTCCCGCACTCCGGGACTCTCCGCCAGGCTGCTGGCGGGGTACGCAGCGATCCATCTCGGCGATCTCGACCGTGCCCGGCTGGAGTTGCACGCGGCGGAGGCTGTTCGGGGCGACTCTCCGCGGGTGCAGCTGGGCCTGTGTGTGCTCTCGGGCTTTGGAGATGGCTCGGCGACTCCGTGTGATCGAGCCGTGGCTCTCAGCCGTGACATGTCGGGCTGTCCTCCCTTGCTGGGGCGGGCGTTTGTGCATGCGCGTGCTCAGAGGGGGGAGGCAGCGCGGGCGGACATCGCCGCGTGCGTGAGTCTCGAGCCCGACCACGACAGCGCCGCGCGGCTGGCGGGGCTCGTGCCCTCGGTGGAGGCACGCGATGTGGGGGCGTCGCGGGCGTTCGCCGCCGTCGTGCTCAACGACCTGGGCGGGGATGGCGCCAACCCCAGGGCCGAAGCGACCGAGGCGGTGCGCGAGCTGTTGGCGGCGGAGCAGCCGGCGGATGCGCTGAAGGAGCTCGATCGCATGGAGGCCCGCTGGGGAGCGAGCGCCGCACTCGATCTCCTGCGGGCCCAGGCTCGCAGTGAGCAGGGAGACGCGGACGCAGCGCGCGCCCTGCTCGTCGGAGCCGCTGGCGCGCTGGCGCCGGGCTCTCGTCTGGCCCTGTCCGCTTGCGTGCTCGCTGGCGACCTCGAAGCCCACGCCGAGGCCGAGCGCCTGTGCGCCGAG
>JAGSHC010000259.1 GCA_023954745.1 Deltaproteobacteria bacterium | reverse complement strand
CCGTCGAGGAGGAGCCCGCCGTCGAGGAGGAGCCCGCCGTCGAGGAGGAGCCCGCCGTCGAGGAGGAGCCCGCCGTCGAGGAGGAGCCCGCCGTCGAGGAGGAGCCCGCCGTCGAGGAGGAGCCCGCCGCCGAGGAGGTGCCTGCCGTCGAGGACGCTACTCCTTGATGTCCGGGTCGAGGCCCGTCGCCCAGACGGCCACGTCCTTCACGTAGCAGCCCTCAGGGCACGGCCAGGCCCGAAGGAACGCTCTGCGGGAGGGTGTCGGGCAGGCTCTCGGCCGCCGGGTCCGTCAGGGAGACGAGGAACGAGCGCAGATTGTTCAGACCGATGGTCAGCCCGCCCTGGTCGTCGAGGGGAAGCTCCGATGACAGGGAGGCGACGAGGTCTGCGATGTGGGCCGGGTCTTGCTGCAGCGTCCCCTGCAGATCCGGATGCAGCAAGTTCACGTCGAACACCTCCGCGGTGCGCCGAGGATCGGAGTAGTGCACCACCACATGTTCGAGCGTCGTCAGGCTGCCGTCGTGCATGTAGGGCGCAGACAGTGTCAGGTTGCGCAGGGGAGGGGTGCGGAACGCGAAGTGATCGGCGGCCTCGCTCGTGAGGAACTCACGGCCCCAGTCGAATGGCGCCGCAGGCTGCTTTCCGGGGCCCAGCTGCGGCACCCCGGTGGCGTGGAAGAGCTGGTCGGACAGCAGCGCGCCGGAGTGGCAGTTGCCGCAGCCAGCGTTGCCGAAGAACAGCAGGGCGCCGAGCTTCTGGTCGTCCCCGAGGGCAGACGTGTCGCCACGCAGGTACTGGTCCCAGGGCGAGTTCGTGAACGAGTAGGTCTGGGCTTCGTAGGCCGCGATGGCGTTGGCCGCGTGGGCGAACGTAAGGTCCTGCTCGGCGAGCAGGGGGAAGGCAGCCTCGAAGAGGTCCACGTACTCAGAGATGGCGAGGAGCCGGTCCATGAGCGCCGCCCAGGCCGTCGTGTGCTCGTTCATGGGGATCGCGGCGATCTCGTTGGTGGTGCCGTCGATCGCCAAGTCCCCGGGCACGCCGCGCATCTCGAGAGGGTCGAGGACCGGGATCATTGCCTGGGCCGCCAGGACTCCATCGATGCCCGGCAAGGGGTCGGTGCCCGCCGGGGTGAAGATGGATCCGTCCTCGAGCTCCTCGACCTTCCCGTCCCAGAAGAGGGTGTGGACCGAGGCGTCCCCGCGGTTGAACAAGTCGATGGAGTGGCGGGGCACGTAGGGTCGGTGGGGCGCGTCCGCCCGCTCCGGTCCGCGCCCCGTGGCGCCGGTTCCCAAGGTGATGTGCAGTCCATCGGACGTGCCGTGCATGGGGTGGTGGCACGTGGCGCACGCGACGTCCTTGTTCCCCGACAGGATCGGGTCGAAGAAGAGCGCCTGACCGAGGGCCCACAAGGCAGGGTCCACCGTGACCGGGTCGAGAGCGGCCGGTGGGTCGTCCAAGGTCGCGATGAGGGCGGCGAGCTGCTCGTCCAGCGTGGGGGCGCCGTCGTCGTCGTCGTCGTCGTCGTCGTCGTCGTCGTCGGCGGTCGCGTCATCATCGTCGCCGGTGGCGTCGTCGTCGTTGGGCTGACCCGACGGACAGCCGAGACCCAGGAGAAGAAGCAGGGTGAGGAGGGGAGACGTGCGCGTCATGCAGAGGAGACTAATTTAGCGCCGAGCCCGCCGCCTGAGCATCGCCATCCCACGGGTGGGCGACTGATCTACAGTCCCTCCATGACGAACCTGCGCCTGCTGCTCGCCGCGATTCTCGCCCTCTCCCTCGGAGGCTGCACCGTCCGCGGTGATGACGACGACTCGACCGCCAACGACGACGACGACGACTCGGCGGTCGGTGACGATGACGACACCACGGTGGCCACGTTCCCCGCCAGTCCGTTCCCCTTCACCATCGATGTCTCGGGTCTCGACAACGAGACCGTCACGGTGGAGATGGACGGGGGGTGCCAGAACTTCGCGGGGTCCTCGAACTTCCGGCAGCAGATGTCCGCCGGGCAGTGGGTGGTTCGCATCTCGGTGGATGGCAGCTACGACGGCGTCGGCATCTACGACGAGACCCAGGGCGCGAGCATGACCCTGCAGAACAACGTCGCTGGCGGCAACTTCCACCAGACCAACGCAGCCGGGGGCGACACCGCCGTGGTGCAGATGGATGGCGACGACGGCACCCGCGCCTGGGGCACCGTGACCATCGGAAGTCTGGCGGGGGGTCAGGTGACCCTGAGCCCCAATGTCATCCCGATCTGGTGCCCGTCCGTGACGAACTGACCGCTGCTTCAGTCCACGAGGCCGCCAATGGCAGCCTCATTGGCCGCTGGCCGCCAGGGCAGCCTGCTAGCAGCGCAGGCCGCGCTTCTCGCTGGGCGTGACGGTCAACTCGACGGCGGCGCCGCCCCGGAGGACGCGCAGCGGCTGAGGTCGACCCGCGGCTCCGGCGAGGGCCTGAGCCAGCTCCCGCCAGGTTCCCAGCGGCTTGCCGTCGAGGCTCAAGAGCACATCACCGATGCGGACGCCCGCCTCGCTCGCGGGGGAGGACTCCGCGGCCTTGCGGACGAGCAGGCCTGCGCCGGCGTCTGCGGCCGTTGCGTCCTCGCCCTCGAGGGTCACTGCCTCGAAGCGCACGCCCAGCCAACCTCGGGCCCGGGTGCCGTGCTCGGCGAGCTGCTGCACGGCGCGCTCCACCGTGTCCGACGGGATCGTGGTTCCGCCGCGCACGAGGCCGCGGCTGTTCATCCCGACGATGTATCCGTCGCTGTCCACCAACGCACCGCCACCGAACCCCGGCGGCAGCGAGCTGTCGACGTCGATGAAGCGGTCGACCTTGGCGCCCATGGGTGTCGTCCACGCCTCATCCGAGCGTCCCGACACGAGGCCGAGAGCGGCGCGCACCGAGCGGCCGGGGCGGCCGACCACGAGGGCGATGGAGCCCACCCGCAAGTCGCTGCCATCGACCCGCTCGATGGGGGTCAGATCCGAGTCCACGTGCAGCAACGCGATGTCCAGCGCAGGGTCGATGCCCTTGACGGTGGCCTCTACCTCCATGCCCGTGGGCAGGGTGACGGATGCGGTCTGGTTGCGACCCACGGCCCCGGCGACGGTGACGATCTGCCCGTCCACGGACCAGGCGACGCCCGTGGCGACCCGGCGGCCGCTGCGAATCCGCACGACCCCCTTGGTGGCAGCCTCGACAGCGTCGGCGAGAGAGTCGGAGAGGGAAGAGAGAGTGTGTTGGCTCGTCATGACAAGACCCTATGGGGCACGGGAGAGGAGTCCCACGCGCCGTTCGGGGAACACCGCCTGTCCGTTGGGACGGGGGAGAGAGCAGCAGGGAGGGGGCGCATCACAGCTCCAGCAGTCCGGCGCGCATGGCCCGCACGACGGCTTCGGTTCGCGTGGCTGCTCCGAGCTTGCTCAGGATGCTGCGCACGTGGAACTTCGCGGTGGACTCGGAGATGGCGAGGGCCAGGGCGACGTCGCGGTTTGCGAGGCCCTCGGCCAGCAAGGCCAGGACCTCCTGCTCTCGCCCGGTGAGGGGCTCGAGGCCGGCGTCGTCTACTTCCCGCTGTTCTCCCAGGGCGACGTCCGCGAGCTCCGAGGTCACGACCACGAGGCCAGCTGCGACGGCGTGCAGCCCTGCCACGAGCTTCTCCTGGTCGAGGGCGCGGCCGAGAATTCCCGTGGCTCCCGCAGATCGAGCAGTGCGGGCTCCCGCCGGGTCTCCCACGAGGGCCAGGGTGGGGCGCGCCCCCACGGTCTCTGGCTCGCCGGCCTGGTCAGGGCTGGGGCCGAGGTCCCAGAGGATGACGTCGACGATGACGGTGGGGTCTACATCGTCCGTGCCCGAGGCGGCGAGCACCGTGACGGTGGGATCGGCGCCGAGGAGGGCAAGCAGCCCCCCGCGCGCGAGGGGGTCGTCCGAGACGACGAGGACATCCAATGGTGCAGGCATGGGCCTCAACGTGAGATGGGGAAGGGCAGGGTCAAGCTCGTCTTTCGGTCAGGACGCGGGTCCTCCTGGCCAGTGATCGACCAGCAGTTGGCGTAGCCGCTCGGGCGCGTCGACGTGCAGCCAGTGGCCGGCGTCCTCAAGGAGGTGGTGGGTGCCGGCCGCGGTCGGGGGCAGCCCGTGCAGACGCTCGATGAGGTCGGGGGTCCAGCGGTCCGAGGCCCCGGCGCGCACGAGGTGGATGGCCGGTGCCTCGGGCGAAGCCGTCTCCAGGGGGCCCCACAAATCTCGGCGGAAGTAGTCGTCCAGCATGGCTTCGGCTCCATCGAGGTCGAAGGTCCACACGTACCCGTCCCCGTCTCGACGCAGGTTGGTGGTCATCCACTTCTGGATCATCTCCCCCATCCCGCGGGCGGCCAGCTCGCCCATCACGTCGGCGCGCCGCGCCAGAGGCTGGGGGACGGCGCGTAGGGCCGAGATGACTCGCGCCACCTCGTGGTCGTCTCCGGGGCCTCCGGGCACAGCGTGAGGAGTGGCATCGAGAACCCAGGCCTGACGCAGACTCGCTGGGCGACGGGCCGCGTACTCGAGGGCGACCTTCCCGCCGAAGCTGTGGCCCACGACGACCTCCGGGGCGCCGACGTCCACCGCGAGCTGCTCCAGGTCATCCGCGACGGCGGCGAGGCTTTGCGGTCCGGGGACTGAGCCGGTCTTGCCGTGGTTGCGCAGATCGACGAGGTGGAACTGCCACTGGGGCAGATCCTGGGCCAGCCGGCGAGCGAAGCTGCGCCAGTTCGTGTGGTTGCCCAGGATCCCGTGCAGTACGAACGCAGACCGGGGGCGCGCCTCGTCAGGGACCTGCAGAGCAAAGGGCTTCATGGGGCGGCAGGCTCCTCGTTCCAGGGGTGCTTGGCCACGTCGAGCTCCCGCTGCCACACGTCGCCTGCGGCGAGCTGAATCCCCGGGAACACCGCGTCGAGGGGCTTGGCGCCGTCCTTGCTGCGGGAGATGTAGAGATCGTAGGTGTCCGCGGGGAGGACGTGCTCTCCGACGCTGGTCTCATCCACCACCGGGCGCCCGGCGACGCGGTCCACGCCGGCCCGCATGATGCGCACGGCTACGTCCTCGGACACGTCGTGTCCGTCCTCCATCACCGCCACGCGCACCCACGCGGCGGGGAAGCCGATGTCCACGGTGGCGTCGCTGACGCCTTCTTCGGCCACCACGAAGCCCGGGAGGGACTGCTCGCCCTTCACTCCGAGGCCAGCGGCAGGGGGCTCGTAGATGAGGCGGAGGTCGTAGGTGCCGGGCTCGGCGGTGAAGTAGCGGCCGCCCCTGCCCTGGGCCACCGCGCGCTCCGTTCCGGCCGCGAACAGGTAGACGGTCGTGTGTCGGCTCACGTCGTGCTGCAAGTTGGTGGCGCGGACGCGGAGGCCCGGGCCCTTGGGGTCCACGGGCTCGTCGAGCTCGACGCGGGCGGCCCGAGCGACCTCTTGATCGCCGCCGGGAACCGGGGCCGAGCGCACCCAGGCCACTGAGGGATGGTGCACTCCGTCATCTACGGCGACGCGGGCGGTGACCGCCCCCGACGGCAAGGCCGGCAGCTCCGGGAGGGCGCCGAACCAGGTGACGTCAGCCCCCTCGACCGAGGCTGCCTCCACCGAGGCGTGCCACGGCTCTCCGGCGTCGAGAGCCGTCTGCATCGCGAGGCGCTCGGCCTTGCGCACCGCGTCGCCCGCGGCGGGGGCGTACAGAGTCACGGTGGTCACGGGTGTGCCCTCCGAGGAGCCTCCCACGAACTCGACGGACAGGTTCAAGCGACCGGCGGGCACCTCCACGGGCGCCGAGTACCGGCTGACGTGGCCGGGGGAGACCCGCAGACCCGCGAGGGTTCCTTCGAAGGGACCCGCGAGGTCCGACGCGGAGTAGCGCAAGGCGACGTCCCAGAAGCCAGGAGGCAACGTGAGGGTCGCGCCCTCGCCTTCCACGGGCTCCGTCGCGGCCGTGGGCGCCGCGCCTTCCACCCGGGCGATGTCTGCTGCTACTTCCGACGGACGGGGGTCCGCGATGGGCGTCGCCGTCCACTCGAGACGCCCGGTGGCGGGGGCCGAACTGACGCCGTGGCTGAAGCTCAACTCCACCGCGGCGTCTCCGTCGCTCGGCTCGAGGCTGCCTTCGATGCGGCCGACGATGCCTCCCCAGGTGGGCTCCCCGGCCCAGGTCAACTCGGCGCGCGGGTCCACGGCGCGCCGGTACTTCGTGCGCTTGTCTTCGGGCAGCATCTCGACGCCGCGGTCCCACAGGGCATAGGCACCTGCGCGGTCGGATCGGTGGGTCCAGGCCCAGGCCACCGAGTCGCTCATCGCGGGAGGAAGGACTCCACCGACCGGAGACGCGGCCGACTCCACTGCGCCCGAGAGGGCCGCGGGCAGGGCAGGCCAGAGACCCAGATAGAGGGTGCCCCCGAAGACTCCGAAGAGGAGGACGAGCACGAGCCCCCACCGCACGATCTTCTGCCCCGTGGTGAGCACCTTCTCCGGGACCTGGCGCTTGAGGCGTACCCGGGAGTTCTGGGCCGGAGGTGGCTCCATGGTTGAGCGAAGCGTGGGGACCACGATCTCGGGGGTGTCATCCTCGGGGAACGGCATGGCGCCGGCCCGCGGTTGACTCCCGCGAGGCGCGAGGGAGATTTCGTGGGATTGGCCGCCCATGGCTTCGGTCTGGTCGGGCTCGATGGGGACCGACGGGGCCGGAGGAGCCGGGGGCGTCGCGCGCTCGGCGGCGGTGCGGAGCAAGGTGTCGAGCTCCCGGCCGCCATCGATGGACGGGGCCGGCAAGGTGCTCGCCATCACGCGCGGGTCGGCATGACGCTCGTCGGCGGCTGGGGCGAGGGCGGTGAAGACGGGCCCGGCCAGATCCGGGTGGGCGCCCTTCATTCGGCCACGCACTCCCGTGAGCAGGTAGTGCCCATCGAGGTCGCCGGTGACCAGGCTCTCCGCCTCGGGCGGGCTGTTCGCCTCGAAGAGCGCGTCGCCGGTGGCTGCCTCGTAGAGGATGGCGGCGACGGAGAACACCCAGGCGCGCACGTCGCCGTCCCGGTCGGGGCCCAGCTGCTCGGGCGCGGCCCACGTACGAAAGCCGGGGCGGTCGTCGCTCGAGCGCTGGCCCGGGCGCATGCGCAACGTGCTGTCGAGCTCGACGGCGAAGGAGTCCGGGGTGAGGGCCACGCGCCCGCCGTGCACGCCGACTCCGAGTCCTTGCGCTTCGGCTTCAGCGACGGCGTTGCAGAGGCGATGGGCCAAGGCCACGAGGGCCTCACCGGACAGCGGGTCGAGGTGGCGCAGGGCGGTCCCGAGGGACAGCGGCTTCTTCATCGTGGACCTCCCCAGTCGTGACGAGCGCCGAGGATAGCGAGGGGGCTTTCGCGGGGCGGCCCGCGGCGCAAAAGGGGACGCCCGCCTCACGGCTGACCCTGGACGGAGTCGTGAGGCGGAGCCATTCTCCTCTGCATGTTCTCCTTCCTCACAAGCAAGTCCCGCATGCCTTCTCGCGCCGACGCCCTGCCCGGTCGCGCCACCCCCATCGCCGCGCCCGCGAAGCACGCCGTGCTCGGCTCGCCCATGGAGGGTCCCTTCGCTGAACCCCACGCCTTCGCGATGTTCGGGATGGGCTGTTTCTGGGGTGCGGAGCGGTTCTTCTGGAAGGCCGATGGCGTCATCAGCACCGCGGTGGGCTACGCGGCGGGATACACGGAGAACCCCACCTACCAGGAGGTCTGCTCGGGGCGCACCGGCCACAACGAAGTGGTGCGGGTGGTCTTCGACCCAAGCAAGATCAGCTTCGAGGACCTCCTCAAGGTGTTCTTCGAGAACCACGACCCGACCCAGGGCATGCGCCAGGGGAACGACCGCGGGACCCAGTACCGTAGCGGCGTCTACGTCTACGACGAGGAGCAGCGCGCCGCGGCCGAGGCGGTCAAGGTCAGCTACGGCAAGCGCCTCGCGGACGCGGGCTTCGGAGCCGTCACCACCGAGGTGATCGACGCGCCGACCTTCTTCTTCGGGGAGGAATACCACCAGCAGTACCTGCACAAGAACCCAGGGGGGTACTGCGGTTTGGGCGGAACCGGAGTGATTTGCACTACTTCGCCGCTTGAGGCTGGCTAGAACATTTCTGCCAAGGTGGGCACAAATATCGGCCCAGATCCGCCCCAATTGAGGCAGGATTTGTGTCCACTTTGGTGGAGGTGCCGATGCCCGCGAAGACCCCGGATCCCGTTCAGCTGAAGGTCGGCCGCAAGGCCCTCGCGATCGCGTATCCGAAGAAGGAGCCCGGGAAGCGGCACGATGTCTGGTCGTGGCGGATGCGGTTCAAGGACCCGACGACCGGGGATTGGCGGTTCCGCTCGCTGGGGCGGCTGGCGGTTGAGGACGTCTCCGACGCGCTGGTCATGGCGTACCGCGGCATCGACCCCGCTGCGATCGCGGAGGACGGCAGCCACGTCAAGACGGTGGAGGACCTGGTCCGGGCGTGGTTCTGGGCGCAGGAGCAGCGCGGTCCCGACGGCGAGATGCGCGCCGAGCACCAGATTGCCGAGCGCACGCTGTCGATGTACCGGACGGCGTCGCGGCAGCTGATCCAGGCGGGCGGGCGGATCAAGCTGCGAGCGATGGGCACGGCCGAGCTCACGGCGCTGCGGGACAAGCTGGCCGAGACCTACGCGGTGCGGACGGTGAACCTTGCGATGAAGTGCCTGCGGCAGGCGGCGCTGTGGGGGGTCGAGCGGAGGGTGGAGATCCCGCCGCTGAACTGGCGGAGCCTGCGGATCAAACCGCGGGAGTACACGAACCGGCACCGCACGCCGACGCACGCCGAGGTGGAGCAGCTGTACGGCGTGTTGCGGCGG
>JAGSHC010000234.1 GCA_023954745.1 Deltaproteobacteria bacterium | reverse complement strand
CGTCCCCATCGAACAACTCCGCTGCCATTCGCAGATCCACGACCATGTCGCCAATGGCCACCCCACCACGCCAGGCCTCGTCGCTGCCTTTGCGCTTGAAGACGCCGAAAGGCAGGTTCTGAATGGGGAAATCAGACCCCTGGGCAGAGGTGACCCAGGAAGTGAGGGCGGGATCGTGTGTGGCGTCGAGGGATGGCATCTCGGTCTCCGCAGCCGCTGTCGGAGCGGCCGGACGCGCACTCTACGTCGGCCCGCCCAAGGTCGTGCGGAGGACCGGGGCTCGACCCATCGGCGGCACATCCCCCAGGGCGGCAGCCTCGGCCCATCCCCCGCGCGCTTCTGCGGCGAGCTCGGGGGGCAGCGCATCGATCCAGCCCACACCGCCAGGACCCGGCCCGGGAGTCTGCTTCGCCGCCGACAACCACGCTCCCCGACCGCACCCGAAGCCGAACCCACGCCAGAACGCAGGCAGTGACAGGTCGTCTGGCCAGCGGCCTTCCGCCTCGGCCACCGCCAGCAGCTTCATCACGAGCAGGCCATCGCCGTCGGCGCGCACCGCCAGCGCGCGCCCCATGTTCTCCGCGGTGATGCTCGGCTCGACGTTCTCCCACAGCTCGGGGTACGCCCGCGCGAAGACCTGACTGAGCTCCTCCCACCGCTCGAACCGGCTGCGGAGGGCCTTCCAGTCGGGCTTCGGGGTCACCCACGGCCCGTCCTGTCCGAGCTCCATGCGGTGCTCGGCCATGGCAAACCCGAGCTCCAGACCAAAGGCGCCGTAGGGCAACCCCTGGGCCTCGCGCACGTCCAGCAGATCGTTGGCCTGCTCCACCTCGTCCGCGGTGACGCTGCCAAACCCGTAGTGCCAGTACGCCCCATAGCGATGGTCGAGCACGTCGGGCGTGCGGTCGAGCCGCACCATCGAGGGGATCCGCGGTGCGCAGATCGCCACCAGACTCACGAGACCGGCCAACGCCACCGCGGCGGTGCCCCCCCCGAGGAGGCGGCGTCGCAGATCGCCGGTCCGCCACAGGGAGAGCGCCAACCCCAAGCCCACCGCCGGCCACACCACGCCGGCGAACCAGACGGGCATGAAGTAGGGGGTGCGCACGAAGTCGAAGGGGCTCGTGACCACGATGGCGGCGAGGAGACAGAACGGGAGCGCGCCCAAGGCCAGGCCGAGGCGGCGCTGTCCCCTCCCCTTCACGACCAGCGCGGCCGGCAGAAGGGTCAGGGGACCAAAGACCACCAGGCTCCGCACCAGATACAGCCCGCCCTCGGACGTCGCCAGAGAGCCACCGGGGGCGTAGATCCCCTGGTCCTGCCACTCCAGGTGCAGGGCCCAGAAGAACGCCCGGCGGACCTCGAACCAGGAGCGGCCGCTTCCGGAGGCCACCGCCAGCATGGTGCTGTTGGGATCCTCGGTGATGGAGCGGCCGAACAGCCCAGCGGGATCCGGCGCCAGGACGAGCCACAGCGGCCACATCCCCACGACGACGCCGACGGCCAGCAGCCCCCACTCCCGGCGCGACGGCCTGCGCCATGGGGGAAGCAACGCGAGCACCACCAGGCCGATGACCACGGGCCACATGAGGTAGCTGAACCCCACCGCATACCCCAGAGCACCACCGCAGAGCGCGGCCCGCAGGCCCCGGTCAGGCGCCTCCTCGGGCGCGTCGACGCACGCCGACCAGGCGAGCAGCATCAGGCCCAGGGGGCCCACGACCTCGCTGTGGGAGCCGATGCAGGACAGCTGCCACCCCATCATCTCGGGGGTGGCGAAGGTGGCGCAGAGCGGAAGGGCGGTCCCGGCCAGCCAGCCAAATCGCCGACCCACCAGCGCGGTCATCGCCACCAAGCCGCCCGTCCAGAACACCAGGGGCGTGAGCTTCACGGCCAACGCCGTGGCCCCGAGGACCAGCGACAGGAGCCAATACACGAGCGAGACCGAGGTGAACGACGCGTGGTGCAGGTTGCCCGCGGTGAGGACGAAGTCGAAGAAGCCCCACCCCGACGTGCCGAGCACCTCGGTGGCGGCCGCCCAGGCGAGCTCGGTGTGCTTGGCTTCGCGGCTCTCACCCGCGTGCAGGATGTCTCCCGCCGAGAGGATGACGAGCACCCGCAGGATCACGAAGAGCAGCACCGCCCCGGAGGCGGGCACGAAGCGGAGCAGCCCTCCCTCGGGGGAGAGGACAGCAGCTCCCCGACGCGGAGCGGTCTCGCTCAGCGCTGGGCCTCGCGCTCCCGCTTCGGCGGGCGCTTGCGCCAGATGGTGAGCATCTTGCCGATGGAGTGGATCTTCTCGGACCGGGTGCGCTCGATGATCTCGGCCATCCACGCCTTCCGGGCATCGCGGTCGTCCGTCAGCATCCGGATCTTCACGAGCTCGTGAGCCTCCAGGGCATCGTCGATGGCGAGCATCACGCCCTCGCTGAGGCCTGCGTTGCCGATGCGGACGACCGGCGGGAGCGAGTGGGACTCACCCCGGAGCTTGCGAATCTGGTCTCTCGTCAGCGGCATCGGTCAGCCTCCCAGGCGCGTCGCCACCTCGGCGAACTCTTCGGCGACCTTGCGGTCGGTCACGGCCAGCGCCTTGTCCCGAAGGATGGGCGCCACAGAGCGGTCGCCCAGGTTGCCCAACGCGCGCGCGGCGTGACGCTGCACCTTCGAGTAGCCGTCGTCCAGCATCTCGATGAGAACATCTTTGTCTTCGGGGCGCGGAGCCTCCTCGAGAATGCGCACCAGAGACAGGCGGACCTTGTCCTCGGGGTCGGAGCGGAGCAGCTTGTGGAAGAGGGGGCGATGCTTCGCGTCCACCACCACCAGCCCCCGCACGCACTCCACTCGCAACGCGCCGGTCCCCGCCGAGAAGGCGAGCTCCTTCTGCACGGGCTCGGCGCCCCTCCATGCCCGCTTGCGCAGCACGACGGCCGCCTTGAGCTGGACCGCTTCGTCCGGGTCTCCTCGCAAGACCTGCGCGAGCACCGGGCCCGACCGCTCATTCCCGAGCTTCTCGATGATGGCGATGGCCTTCTTCCGATGCGCCAGCTCCGAGTCGACGAGAGACATCGTCTCGGCAGCGACGAGGGTGGAGTCCATCCGGCACGTCGTCAGAGCGGTCAAGGAGGCGAGACGCACCTTCGTGTTGGGGTCTTCCTCCACCAGAGCGGCGAGCTTGGCGTCCGCCTCCCGGATGCAGCGGTGTTCGATCTCCCGGGCCGCGTCGTAGCGAAAGTCCCACGCGCCGTGGTCCAGGTAGTCCATCAACTGGTTCCCGGACGTGGTCGACGCGTCGAAGGCCTTGCCGGCGCTGGCGGCCCCCGGCAGGGCCAGCGCGAGGAGGAGGGCAAGGAGCGGCGTGCGGACCATCGTGGACTCCGAGCGACGAGGAGGGCAGCCCCCCGGCGGGGTGAAACCAGCGGGGTTGAAGGTATCAGGGAGGACCGGGGTGGGCCCGGCCGGGATCAGTGGCTAGTGGGCAGCGCTCCAGCTCGCGCCCACGCCCACGTCCACGACGAGGGGCACCTCGAGCTCCACTGCGCTCTCCATGGCGCTGCGCACGATGGCGACGGACGCATCGACCTCCGCCTCCGGGGCCTCGAACACGAGCTCGTCGTGGATCTGGAGCAACATCTGGGTCTGGAGCCCGGCCGCTTCGAGCCGCTGCGGGATCTCCAGCATCACCATCTTGCACAGGTCCGCGGCGCTCCCCTGGATGGGGGTGTTCGCCGCCATGCGCAGTCCCGTCATCCGGGCCATCTGGCTGTTGCTCGTCAGCTCGGGGATGGTCCGTCGCCGGCCCAGCATCGTGAGCACCGAGCCGTCGCGCAGGGCCTCCTCCTTGGTGCGGTCGAGCCACTCCTTCACCCCGGCGTAGGTGGCGAAGTAGCGGTCGATGAACCCCTTCGCCGCCTTGCGCTCGATGTCGAGGATCTGGCCGAGGGCGGTGGCTCCCTGTCCGTAGATGGTGGCGAAGTTCACGGTCTTGCCGATGTTCCGCTGCGCGCGCGTCACGGCTTCGCGGGGCACGTCGAAGAGGCCCGCCGCTGTGCGCGCGTGAATGTCCCACCCGTTCGTGAAGGCCTCGACCAGGGCGGGGTCGCCGCTGACGTGGGCGAGGATACGCAGCTCGATCTGGGACCAGTCGGCGCTGATGATTCGCCACCCCGGATCGGCCACGAACGCCTGCCGGATGCGGCGCCCCTCCGGGGTGCTGATGGGGGTGCGCTGCAAGTCCGGGTCGGTGGTGATGAGCCGGCCCGTGGCCCCCGTGGTCTGCTGGAAGCGCGTGTGGATGCGGCCATCGGGCTGCACCGCCGCGCTCAGGACGTCCGTGTAGGTGTTGATGAGCTTGTCGACAGAGCGCCAGGCGAGCACGGAGTCGGCGATGCCATGGCCCTTCTTGCTCAGACGCTCGAGCACCTCGACGTTGGTGGAGTAGCCCGTCTTCGTGCGCTTGATGACCGGAAGGCCCATGGCATCGAACAGCACCTCCCCCAGCTGCTTCGGGCTTCCGAGGTTGAACTCGCGCCCCGCCGCCTCCCACACCGCGCTCTGGTGCTTCTCCCGCTGGACCCGGAACTCGTCGCCGAGCACCCGCAGGTCGTCGGCGTCGACTCGGATGCCCCGCAGCTCCATGCGGCCGAGCACGTGGGAGAGCGGCAGCTCGTGCTCTTGGAGGAGCTCGGTCATCCCCGCCTGCTCGCAACGGTCCCGCAGCGGGACCCACATCTCGTGCACGGCGCTCACCAGGTGCCCCGCCCAGCCCGTGAGCTCCGCCGTGTCGGCCTGGGAGAATGGGATGAGCTTCTTGCCAGAGCCCACCAACCCCTTCGCCGGCAGGAGCACGCGGTGCAGCACGTCCTTGGTGAGCTGGCCGAGTCGATGAGGAATGAGCCGGGTCGGGTCCGAGAGGAAGCTCGCCAGGCGGAGGTCGAACACGCAGCCCTGGGCGTCGATCCCATGGCGCATCAGCGCGACCCACAGCCGCTTCCAGTCGTGGGCCACCTTCGGGGCAGCCGGATCCTCCAGCCAGGGACGCAGCACCTCGAGCGCATCGATGCCCAGGACCTCCCCAGGGCCGTGGAACGGCAGGAACCAGCCGGTCTGGGCCTCCCGAGTGACGGCGAGCCCCACCAGATCGCTCCAGGGCACCCCCTCCACGTCGAACACGGGGTGGATGGCCACCGGCTCCTCACTCCCCGCGAGCCACTCCACGAGGTTCGTCAAGGCGGGCTTCACCCAGACGGTGCCGTAGTTCGCTTCGGCCACGTCCCCCGCCAGCTCCTCGCGGGCGGCCTCGGTGATGAGGGAGTAGAACTGGAGCTTCGTGTAGAGCGTGTTCACGTCGCCCTCGGGCCACGGCGGCAGCACGAGGTCCTCGACGCCGACGTCCAAGGGCACGGCGCAGTCGATGGTCGCCAGTTCCTGGCACAGCCGCGCCTGCTCGGCGAACTCCCGCAGGTTCGCCTGCTGCCGGCCCTTGAGCTGATCCGTGCTGGCGAGGATGGTCTCGAGGTCCCCAAAGCGCTCGAGCAGCCCGGCGGCGCCCTTCTTTCCGATGCCGGGCACCCCGGGAATGTTGTCGATGGAGTCGCCCATGAGCGCCAGCAGATCGACGAACTGCGAGGGCGGCACCCCCCACTTCTTGCGCACGAGCTCGGCGTCGTAGGTGATGTCGCGGATGGCGTCGATCATGCGCACCCGGTCGTCGATGAGCTGGCAGAAGTCCTTGTCGCCCGAGTAGATGTGGACCTCGTGGCCCAGAGCCGCCGCCTCCTTGGCGAGGGTGCCGATGACGTCGTCGGCTTCGTAGCCGGACACCTTGAGGATGGGGAAGCCGTTGGTCCGCACCACCTCGTCGATGTAGGGCAGCTGCTTCTTGAGGTCGTTGTCCATGGGCGGCCGGTCGGCCTTGTAGTCGGGGAACTTCTCGTCACGGAACGTGCGCCCGGGCGCATCGAAGATGACCGCCCCCCGCGTGGGGGTCTTCCCGGCGAACATCTTGCGGAACATGTTCGCGAAGCCATAGATGGCGTTGGTCTTCAGACCGTCGCTGTTCTGCAGGCTGCCCGGAAGCGCAAACCAGGCACGGAACACGATGGCGGAGCCATCGACGAGCACGACACGTTCGGGGGTCGACATGCCGGGAGTCTATCGTGTGGCCATGGCCGACTCCGACCCACGCCAGCTCCCGTCCCCGACCCCGCGACCCGACGTCCTCACCGGGTCCGACGATGCGTCGGTGGCCCTCTCGCTGGACCGCGACGCGCGCCCGCTCCCGCCGTGGAAGCTACGACCGGACCTCTCCCCCACCAGCGCGGAGTGGAGCTCCGGGAGCGGATCCGCCTCCATGGCCGCGTGGCGCGCCGCCTACACCGGCTTGACCCCCAGCGAGCAAGACGAATACCGCCGCCGCTACCCCGCGCCGGTCTACTGGTTCTGGTTCTGGAACGCCCCGGGCCTCGCCCGCTCGATGACGGTGGTTCTCACCTTCCCGCTCTGGATGCTCGTGTGGGCCATCGTGAGCACCCTGCGCGGCGCCGTCGCGCGAAGACGGGCACCCTGATGCCCGACCAGCATGGGCCCCGGGTTGCAATGTGCCCGGTCACCTGGCGGTAACCGCTGCTCTGAGGAGCCTTGTTCCATGTCCCGATCGACCCTGCCCCTTCCCTTCTCCCCCGCCATCGTCGCGGCTGGTGTCGGCTTCGGCCTCGCCCTGGCGGCGCCGAGCCTCGCCCTCGCCTGCGGAGGTCTCTTCTGCAATGGCGCCTCGCCCATCCCGGTGGAGCAGAGCGGCGAGCGCATCCTCTTCGAGGTGGACCCCATTGATCTGACCGTCACCACCACGGTGGACATCCAGTTCCAAGGCGACCCGGACGCGTTCTCCTGGATCCTGCCCATCCCGGTGACCGACGCCATGCCGGTCCCGGACCTCGCCCTCGCGCCGGAGTCGCTGCTCCGCGACCTCGAGATCGCCACCCAGCCGTCGATGGTCCCGCCCCCCACCAAGTGCACCGCGGCCCCCCAGCCCCCCGGCGTGTTCAACGACTCGTCCCTGAGCGCGGGCGAGAGCGCCCAGGACGACGGCGGCGTGGACGTCACGGACCTGCCCAACGTGGGCCCCTTCGACAACGAGCTCATCCAGGCCGGCTCTGCCGATGCCCTCATCACCTGGCTGACGGAGAATGGCTACCTGGTGTCCCCCGCCATGGAGCCCGCCCTCGCCGACTACGTGGGTGAAGGCCTCGCCTTTCTCGGCGTGAAGCTGCTCGCCGACGCCGACGTGAGCGAGATCGCGCCCCTCTCCATCACCTGGCCCGGCTCCGAGCCCATGATTCCCCTGCGGCTGACCTCCATCTCGGCCGAACCCGACATGGGGCTGCTCGTGTTCGTGGCCGCCGACTCCGCCTACGAGAGCGAGAACTGGACCACCATGGAGCTCGACCGCGAGCGCCTGCAGTGGAACCCCGTCCGCAACCAGAGCAACTACCAGGGGCTCCTGAGCTTCCAGCTCGACGAAGTGGGCGGGCAGGGCTTCGTGGTGGAGCGCGCGGACGCCACCGACCTCGTGGTCCCCAACGGCGCATCCTCCGAGGAGCTCTCCCAGCTGTTCGCCCGCCGCGACGTCATCACCCGCCTGCACGGGCGCGCCCACCCCGAAGAGATGGTGTCGGATCCGGTCTTCACGCCGGCCGCGGCCCTCGCCTTCGACGGTGTCTTCGACCTCAGCGACCGCCCCGCCATCGAGGCCTGCCAAGGCGCCAACCGCAACCCGGTGGCGTGCGGCACCACCTACTGCGGCGTCGGCGGCGTCTGCGCGACCACGGACGCAGGCATCGACGGCTGCGTCTGTGAGGAGGGCTTCTCCGCGCGCGAGGTCATGTCCCCCACCCGCCCGGGGCAGCCCGAGTCCGCCACTGTCGTGTGCCAGGACAGCTCCGTGGACTTCCTCGCGGAGCTCGGCCCGAGCGAGGCCGACGTGTGCTCCAACACGGACTGCGGTCCCGCGGGCTCCTGCACCGCCGTCAACGGCTTCGCCACCTGCAGCTGCGACGACGGCTTCGCCGCGGTGCCCATGGGCGACGGCTCCCCCATCTGCTCTGCCGTCGACACGGCCTACCCCGCCGAGCGCATCGGTGACTGGCAGGTCGCGGGCTGCTCGGGCGGCTGCGATGCCGCCGGAGGCGCCGGACAGGGAGCCAGCCTGCTCGCGCTGATGGGGCTGCTGCTCGGCCTCACGCGGCGTCGAGTCTGATTGCGCGGGCTCGTTGGGCCGGGCGCGTTGGCGCCCGCGCCCAACGGCTACGGAGTGGACCGCTCCCAGTGGCCACCCAGGTGGGCGCGCAGCCGACCCAGCTCGCCGGCGTGCTCCGTCGAGGACGAGACCAGATCCGTCAGGGCATGTACTTCGTGGCCGTCGCCGCCGGTGATGGTGCTCACCGCCTCCCAGCCCGCGCCAAGCACTCCCTCGGGCCCCACCTCCACCGTCGCCACGATGCCCGTCTGCACCTCGACGGTGGGCTGGATCGTGGAGAAGTTTCCCAGGGACGGGAGCAGGAGGGCGGTACGGGAGTTCCCACCGCTCTGGACCGAGCAGACCCCAACGGCCGGCTCGATGTCGGCCTCGTTGACGTGGCATAGCTCTGCCGGCTGGACCACGTGCGGCCCCTGCCCCACCACCAGATCCGCGCCCGCCATCACCATGCGGCGCCCCATCTGCAGGAAGTGCGGATCGGCGTAGTACTCGTATTCGAAGCCCCAGTGCGGCATCACGACGACGACGTCCGCGCCCGCGCTGCGCTCCCGCTGGATGTCGGCCTCGACGCTGGAGAGATCGACGACCTCGTCCAGATGCCCAAAGGGCACCACGAAGAGCTCGTGCCGCTCGGACGGGGGCTTGCCGTTGATCCCCCAGGTGTACGAGAGGAACGAGATGGTCAGGTCGCCGACCGCCAGCCGCGCGTGGGCGTCGACTCCCGTGTGCTCGAACCCCCGGGACTCCACCTCTGCCAGCGTCGCCTCGAGTCCGTCGTCGCCCACATCGACACTGTGGTTGTTGTTGAGCTGGAGAAGGTCCAGGGCCAGCCCATCGAGGATGGCGGGCGGGGCGTTGAAGGTGAAGAGGCCCAGTTCATCGATGTCCTGGCTCTGGTCGGGGTCCGTGGGGGTCTCGAGGTTGCCCACGCGCAGGTCGCCGTCGAGCAGCCCAGCCACCGGCAGGGCGAAGTTGTCCCAGCTGTCGCCGAGCCACATCACGTCCCCCACGAAGGTCAGCCGCACTCCGTCCCCGGTCAGGCCGGGGATCTGCGGGTTCATCTGTTCGTGGTGCGCGAGGACCTCCACCGGGGCGGACGGCCGGTGGTTGCTCGCCTTGATGAGGTACTGCCCCGCCGCCGTGGAGTCCTCGTAGGGGTCCCACGTCTCCGTCTCCCACCGCAGGTCCTGCCAAGCAGGCAGGCCCTCCTCGGGGGTGTACACCCAGGGAAAGACCTCCTCGGGCTCCGGCCAGTCGGCATACCCGGAGCCAAGGGGCTCCTCACCGCACGAGGGGGCGCACCCGGTGAGCAGAAGAGCGAGCGACGGGAGGGCCCAGCGACGGGTCAGGGGTACTGCCCGTTCAGGAACTCCATCACGGCGAAGGTGTCGTCGTTCACCAACACGAGCATCGTATCCAGCTCCACCAGAGTGAGGCTGGGGATGCCCTGGGCTCCCATCCAGAGCATGAACTCCTGATCGTCATCCACCACCAGGGGTGCGCCGCTGTCGCCGTAGGTGTCGTAGATGTCGAGGACCTCGGCGGTGCTGATGGCGCCGCCACTGACGCCCTCGAAGAACGTCGGCATCCACCGGATGTCCTCGTCTTGAAGGGCCTCCCAGACGCCGTCGTAGTCCCCGGACTGGAAATACCCATTGCCGGTTTGGCGCCACTGGTTGATCAGCTGGCACGGCCCGGCCCACATCGCGCAGACGTCCACCACCAGGTAGTCCGCGCTCCCTCGCAGGTTCCACAGGTTGTACTGCTCGTCGAACTGGGTGGTGATGTCGACGCAGGGGAGCTCGTCCCCGACGCCGGCGTTGGGACCGAAGTTCTGGGCGTTGCAGCCGCTGAGGTCGTTGTTGACGGGGTAGCCACCCTCGAAGGTGCTGTCGTCGTCGTCCGCAGTGGCGTCGTCGTCGTCCCCGGTGGCGTCGTCGTCGTCGTCCCCGGTGGCGTCGTCGTCGTCGTCCCCGGTGGCGTCGTCGTCGTCG
>JAGSHC010000251.1 GCA_023954745.1 Deltaproteobacteria bacterium | reverse complement strand
CGCGTCACTCACTCCCGTGCGTATCGGAAATACGCGTGGGTCGTGGCTCCTTGACCTGACCCCTCAGCGAGCTGAGGGGGGGCGGCGTCACTCACTCCCGTGCGTATCGGAAATACGCGTGGGTCGTGGCTCCTTGACCTGACCCCTCAGGCAGCCGAAGGCCGCTAGTACTTCACCGTGACGATGAAGAGGTGCGCGGACTTCCCGTCGCTGCTTCGCGCGGCCACCACGATGGACGCGCCGGGCTTCGTGGACGAACTCACGGCGTGCTTCTTGCCGTTGGGGTCGATGACCGTCACGGCCGTCGTCACCTTGTCGGCCGCCATGGACTTCACCGTCACCTGGAGCTTCCGACCGGCGATCTCCTTGGTGACCGTCTTGCCCAGCCCCGCCTTGAAGCCGAGGTCGCTCACGTAGGTGAAGCCGCTGTAGCCGCCCACCTGCGAGATCACGGACTCGTACTTCGCACTCTTGTCGTCGATGGAGCCACTCTTCGTGGCCTTGATCACCGCCACGGAGACCTTCGCCTCAGCCGCCGCGTGCGCCTCACTCACGAAGGTCACGCCCTCGGAGTCCATCGACACAGGGCCCGCAAAGAGCACGCCCAGGAACAGCGTCACCGCCAACATCAACCGCTTCATCTTCGACTCCTCCAGCCCCGGAGTTGTCGTCCCAAAGGACGACTCAACCTTCTTCAGTCTCGGTGACCCACACGATGGCAGGCACTTCACTGCTCTCCTGAACAACCATCACGAACGCTCCGGGGCTATCGATGGACTCGACCTCGATGGTCTGATCCATCCCTGCCACCGGCAGCGACCCGTCCCCGCCGGACCACATGGGTCCCACGAGGGCAACAACACACAGCGCAGCTCCGGCCACGGCCAGCCCCGGCCCCGACAGCAGTCCGCGCAGCCAGGCCCAGCCCGTCGCCGTGATGGGCTCGGGAGCGCCGGCCGCCAGCAGGTTCTCCTCGGCCGCGAGGCGCTGGGCCTCGCGCGCTGAGTCCTGCCCCGTCTCCAGCGTCAGGGGCCCCTTGGGGAGCCGCACGGCCACGTCGTCCCAGAAAGAGCTGAAGTCCTCCTGGGCCACCGCCGCATCCACTTCGGTGCGGATGGCACCAGAGATGGTGCGCAGCGACTCGAGGAGGCTGCGCGCCTCCGGGTCATCGTCCAGCAGTCGCTCCGCCAACGCGTTCTCGTTTCCGAGAGTCTCGCCGTCGTAGTACCGCTGAATCAGCTGGTCACGCTCTTCGTTCGTCATCGACATGACATACCTCTCGACGTCCTAGCGGACATCCTTGAGCAGCTCCTGAAGCTTCTTGCGGGCGTAGAAGAGGCGGGACATCACTGTCCCCTCTGCGCAGCCCATTGTCTCTGCAATTTCCTTGTACGAGAGACCCTGGATTTCCCGGAGGATCACCGCGGTCTTCTGGTCAGCCGGCAGCTGCTCGATGGCGAGCTGAATCGTCTCGCCCAACTGCTTCTCCTCGAGCACCAGACTGGGATTCCCCATGGGCCGAGGCCCCGTCGCGCTGATCTCGTTGGGCCCGAGCTTCACGCTCTCGAACGTCGTCTCTCGCTTGCGGTGCGCCTTGCGCTGAAAATCAATCGCCAGGTTCACGGTGATTCGGTAGATCCACGTGTAGAAGCTGCTGTCGCGACGGAAGCTCGGCAAGTTTCTGTAGGCCTTGATGAAGACCTCCTGGGACACCTCACGGGCGTCTTCCCGGTGCCGGAGCACGCCGTACGCCACCGCGAAGATCTTGCTCTGGTATCGCTGGACCAACAGGCCGTAGCTGGCCTGTTCCCCGTCGAGCACGCGTTCGATGAGCTCTCGGTCTTCGAGCTGGTCGAGCGGCGTATTCACGATCTTCTCCGCTGCACCCACACCGTCTCCTGTCCAGTCCACTGCGGGCTGTCTGTGCCCGTCAGCATGTTCTCGACAAGTAGGACGGCGGGGGCCCCCAAATCATTCGATGGCGGGGCAAGAAATCGCAAAACGGGCGGAGACGGGTGGGTCACGAGATCTCTCGGGGGGGCAGCTCGATGCTGATCTCCACTCCCATTTCGTTGGGGCCGCCGCGCATCTTCATGCGTCCGCGCGCCTTCCGCACCACCTCCCAGGCCGCCATCGTGGCGACCTCGACCGGGCTGCGCTCGCCGTCGAAGAAGCCGTCCACCAGCCGCTTGAACGCTTCGCTCTCCGTCGTCACCGGAGCGCCCCGACTGAGCCGCACGACGACCATGGGCACCGTGTCGTCACTGCCCGCCCAGGCCGAGCGCGGCCGCTGCTCAGTGGATCCTTCCAGTCGCAGGGGACCGCGGTCTGGCCCCCCGGTCGCGAGAGCCAGCAGCGACAGGGCGTGCACGAAGTGCCTGGTTGCCCCACGCACCCCCGCAGCCGTGGTGCAGGTGACGGTCACGGGATCGTCCGGCGCCACAGAGGCGCGCCAGGCCACGAAGCCCTCGAACACCTCGCTCAGCGTGACCACACCTTCGTCGGCGACCATGTTCCGCTGCCCAAGACGCTGCACGGACCGGGTGATCCCCGAGATCCGCTGCACCTGCTCGAGGAGCACCTCAATAGCTTCGGGACCACCGCCGTACTGCACCTGATCCGCTCCGAGCATCAGGTTGGTGAGCAGGTTGTTCAGATCGTGGGCGATGGCATTGAGTAGATAGCCCAGCGCAGCGACGTCTTCGACGTGCCGAAGGTCCGTGGGCTGGGGTCGCTCGCTCATTCAGTGGGCCTCATCCCAGTTGCTGCCGCGTCCCACGTCCACCTTGAGGGGGATCGCCAGCGGCACCGCGCCCTCCATGATACCGACGACGCGATCCGCGAGGGCATCGGCCTCCTCGGGGGACACCTCGAAGAGGAGTTCATCATGCACCTGCAGCAGCATGCGGGCGGTGGGGAACTCCGTAGCCAGCATCTTCGCCACCCGAATCATCGCCACCTTGATGATGTCGGCGGCCGAGCCCTGCACTGGCGTGTTGATTGCCAGGCGCTTCGAGGCCTCCCGCTGGTTGTAGTTCGACGACGTCAGATCGGTGATCCGTCGGCGCCGCCCCAGAATCGTCGTCACGTAGCCCTGCTGGCGCGCTTCGTCGATCCGGGCACTCATGTAGTGCTCGATCTCGGGATACCGCGCCTTGTACTTGCGGATGTACTCCGCCGCCTCGCCCTTGCTGATCTTCAGCCCCTGGGACAAACCCCAGGCTCCCTGGCCGTAGACAAGCCCGAAGTTGATGGCCTTGGCGGCCGAGCGAATCTCGGAGGTGACCTCCGCCTCGGGGACCTCGAACACCTCGGCCGCCGTGGCCCGGTGCACGTCCTTGCCTGCTGCGAAGGCTCGGGCGAATCCGCCTTCGCCCCCACAAAGATGCGCCAGCACCCGCAACTCCACCTGGCTGTAGTCGCAGGAAACGAAGACGCGGCCATCCTCGGGCACGAAGGTCGCGCGGATCCGGCGACCCTCCTTGGTGCGGATGGGAATGTTCTGCACGTTGGGGTCTTCAGACGACAGCCGCCCCGTCTCGGCGAGGGCCTGGTTGAACGTCGTGTGGATTCGGCCCGTGGCGCGGCTGACGTAGTTCGGCAGCGCATCGACGTAGGTGTTCTTGAGCTTGTCGAGAGACCGGAACGCGAGCACCGCCGCCGGAAGCTCGTGCTCCGACGCGAGCTGCTCCAGCACCGACGCATCGGTGGAAGGTCCCGTGCGGGTGCGCTTGATGATGGGCAGTCCCAGGACATCGAAGAGGATGCGCGCCAGCTGCTTCGTGGAGTTGGGATTGAAGTGCTCTTCGGCGAGGCGATGGCAGCGCTCGAGCGCCTCGGCCGCCCTGGTTCCCAGCTCGTCAGACAGCGCGTTGAGCGCGGCCACGTCGATCTTTACCCCCTCCCGCTCCATCTGGGCGAGCACGGGCACGAGGGGCATCTCCACGTCGTCGTAGAGCGGGCTCAGCATCGCGTCGTCCATCGCCTTCCGCAGCCGTGAGTGCACGAGGAAGACGACGTGCGCATCTTCGGCGCCAAAGGCCGTCGCGTCTTCGAGGGCCACCGCGGCGATGTCGCCTCCCGCAGCCTTCGTGATCTCCGCGACAGGGCGCATCTTGTGCTGCAGGTGAGTCAGGGCCAGCCCGTCGAGGGCGTGCGAGCGCCGGCTGGGGTTGATGAGGTAGTCCGCGATCATGGTGTCGCCCGCCAGTCGAGGCAGGCTGACTCCGTGGCGCGCGAGGACCACCAGGTCCCGCTTCACGTCGTGCCCGATCACTGGCCGGCTGGCGAGCGCGGGGCCGAGGCGGTCGAGCACCGTCTGGAGAGCGAGCTGGGCTTCCCTGCCCTCTCCCGTGTGGCCCACAGGCACGTACCAGGCGAAGTCCGCCGTGGTGCACACCCCGAAGCCTAGGATCGCGGCCTCAGTCGCCACATGGGGCGATGTCACCAGGTCGAACGCGACCACCTTCGCTTCGCGGACCGCGGCCTCCAGCTCAGCGAGCTCGTCGGAGTTCGTCACGCACCGGTACCCCGAGGGATCGACGGTCTTCATCTTCCCCCCGACCATCCCGAGGAACTTGTGGAACTCGAGCTCCTGGAACAGGGCCTTGAGCGGCTCGGGGTCCTCGGGCGGGAAGTCGAACTGAAGGTCGGCGAGCTCGATGTCCAGGGGGATGTCGCACTTGATGGTGGCCAGGGCGTGGCTGAGCTCGGCGCTCTCTTGTGCGCCCTCGGCCTGGATGGGCTTCTTCACCCGGCCCTTGAGCTCCTCCTTGTGGGCGAAGACGCTCTTCACAGAGCCGTAGTCGGCGATGAGGCCAGCGGCCCCCTTCTGCCCGATGCCAGCCACGCCGGGGATGTTGTCCGAGCTGTCGCCCATGAGGGCGAGCATCTCGACGATCTGGTGGGGCTCCACGCCCCACCGCTCGCGGACCTGGGCCTCCGACGCGCGGATGTTCTTCATGGTGTCGAGCACCTGCACGCCCGGGTCCTTGACCAACTGCATGAGGTCCTTGTCGGACGTGACGATGGTGATGTCGCAGGTGTCCTGGAGGCGGTGAACGAGGGTGCCGATGACGTCGTCCGCCTCGTAGTCGTCCTCGCAGAGCCACGCGAAGCCCAGGGCCTTGGTGATCTGCGGGAAGAGCGGCATCTGGGTCTTCAGCTCATCCGGCATGTCAGGCCGCGTGCCCTTGTAGTCGGCGTACATCCGATTGCGGAAGACCCCTCCCCGCGGGTCCCACACCACCGCGATGGCGTCGGGGTTCTCGTCGTTGAGCAGGGCGAACAGCATGTTCACGAAGCCGAAGGTCGCCCCGGTTGCCTCCCCCCGCCGATTCACGAGACCGCGAATGGAGTAGTGCGCTCGGTAAGCGATGTTGGGTCCGTCGACGAGGTAGACGCGGGGCCTGCCCTCCCGGGACGTCGCGGGTGCGCCACCGACAGGCGGCTTCTTGGTCTGCCGCTGGCCCTGGGCCGATCGCGCCGACGTGCTCCCCTTCCGTCGAGCGCGGCGTCGCCCTTCGTCGGGCTTGGCCTTGCTCTTGGGGGTCTTCTCCGCCTTGACGGGCAGGGGAATCAGCAGCTGCTGCTTGGGCTCGGTCATCGGGTTCCTCGGGGGGGTCTCTGGCGGGGACGGATGGTACTCTGCGCGGCTCATGACAGCGACCAGCAAGCGCTCTGGCCGCGGCGCAGTCAGCTCGGGGCACCCCGAAACGACCGCCGCTGGCATCTCCATTCTCCGCGATGGTGGAAACGCCATGGACGCCCTCGTGGGGGCGGCCCTCGCGGCCGGGATCTGCGAGCCACTCCTGACCGGGCTCGGCGGCGGCGGGCTGATCACCTATCGGGACGGAACCTCAGGCGAGGTGACGGTGCTCGACTTCATGAGCATCTTCCCGGGGCTGACCCATGGCCTGAAGCCGCGAGACTTCTTCGCGCTGAGCGTGGACTACGGTCCCGCCACCCAAACCTTCCACGCCGGAAAGGGCGCCGCGGCCGTTCCCGGCGTCGCGGTGGGGTTGGAGCACGCGCACCGGCGCTTTGGGCAGATGCCACTCTCTCAGCTCGGCACCCACGCCGCCCGCCTCGCCCGGGAGGGGTGGGTCGCCACCAAGGGCACCGAAGTCGTCGCGACCATGCTCGAGGCGATTACCACGCTCACGCCGGAGTCCGCGGCCCTGTTCTCGCCCGGAGGCGTTCCGCTGCAGGAGGGCGACGTGGTGCGCTCCGAAGCGCAGGCCCAGGCAATCGAGGCCTTCGCGAGAGAGGGGGCTGCGCCCTTCGTCTCTGGTCGATACGCCCAAGCGCTCGTCCGAGAGTTCGGTCCGCCCAACGGCTCGTTGTCTCTCGAAGACCTCGCGGCGTACCGGGTGGTCGAGCGCGCCCCCGTCGCTGCATCCTTCCACGGCAGCACGCTCTACTCCCCTCCCCCGCCGTGCCTCGGCGGTCCGCTCCTGGCGTTCGGAATGGGGCTCCTTGGGCTGCTGCGCCGCGACGACGACCCCGTGGCGGTGGCCGGCGCCCTCGCCTCGGTGATGATGGAAGCGGAGAGAGCGCGGGAGGAGTGGTTCGATGAGGGGGCGGAGACCCCCGGCGCCGTGGAGCGGCTCTTGGGTCGGCCTTCGATGCGGGCGCACCGCAAGCATCTCCTGGCGAGCTTGCAGCACCGCTCGCTGATCCCTCCCCGGGGTCCAGCGCCGGGGTCGGTCCCCGGCAACACCACTCACATCTCCGTGGTGGATGCGGCTGGGAACGCCGCGTCCTACACATCGAGCAACGGCGAGAGCTGCGGCACCCTCTGGCCCGACGCGGGCATGCCGTTCAACAACTTCCTGGGCGAGGAGGACATCAACCCCCTTGGCTTCCATCTCGGGCCTCCGGCGAAGCGGCTGCCCACCATGATGAGCCCCTCCCTGCTCGTGGACCGCGACGGCGGCGTGATTGCCCTCGGGACGGGTGGCGCCAACCGCATCCGCACCGCGATGCTTCAAGTACTCGCGCATCTCCTCGTAGGTGATCTGAGCCTGGAAGAAGCAGTGATGTACCCCCGCCTGCACATGGAGGCCGGGGCGGTCGCGATCGAAGACGTCGGCCAGAGCCCCGAGGTCTTCGCGGCGGCTACGGGCCCGGGAATCACGGTGGCCCCCTTCGAGGGTCGGCACCTCTACTTCGGCGGAGTGCACTGCGCCGCGCGCTCGAGCGACGGGCTCTTCGAGGCTGTGGGCGACCCACGTCGGTCGGGTTGCGGCGACGTCGCGTAGCCCTCGGGTCCGACCTCCCGTCGGGGAGGGCTTGCGGCCCTAGGCCTCCGAGCGGTAGAACGCCGGCCGAATCGCCCCGCTCGGGGTGACTCTCGCCCTGTTGGGCGGCCCTCGTCCCCGAGGGGACCACACTCACCTCGCACTGGAGTCCACGACCATGGAACTGAACGGAACCCTCGCCCTGGTGACGGGCGGGTCCCGCGGCATCGGCCGCGCCATCGCGTTGGAGCTCGCTCGCCGCGGCGCTGACGTGGCCATCAACTACAACAGCAACTCCGCCGCCGCCGAAGAGGTTGTGGCCGAGATCGAGGCCATGGGCCGGAAGGCCGTCGCCATTCAAGGCAACGTCGCCGACTACGCCTCGGCCGGCAACCTGGTCAAGCAGGCCAAGGAGGCCCTCGGCGGCCTCAACTGCCTCGTGAACAACGCCGGCATCACGCGCGACAAGCTCCTCATGGCCATGAAGGAAGAGGAGTGGCAGTCGGTCATCCAGACCAACCTCTCGGGCGTCTACAACGTCACCCAGCAGGCCATCCGCCATCTCCTGCGCAACCGCGAGACGGGCGCGCGCGTCATCAACATCACGTCCGTCTCGGGCCGCGTGGGTGTGCCTGGTCAGGCCAACTACAGCGCCGCGAAGGCCGGGATCATCGGCTTCACGAAGGCGGTGGCGAAGGAGGTGAGCAAGCGCAAGATCCTCGTGAACTGCGTCGCACCCGGCTTCATCGAGACGGACATGACGGCCGCCCTCAACCAGTCGATGGTCGCGGGTGCCGTGGAGATGATCCCTTGTGGTCGCCTGGGAACCTCCCAGGAGGTCGCGCTGGCGGTGGCGTTCCTCGCCGGCCCCGGCGGTACCTACATCACCGGCCAGACCCTGGTCGTCGATGGTGGTCTGACCATGTGATCGGTCGGGGGTTCCGGGCTCGCTCTCGGAACCCCCACCGTCGTGCCGTCGCTCAGTGACCAACCCGCCGCGAACGCCGCCTGACGCTAGAGCGGCGGCGCCGAGCCAGTCAGTTGGTTCTCCAGCATCGTGAGCGCATCCTGCGCCGCAGCGAGGCCGTCGACGTCTTCGGGGTCGTACTTGATCCCCATGCCCTCGTCCTGGCCCTCCTCCACTTCGATGCCCTTGCTCGACCAGACCACCTCGCCGCGAATCTCGACGGGGGTCTCCCAGCCGGGAACCGTAAGGCTCAGGACGCACTCGCGTCCTAGGCTCAGCGGCTTCTTGGTCTTGATGACCGTCCCGCCGCGCGGGATGTTCTTCCGGTACTCCCTGATGAAGGTCGACGCCTTCTTGTAGGAGATGCGCAGCTTTGCGGGCTTGCGGGCGGGCTTCTTGGGGGCGGGTGGAGGCGTCGGTGGAGGCGTCGGCGGAGGCGGCGGCTCGAGCCGAGCGGCCTCCGCGATCTCTCGCTCGGCAACGGCAAAGCGCTCCATCTCCTCGAGACCGGACTCGTCCAGCTGGAGCGGGTCCGCGCCCATGTGCAGCTCGTCACCGAAGGGAGACGCCGGAGCGCCGTCTCGGGGGGCCACGCCGAAGGCGTCGAACACATCCTCAGAGGGTGCCTCCACCAAGCCGGTCTCGAAGTTCACCGAGGCGTCATCGACCGGCACGCGAGTACGATGGGCCTCGTAGCTCGGGCTCCCGCCATCGCCCCGAGCAGCGACCGCGTAGGGGTCCTCGGGCGGCGGACGCATGACGGCGGGGATCCCGGCAAGGGACGCCTGCAGAGCGTCGCGGAGGTCGTCGGCGATGTCCTCTTCGGGATTGAACGTGTCGTACCCCGTGGGGGTCGGCTTGCGCGGTGCGACGCCCTGCATGTCCAATGGTTCGAGGTCCAACGCTCCCAACGTCTCGCTCGCGGCAGGCGCACCGCCCAGCGACGCGGCGCGGTCGGCGACGGCGTGCGGAGCAGCCAAAGGCGCCCGTACAGCGAGCGCATCAGGCTCGTGGGTCGAGCGGTCGGCCACGGCGGTGGGCTCGTCGAACGGGGCCGGCGTCGGTGCG
>JAGSHC010000153.1 GCA_023954745.1 Deltaproteobacteria bacterium | reverse complement strand
AGTCCCCCGGACTCACCCGCCTCAACGCCTTCCGCGGAGACGCGGGCCTGAGGGAGCATCGCCCCGCCCCCACCAACCACCCGCGGGTCACCCACTACATCGCTCACGACGACCTGGTGCATCGCGCTGGCCAGCGACACCTCGAGGGGATGACGGTCATGGCGGTGGGACTGCACCTGGACCGCGGCGGCGGCATCCATCCGGTCATCGGCCACAGCGACATGTTGCTCGGCACCCACGGCCTCCGCGCGCGACTCGAGGCCCTCAAGCTCGACGCCCACTGGACCCCTCACACCCATGCCATCTGGGGGCGGCTCGCCGAGCACCCGACCACCGCAGGCTCCCTGCATGAGGCAGTGCGCGCCTCGGTGGCCCTGAGCCTCGACCTCCTTCAGGCCTGGCTCGCCCGGCCAGACGACCCCGAGGCGCTGGTCCGCCTGGTGCCGAACCTCGCCCGGCAGGCATTGGGCGAGGAGGACATCGGCTACCCCGCCATTGCGCAGCGAGTCAGCCGGCGGGTGGCCCGCGACAGCTGGACTGCGAGCCGACGGCTGGTGGGCTTCACCCTGGGCAGAATCCTGCGCCGCGGTGGCGGGCAGGACTCGGGCTCCTGACGGTCGGTCAGCGCAGGTCGACCCACACCGGGGCGTGGTCCGACGCCGTGAGGCCTTCCTTCTTCTTGCGGTAGTCCCGGTCGATGACCGCGTCCTGCACCCGCTCGACCATGGAGGCCGTTCCCAGGAGGAAGTCGATGCGCAGCCCCTGCTTCTTGTGGAAGCTGCCGGCGCGGTAGTCCCACCAGGAGAAGCTCCGATCGGTGGGGTGCACGTCGCGATACAGGTCCGTCAAGCCGTGGGCGAGCAGCGCCTCGTACCGCGCCCGCTCCTCCTTGGTACAGAAGATCCGCCCGTCCGCGGCCTCTCCGCGCCAGGTATCCAACGAGGAGGGGCACACGTTGAAGTCGCCGCAGAGGATGGAGGCGCCGCTCGGCGGGTGGTGCTCATCGAGGTGCGAAGCCAAAGCGTCGAACCACTCGAGCTTGCGGCCAAAGTCGTCGTGGTCGAGGGTCTTGCCGTTGGGGCAATAGACCGAGGTCACCACGTCGTCGCCGATGCGCGCGGTGATGAGTCGCGACCCGAACTCTTCCTGCCCGGGGAGTCCCCGCTGCAGCACCTCGGCCGGATCACGCGTGAGGAGCGCCACGCCGTTCCAGCTCTTCTGCCCGTGAGTTGCCACGTGGTAGCCCGCATCTTCAAAGGCCGACACCGGGAACCGGTCGTCGGTCATCTTCAGCTCCTGGAGCGCGACGACGTCGGGTTGCCGCGCCTCGAGCCAGTGCAGGACGAAGTCTTTGCGGGCGTTCATCCCGTTGATGTTCCAGGTGGCAATGCGCATGTCGGCTCCGTTTCCGGCCGGAGGCTAACCCCTCGCCCCGGGGTAGTCTTGCTCGATGCTGCGACGGCTGCTCCCAACTCTGCTGGCCCTGCCGATTCTGGTGGTTGCGCTGGCCTGGTTCGCGGCGGAGCGGGCCGCGAGAGAACAGCAGCGAGAAGAGTCCAGCCTCACCGCGGGTCAAGCGGCGCTGCGGCTCGAGGACTACGTCGGAGCACGGCTCCTGGCCGCGGACACCATCCGCCTCTCGCTGCAGCGGGGGGACCCCCTCGAAGAGCGCGCCTTTCGCCGCCGCGCGGATCAGGTGCAGGAGAGGTTCGGCGGCTTCCTGGCCCTGAACTGGATCGACGCCGACGGCGTCATTCGCTGGGTGTCTCCCCTCGAACCCAACCGCTCGGCTGCGGGCCGAAACGTCAATGACCACCCCACCGCGGGGCCCTTCTTCCGGCAGGCAATCCAGCAGCATCGAGACGTGGCGACCGGTCCCATCACCCTGTTCCAGGGGCAGCGCGGCTTCGCCAGTTATCTGCCGATGAACGAGCGACACCTCGGATACCTCAACGCCGTGTTCGATGCCGAGCGCCTCGTGGAGGGCTGCTTCACCTCGGGCCTGCTCGATGCCTGGGAAGTGCAGGTCATGGATGGGGGCGAACTCGTCTACCAAACGCCACGCTACGAAACGAGCGGGGCGGAGCACGCCGGGACGGCCGCTCTTCGGGTCGTCGACCGCACCTGGAGCCTGCGGGTCCGCCCCACGAACGCCCGCCGGACCGACCACAACGGACCCTTTCGGCGAGCTGTGTTCGCCGTTGCTCTGTTCTTCGCCTTTGCCCTGGGGGTTGCCGTGCAGCTCCTGCAGCTCCGTACGCGCCAGAAGGACGAGGCGGAGCGCGCGCAGCTCGCGATGTCCGCGGAGTTGCTCGAAGCGCGGCGACTCGAGGCCCTGGGACAGCTCGCCGGAGGCGTCGCCCACGACGTGAACAACCTGCTCACGACCATCTCGGGGAGCGCTGCGCTGCTCGAGGACGCGAGCATCGGGGCGGAGATGAAGGCGACCCTCTCTCGCGACATCCTCGAGGCGTGTCGGCACGGAGCGGAGCTCACCAGCGGTCTGCTGGCCTACTCGCGCCAGCAGATCATCCAACCTCGTGCCCTGGAGACAACCGAGGAGCTCGCCCGAGCCGAGGGTCTGCTCGCTCGCCTCGTGCGGGAGAACATCCAGTGGGAACGGCAAGTGGACCCGGAGCTCTGGCCGGTTCTCATGGACCCGGGAGAGTTCAATCGCGTGCTCTTGAACTTGATCGCCAACGCAGTCGACGCGATGCCCGAAGGGGGGGTCCTGGGCCTGCGGGCTGAGAACGTGCCCGGCGATCAGAGCCGCCCCGATGGGGTCCGTATCACCGTGACGGACAGCGGCCATGGGATCCCCGACGCCATCCGTGAGCGCATCTTCGATCCGTTCTTCACCACCAAGGGCCCGGGGCGGGGGACGGGCCTCGGGCTCGCGTCGGTGCACGGTGCCGTCACAGCGGCGGGGGGCACGATCACGCTGGAGAGCTCCAGCGGCGAGGGGGCCCGCTTCTCGGTGTGGCTCCCGTGCACCGAAGATGCTCCCGAGTCCCTCCCTCCGACGCTCGAACCCACATCTCCGCTGGCGCGCCGGGTGGTGCTCCTGGTGGAAGATCAGCCGTCGGTGCGCAAGATCACGAAACTCATCCTGGAGCGGGAGGGCCACGAGGTGCTGGCGGCGGGACACGCCGACGAGGCGCGGGGGCTCTTCATGGGTCGCGGGGACGTGCAGGTGCTCGTCACCGACGTCGTGATGCCAGACGTGAGCGGCCCCGAGCTCGCCAAGGCGCTCCGGCGAGAGCGGCCCGACCTCGCCATCGTCTTCACCTCGGGTCACGCCCAGGAGCAGCTGGACCCCGAAGTCCTCGCCGACCCGCGATGCACGTACATCCCGAAGCCCTTCGACCGAGCTCAGCTCACGGACGCCATTTCGAGCGTGCTTGGTTAGCGGCCGCTCCGTGCGTACTTACACGAGGAGCGCGCAGAGGCGCCCCTCGCTCACGGGTGGCGTACGTCTCCGACGCGCCAGGGTGATGCCGGCCACGCCAGCCCCCACGGTGACGAGGTCGGCCCGAAGAGTCTGGCCTTCGATCAGTGCGGAGTGATCGACGAGCACCGGCGGAGTGGACTCAACGGTCTGCGGGCGGAGAGGGGGGCGGTCAGTGGAAGTCGCGACTCTTGAGCCCGTCCCAGTGCTCCTCTGCTCCGAGGGCATCCGCGATGTCGTCGCTGAGGAGCAGATTCTCGAAGCGGGTCGCCAGGATCTGCACGACCCCATCGCTGACCTGGACCCGTCCCTGCACGGCCAGCATGCGTACGGAGCGCAACATGTTCCGGTGCTTGAGGAAGTACTGGGGCCACACGATGACGTTGATGAACCCCTCCTCATCCTCCAGCGTCATGAAGAACGTGCCCTTTGCAGTCCCCGGGCGCTGGCGCGCGATGACGACACCGGCGGTTTGGATCCACTGGTCGTGCTTGCTTCGCATCACCGCCCCTGACGAGCGGATGTTGCGGTCACGCAGAATGTCCCTGATGAAACTCACGGGGTGGTCCTCCGCCGAGAAGCCCGCCACGGTGTGGTCCATGAGGTTCTTCTCGGCAGGGGCCAGCGGCGTGAAGCCAGGGAGCGCAAGCTGCGACGTGGTCTGAGGCCCTTCGAGCGGCAGACGCTGCCTCCACCCCGCCACCATCCACAGCGCCTGGCGCCGGTCCACCCCCAGGCAATCGAACGCCCCCGCGTGAGCCAGGGTCTCCAGCTTCCGGCGGCTCAGCTCGGCACGCTCACACAGGTCCTCCACCGCGCGGAAGGGCCCCCCGTCACGACGCGCCTCCTCAATGAGGAGACCGTCCTCCTCACCAAACCCCTTGAGTTGCTTGAACCCCCCGCGGATGACGTCATCGGACTCCACCGTCCAACGCCAGTCACTCCGGTTGATGCATACCGGCAGGATCTGCACACCATGGCGCCGCGCATCCGAGGTGAGGGTGGCGGCGCTGTAGAAGCCCATGGGCTGACAGTTCAGCAACGCGGCGGTGAAGACTCCGTGATGAAAGCGCTTGAGCCAGGCTGACGCATACACGATGAGGGCGAAGCTCGCAGCGTGGCTCTCCGGGAAGCCATACGCTGCGAAGCCACGAAGCTGACCGCGAATGCTCTGGGCTACTTCGAGCGGGAAGCCGTTGGCCTCCATGCCCGCGACCATCTTCGCGAAGAGCGTCTCCAGCTCCTCCGTGCCACGCTTGAAGCCCATGACCTTGCGCAGGCGGTCCGCCTCGCCGGGACTGAACCCAGCCGTGGCGATGGCCATCTTCATGGCCTGCTCCTGGAACAGCGGGATCCCCAAGGTGCGCTCGAGGATGGGACGCAGACTAGGGTGCGCATACGTGATCTCCTCCCGCCCCTGCCGACGGCGCAGATAGGGGTGCACCATGTCTCCTTGGATGGGGCCCGGGCGGATGAGGGCGACCTCGACCACGAGATCGTGAAAGGAGCGCGGGCGAAGGCGCGGCAGGGTGTTCTGCTGTGCCCGGCTCTCGATCTGGAACACCCCGACGGTGTCCGCCTCACAGATCATGTCAAACACCCGCGGGTCGTCGTACGTGAGCTTGTGCATCTCGAAACTCACGCCCTGCTGCGCCATGAGTCGACGGCTCTCCTGCACCACCGAGAGCATGCCCAGAGCGAGGAGATCAATCTTCACGAGACCCGTGTGAGCCACGTCATCCTTGTCCCACTGAAGCACCGTGCGGTCCTGCATGGTGGCGTTCTCCGCCGGGCAGGCCTCGGTGATGGGCACCCCTGACAAGACGATGCCGCCACTGTGGATGCCGATGTGGCGCGGATGGCCACACAGCTCCTTGGTGAAGTGGAAGACCCTCTGCATGAGGGTGTGGTCCTCGGTGATGAGGCCCTTCACACCGGCCCCGAACGTCTTCACCAGCTCGTCCACCTCCCCTTTCTCCGAAAACTCACGGTAGGGACCATCACGCTCCGTGACGTGGATGTAGGCGTCGAGATTCTTGGCAATGCGATCGACCTGATCGAGACCGAGGCCAAAGGCTTTGCCTACGTCCCTCACGGCGCTGCGCGGGTGGTAGGTGATGATGTTGCACACCATGGCTGCGTGAGTACGGCCGTACTTCTCGTAGACGAACTGCAGCACCTCCTCACGCATGGAGTTGCTGATGTCTACATCGATGTCTGGATACCCGCCGCGCGCCTCGCTCAGGAAGCGCTCGAAGAGCAGGTCGAGCCCGATGGGGTCCACGGCCGTGATCTGCAGGCAGTAGCAGACACAGGAGTTGGCTGCGGAGCCTCGCCCCTGGCACAGGATCCCGCGTCGGCGGCACTCACGCGCGATGTCCCACACGATGAGGAAGTATCCGGCGAGGCCCATCCGCTCGATGACGTCGAGTTCGTGGCGGATCTGACCGCGAATCCGCGGGTCCGTGTCCAATCGTGAGCCGTAGCGAACCGCAGCCCCCTCCCAGGCGAGCTCCTCCATGTAGGAGTGCAGGGTGTGCCCCGACGGCACCGGAAACACCGGGAATACATAGGGGAGCTCCGGGATCGAGAAGCGATGCTCGAGAGCGAGGTCGGCAGCCAGATCCACTGCACCCGGGTCGTCGCCGAAGAGCGTGAGCATCTGCTGCGCGCTGCGCAAGAAGAAGCCGCCGTTGGGAAGCAGCCGCGTGCCCGCGTCCCTGAGGTTGGTCTTGAGTCGAATGCAGGACATCACGTCCTGCATGCGGCGCTGGGATGGGGTCGCGTAGTGCACGAGGCCCGTCGCCACCCGAGGCACGCCCAGCTCGTTGCTGATCCCTCTCAGCAAGGGCCTGAGCCACTGATCTTCGGGCAGGTTGTGCTCGTTGAGCTCGAGGAAGAAGCGATCCCCGAAGGCATCACGAAACCGAGCGGTGGTCTCCAGGGCACGGCGCCGCCGCGCAGCGGGGTCGGCGCGCTCACGCCGAAGACGAGGCAAGCGGTCACGGTGCTCACGCAGCGAGCCTTCGAGAGAGACCACCCCCACGTCTTCCCGGGCACCAGGTCCCGAGCCCTCCAGGAGCCAGGCCCCCACCGGGCGGCCCCAGGGCCCTTTGGGTCTCCATCCCGCGCGCGCCCAGAGACCATCGATCCCGAGCAAGGCGCGGTCCACGGGACCAAAGCGACCTCCCGAGAGGATCGTGAGGCCCTCCCCACGCGCGACGAGCTCCTCGAAGGGCAAGGCGGCCGAGCCCTTCTCCACCGCGAGGCGTGAGGTGGAGATCAGGGAGGAGAGGTTGCGCCAACCCACCCGGTCACGCACGAGGGCGACGATGTGACTCCCGTCCGTGAGCGTGAGTTCCGCTCCATAGACAGCGTGGGGGATCGGGTTCTTCGGCTTCTCATTGGCGGGATCGAGCAAGTCCTCCAGGGTCGCCGGCCCGCTGTCCACGAAGGGCTTGAGCGGCTGACGGACCTGGGCATGGCTGGCTCGGCCGGCGCGCACTGCAGGGCTCACGCGAGAGAGCAGGGAGGTCTGCGCGGGCGCGATTCCGCGCCGATTGGGGGGCGCGTTGGGGTAGAGCGCCGGGGGCGCCTTCTGCTCGGCGCCCTCGGCGAGGCCCTTCGTGGCCAGGTGCTGACGCACGGAGCCATAGAGCCCGTCGCGGTCGGTGATGGCGATGCCAGTGAGCCCCAGCTCGTGGGCCTGCTTCACCAGCTCCTTCGGGTGCGAGGCGCCCCGGCGAAAAGAGAAGCTGGAGTAGCAATGGAGCTCGGCGTAGCGGGGCATGACTCTTGGCGACAGGGAGTACGGCTACTGAACATACGTGCAGTATCCGAGTACGCCAAGGGGGAAGATCACTCCTCATGCCATCCGAGCCGCGACGGCGGGCCAGCCACCTCAGGGGGTCACGCGTGACTCCACCCCGTGCATGTTCATCGTGAGGTCTACGTTGGCCTTGATGCCCCCGCGCTTGAAGCTGCCGAGGAAGCGCAGTTCGGTGTTCACGTCGTAGTCGAACCACGGCACGTCTCCCTGCACGGGAAGGTGGGCGGTTCCCTCGATGGTCATGGCCGCCTCGGTGAACTCGGCGTTGCGCATGGCAGCGGGCACGATCATCACGTCGAAGGCGAACGTGCCTGTGTCCACTCCGTTGATGACATCCACCGACACGAGGGTCGCCCGCGCGTGGCTCGCGTCGCGGTCCAGGGTGAAGCGGTCCTCCCCGAAGTATCCCTGGATGGCATCCATGGACAGATCCCACGACTCACCCGGGGCAATGGGGTCGTCGCGAAGCAGCAGCTCGACCGGATCGATGTCCTCCCCATCCGGCGAGCCTCCGAACTGCCGCTGGAGCCACTTCTTCTGCTTTCGCTTGAGCCGCTTCCCGTCCAGCCGCTCGATGATCCGGGCTCCCGAGGGCCCCGCGACCCGTAACTCCAGGCCGTCGAGCGAGAGTTCGGCCAGCTCTCCGTCCTCCCGAGAGACCTGTTCTTTGACCAGCACGTCGATGACGTGCGCGCGTCCGTCCTTCACCTCGACGAGGCTCACATCCACCCTGTGGCTGTTGAGGGAGTCGATAGGACCCTTGCGCACCGACGCGCCCGCCACCGTGACGTTGTTGGACCCCTTCACCGTCCAGGTCGAGGTCTGCGCGAAGCGCCACCCAGCGCGCGCCTCGGCGCGAGGCTCGAACCGGTACGTGATCTCCGCCGCCGGCGGTGGCTCGCTCGGGGTGGAGTCTGCAGAGACAGCCGGCGAACCCTCGGGGGCGTCCGAGGGAACGTCCGAGGAGTCCTCGCCGAGGGCCAGGAAGGGAAAGGCGAGCAAGAACAACAGGGGGAGAAGTCGCACCACGAGACCCTAGACCCCCGAAGGCAAGGACGCAGTCCCCAGGAGCGCGAGTCGAGCGGGCCCCGCGCGAAGCGGCTCCAACAACGCGGACCGAAAGTCGCCCTCTGCCCCCATCCGCGAGAGCACCGAGTGCAGACCGAAGGTGGCCCGGGCGAACCAGATCCACGGCGCAGGGACGTCCATGCTGCGGGCGTGGGACGACGTCGGCTTGCCCCACTCAAGCGACTCCAGGTTGTACGCCCGCGTGAACGTGAAGCGCTCCCGCGAGTAGGGCCGCACGAGCCACTCGATCATCGCGCGGTGCGCGCCGTAGTCGAAGCGTTTGCCCCCCACCATCCCGGTGTCGCGCGTCGCCTGCTCGAAGTCCCCCTCCCCGTCGATGACCGTGAGCAGTGTGCGACGCCATGCGTCGCAGAACGAGGGCTCGAACCTCTTGACGCACCCGAAGTCGAGCACCGTGACCTCTCCCTCGGGCGAGAACAGGAAGTTTCCGGGGTGAGGGTCTGCGTGCAGGGTCTGCCACACGAAGATGCCGTGCCACGCGAAGGACGCGAGCGCCCTCGCGGCCCGCTCCTTGGCCCCCTGGCTGGCTGACTCCATGAACGCGGAGAGGCTCAGCCCTTCGTCCCAGGCCGTGGTCAACACGCCATCCCCGGTGCGGTCCTCCACCACCGCGGGCACCCCGAGGGCGTGCAGGGGCTCCACCGCAGCGGCGAAGGTGCGCTGCCATCGAGCCTCGGTGCGGTAGTCGCACTCCTCGTGCAGCCGCGCCCCGAGCTCGGCCGCGATGGCTTTGCCATCGACCACCGTCGCCAGAGAGGCGAGGCTGGCGATTCGCTCAATGCGCTTCATGTCTTCGTCGAAGGACCCCTGCACGTCGGGGTACTGCACCTTCACGGCGACCGGGGCTCCGTGCACGCGGGCGCGGTGCACTTGGCCGATGGACGCGGCGGCGATGGGTTCGGGCTCAAAGGCCTCGAACAGCTCCTCGAGCTCCCCACCGAGGTGAGCGCGCACCACCTCGCGCACGACGTCGATGGGGACGCCCTCGACGCCCGTCTGCAAGCGCGCCAGCGCCCCCTGCAGTTCATCGGGGAACGGCACCTCCATGTAGGAGATGATCTGCCCCAGCTTCATCGCCATGCCCTTCATCGCGTCGAGTTCGCTCGCGAGAGCCTCGCCAAGAGCACGGTCCGCAGCCGCGCGGTCTCCCACCAGGCGCTTCGCCGCGCCCCTCACGGCGAGGGTCCCGAGCTTGAAGAGGCTTCGCTTGCGCGTCATGCCTTCGACCATACGTCCGCCGGCCGAGGGTGACCCGCCCCATCGAGCCGGCACCCTCCGCCCGGTCAGTTGACGTTGCCGCCCGTCGCGCCAACCTCCCGCCATGGATCTGCGCATGCTGGCGTTCTTCGCGTTCGCCCTCGTCTTCTCCGTCTCGATGCACGCCTACCTGGGCTACCGGTTCACCGGGCCGCTCCATGGCGACGAGTACCGGACTGCCCGCCGATCGATCTGGACCCTGGCCATCTCTCACGCGATCTTCTTCCCCATCGCGGTGGGTCAAATGCCCCGCACGGGCGAGCCCCTCGCCGACTGGCTTCAGCTGGTGGGCTGGGCCACCGGCGGGGTGTTCTCCCTGGTGCTCATCCTCACCTTGCTCAAGGACGTCGCGTGGCTCGCGCTCGGACTCTGGGACCGGCTGTCCCCGCAGACCAGCCCCCTCCCTGCCGACCCCGGACGCCGCGCCTTCCTGCAGACCTTTGCGAACGCGGGCATCGGCGCCGCCACCGCGCTCATCGGCGGGGTGGCCCTGATCGGCGGACGCCTGCGCCCCGCCATCGAGCGGATCACGCTGCCCATCGGGGGACTCTCGCCCGCCCTCGTGGGCCTTCGCATCGTGCAGATCAGCGACATCCACGTGGGACCCACCATTCGGCGGGAGCGCATCGCAGAGCTGGTGGGCATCGTCAACGGACTCGAACCCGACCTCATCGCCGTCACAGGAGACCTCGTCGACGGCTCGGTGAAGGCCCTCGCTCCCCACGTCGCCCCGCTGAAGGACCTCTCCGCGCCCCTCGGCAGCTGGTTCGTCACTGGAAACCACGAGTACTACTCCGGCGTGCTGCCCTGGTGCGCACACTGCGAAGACGAGCTGGGCATGGTGGTCCTCAACGACGCCCATCGGGTGGTGCAGCACAAGGGCGCCTCCATCGTCGTGGGCGGGGTCACCGACCTGCGCGCCCCCGACCTGGAGACCAGCCATGTCTCGGACCCCCAGAAGGCCTTCGCCGGGGCTCCTCAGGGTGACTTCCGCCTGCTGCTCGCACACCAGCCCGAGTCCCTCCACGCGGCCGCGGGACTGGGCGTGCATTTGCAGCTGAGCGGCCACACCCACGGCGGACAGTACTTTCCGTACACGTGGCTGATCCGGCTCGTGAAGAAGTGGTCACGGGGTCTACACCGGGTGGGCGAGACCTGGCTGTACGTCAATCGCGGCACGACCTACTGGGGGCCGCCCATGCGACTCGACTCTCGCCAGGAGATCACGGTCATCGAGCTGTCCGCCGCGTGACCTCCGCCGGGGGCAGCTCCCTCGGAGAGCTGGACCGACCTACTCGACCACCAGCTCCTCGGTGACGATGACGATGCCACCCACCTCGGCCTGCACCGTGTACACCCCGGGCGTGCGGGGAGTGAAGTGCACGTCAGGGCTCTCGCCGGTGACGATGACGTCGCCCCAGGGAGCCTGCACCCCCCACTGCACGTAGGGGTCCCCCTCGGGGAAGCCCACCCAGTCCAGCTCGAGAGCCACATCGTCGCCCGCGAGGAGCGCCGTGGGCACCTCGACGAACCAGGAGTCCTCTCCCTCGTCGAAGGGGTCCTGGACGAACTCGGTCTGCTCGTCGCCCCGGGCGATGCCGCCGCCGTAGAAGCCGCTGGGCAGGGTGGAGGAGCGCCAGTCGCAGTGGACGTGGTTGGCGTACAGCTTGGTGAAGCTCGCGCCGCGGGAGGTGCAGTGGCTTCGCAGGCTCGTCAGGGACGCCGCCGAGGAGCGGAAGTCCACGGCGTCGCCGTACATGTGGCGGCTCCAGGTGGCCCCTCCGACGCCGGAGTTGTAGCCCGGGCTCCGGTAGCCGGAGTTCACGGTGATGGGCCCACCGATCGCGTCGCGGATGCTCTGCATCTTGACGACGACCTGGGGGTCGAACACGCCGTACGGCCCCTTCCAGCTCGACATGAACTCGCTGAGCAGGAAGTTGGGGGCCACGGGCAAGGTGCCCGACACGGCGCCGAGGTCTGCGAGGCGGGTGGGCTGCTGGTACCAGGACGCGCTCGGGCTCGAAGAGGGGTTTCCGTAGTTGTAGGCAGAAGACGACACGCTCGAGGCGGCCACGGTGGGCACGCAGGAGGTCCAGATGTTGGCGATGCCGGGGTAGCAGACGGACGTGCCAGAGGCGGGCCCGCCGCCAGCGCCGGGGGTCTCGCCGGGGCCAGGGGCCGTTGAGGAGCCAGCGCCCGGGGCGCCGCTGCCCGATCCGGAGCCAGAACCGGAACCAGAGCCAGAACCGGAACCAGAGCCGGAGCCAGAACCACTGCCGGAGTCGCCCGAACCGGAGCCGCTCCCCGAACCCGAGCCGCTCGAGCCACCGCTGGTGCCGCCCCCGTCGCACGTGACCTCCAGGGTCACCTCACCGGAGACCCCGGAGACACCGTCGACGAAGACGGTGTATGTCCCGCTGGCGCCTTCGATCTCCAGGGAGCTCCAGTGGTAGTCGATGGTGTCGGCGGGCTCACAGGACGAGCCGTTGCGCTCCATCAAGAACAGGTCGAAGTTGATGTCCGAGGGGCGCGGCGACGCGATGCGCACGGTGACGTCACCCGAGGCCGTCAGTCGGAAGCCCGCCTCCGGGCCGCTCCAGTTGCCCACCCAGGGGCCGTAGTCCGTGATGACGTTGACCAGGCCCGTGGTGTCGATGGTGGCTGTATCGCCGCACCCCAGGGTGCCCACGATCTGGCAATCCTCCTCCTCGGCCGTCAGCGGCGCGTCGGGCTCAGACGGCGCGTCCACCGTGGTGGTGTCGCCCGAGTCCGGGGCCGGCGTACACGGCGGCGTAGCGGCGAGCAGGGCGATGGCAGCGGTGGTTCGCATCAGCATGGTCAGTCGCCCTCTTCGGGGGTGTGGTTCGCAAAGAACTCGACGGAGACGAGCTCACTCATGGCCGAGCCCGAGAGCTCGCCGTCAAAGGCCTGGACCCGCAGGGTCACGGGGCCCTGGCAGGAGGTGACTTCCGTCTCGAGGCCGCCGTCTGCATCCAGGTCGGCGGCGTCGATGGAGAAGCTGCATGCAGCCGAGCCCGAGGCACAGTCGAAGCTGCCGTCGAGGCTCCCGGTGGCCGACACGAAGACCCAGGCGTATCCCTCGCAGGACTCACCGGCGAGCTGGCCCAGGGCATCTCCCTGGTAGGGCCCCTCGGGAGTGGGCAGGCCGTTGTTCCCGCCGTCGTCGCCCCCGGCGTCACCGCCCCCGCTGTTGCCGCCACCGAAGGGGTCACCGCCGGCGTCGCTCCCGCCACCGAAGGGGTCGTCCGACGCTCCAGCGCCGGTTCCGAAGGGGTCGGCCGGTGCACCCTCGTCGCCCGCGCCGAACCCGACCCCACATCCTCCGACGAGGAGAAGACCTCCGATGAGGAGGGAGCCAAAGAGCGGACTGGACAGTGCAGTGACCATGGGACCTTTCCGAAGTGACTGAAATCACTTTGGCGGTCTTTGCGGGAACTGCGGGTGACCAAGATGTGGAGGCGATGTGACGGCCCCCGATGACCCAATGATTTGCTGGCCCCTCGGCCCGGTCACGGGGCGGTAACAAGTGCCTGTGACGGCGCAGACAGCCGTTTAGTCGAGCCAGGCCCCCAGGAACCAGCCCTCGCTCACCGCAGTGCGCTCCCAGTGGATGCGCGCCACCCCGGACGGCCCCTCGACCTGAAACGTGCGTCGCGCCCGCTCGCCTCGCGCGTCCCACCACTCGGCGCTCACGTCCCACGGCCCATGGGTTCGGTCCACGCGAAACCAACCGCCCCGATGCCGAAAGCGTGACGGGCGCCCTCCCCGCGTCTCCACATCAATGGGCTCAGCGGGGTGCACCCGACGCAAGGCTGGCGTGAGTCCCCCCTCGGGGCAGCGGTCGGGAACCCAAAGCTCTCCCTTCTGAAGCAGCTTCTGCTGACGCTTCGCCGCAGCGGCTCCCCGCGCCGACTTCCCGGTAGGCGACGCCCCCACCGCGGCCTGCCGCCTCTCGGGCCACACGCTCGGCGCAGGCTGCTGTGCTCCGTACCCCTCGGGCCCCAGCTCTGCGGCCAGATGCGCCAGCGTGACCGACCGGGCTCCAGGGGGCGCGGACTTCGGACCGGTCAGACGCTCTTGAGACGCCGGACGAGGCCCCACCCCCACCGCCTCGAGGCGCACCGACTGCACCCCCCCCTGAAGCGCCAGCCCCTCGAGCCCCACTGCGATGAGATCACTCCACAACCCCAACGATGCGCTGGGCGACGCTGCGTGGGTCGTGCGGTGCACCGTCTCGCTCCCCTCGATGTTCAGCTCCCAGGCCAGGGCCCGCGCCGCCAGCCCCTGACCATCCAGCGCGCCGATGAGGCGCTCGAGAGGCTGCTTGAGCAAGAACCGCAGAGCCTCCGTTTGGGTGATGGGGTACTCGCTGTGCACCAGGACCTCGAAGGCCTTCGGCTCCCGCGTGGGGACCAGGGTGCAGCGGTCCTCTCCTCGAGCCAGCCGGTGCAGCGCAGTGCCCCGCGTGCCCCACCGTCGAGCCACTCCCTGCCTCGGCAGCGCGGCGAACGCCCCCAGGGTGCGCACTCCGAGCTGCCCCAAGGTCTCGATGACATCGGCTGCGCCGGGCAGGAGTTGCGACGGCAACGGAGCCAGGAACGCGGCCTCCTCCCCCGGCGGCACGGTGATGGCGGCCACGCCAAAGGCCGGCAACCGTCCCTCCATCACCGCCGCAGCGCGGGAGGCAAAGCGGGTGCTCGCGAGGCCGACCCTCGCCGGCAGGTCCAGGTCCTCGGCCACCTCGCGCAGGTCATCGAGGAAGCCGCCCGCACCATCCTCCCCGTACCGGGTCTCCAGACCATCGAAGAGCGCGTACATCACGCCGTCCCCCGCGCTCTCGAACACCGGACACAGAGCGCGCACCGCCGTCTCGAACTCCTGGTGAATCGCCGCGAGAGCGGCGCGGTCCACCTCCCGCACCACGAGCTCGGGGGCCAGCGACGTCGCGGCGACCGACGTCATTCCGCGCCTCACCCCGTCGAGGCGGGCGCTGGGCGAGGCGGCCACGATGAGACGCCGGCCATCCTCCGGGTCCACGAGCGCCAGCCCCCCCTCAGGCTCCCCTCCCAGGCCAGCGAGGGCCACCTGAAGGCGAAAGTCCGGCACGAAGAGGCATGCGATGCGAGGGGCAGACACGCACTGAACATACGTTCAATTCGCCCATAGGTCCAGCGGTCAGGCGGCTCCGGTGACCGTGATGAGAGGGCCAAACTCACTGAACGATGCGGCCTCCGCCTCGTCGAGCATCCAGGCCGCGACATCCGCCCGGGGAATCTCGGCCCGGCCGTCGAGCTTTCGGGTCGAGACAGCCTTCCCGGTCGCCTCGTCGTCGCTCAGCCCGGTAGGACGCACGCAACACACGTCGAGACCGCTGTCCCGGTAGACCTGCTCCATCACCTCGAGCTCCTTGTAGGCGCCGCGCATCGAGGTCAGAGCAATGAACACCTTGAAGAAGCCAGGCATCAAGGCACGACTGTCGCCGACGCCGCCGGCGCTCACCGCGACGACCTTGCCCACACCGGCGGCCTTCATGGCGGCCACCACAACGGGCGTGGTGGTCGTGAGCAGATCCGGCACCTCGGCCTTGGCGAAGGGCGACAGCCCGGGCAGGCGCAGCCCGACTCCCGAGAGAACCACGTCCGCGCCGGCAAAGGCCCCGGTGAGGCCTGCTTCGTCCGACAGGTCACAGCGCACGACGCTCACACCGTCGGGCACCTCGATCGAGCTGCTCGCCCGCCCGACCGCCGTGACGTCGTGCCCACGCTTCTTCGCCTGGGTGACCAACTCACGACCCACCCCACCCGATGCCCCCAAGACGACGACCTTCATGCTGCCTCCGTGTCCCCAAGCGATGACCGAGCCTCGGTCGATGGCGAACACCGAGGAGGGTAGCGGGCGGGGTAGGAAAAGGTCCGAGAGGAGCCGCGACGGCGCAGAGGGACGAGGACGCCGACCACCTGATCGCCCGAACAGACGCGGCCATGTACGACGCGAAGGCCCGGGGCCGCGCCCAGGTCAGGGTCCCCTGCTGGCAGACACCTGAAACGCTCACGTAGGCTCCTCGCCCAGGAGGACCTCGATGAAGCTTGTTGTCGGAGCACTCGCGCTGCTCTCCCTAGGCGCGGCCCCCCT
>JAGSHC010000401.1 GCA_023954745.1 Deltaproteobacteria bacterium | reverse complement strand
GTCGGCGGCTTCGGCGGCGGCGACCTCGGCAGCTGCAGCTTCGGCGGCGGCAGCCTCGGCGGCGGCAGCGGCTTCGGCGGCTTCCCGCGCGGCCTTCTCCGACGCGCTCTCCCCCTTGGCCTTCACCTCGTCGGCGGCGCCCTCAGCGGCCTCTTCAGCGGACTCGGAAGCCTCTTCGGCTGCGTCCCCGGCCTTGTCACCCTTGGTCTTCTTGGGCGTCTCTTCTTCGGTCGAGGTCTCTGAGTCTTCAGTCTCCTGGGCCAGGGCCGTGGTCGGCAGGGCCAGGAGCAGCATCAACATGTATGGGAACCACCTGCTCATCGAGAATCCTCCAGTAGCGCAGCTTGGGTAGGTTGCCGTCGTCTTGAGCAAGGGTCGTGCCAGGATCGAACCCGTGCATTCCCGCGCGTCGGCGGCGGCGTGGGGAAAGAGATCGGGACCAACGGGTCCCGCTTCGAGCCCCGAGTGTGTCAGATGCGTCCCAGCCCAAATCTGAGGAGCGCAAGAATTGGCGATCGTTATTGGGCGAGTCTGGCACCGCATTCGCAAAGGGAGTCTCCCGTGCCCCACAGTTCGCTCGACTCCGCCCTCTTCCGCATCGTCACCGAGGCTCAGTCCAGCTTCGCGTCCGAGCGTGACCTGCCGGGACTGTCCCGGGAGCTCGTGCGGTCGCTGCTCGATCTCACCGGGGGCGGATACGGGTTCCTCGCAGCGCTGAGCTACGACGGCACCGGCGCGACGATGACCCCCGTCGCATCGGTTCGCGTGGGGAGCTCAGCGCCTCGAGGACTGCGCACTGCGCCCGCGCCACTGCGACTCGGGGCGTCCGGACTCATCGTGGAGTCCATCGATGCGCGCTCGTATGGCATCTCCGACGGCCGCACCCGGGCGCCAGACTCGCGCGATCTCCCCGCCGGAAGCCCGCCCATCGCGAACTCCGTCGCCCTCCCCTTTCCCCTGGGGATGGCGCCCATCGGAGTGCTCTTCCTCGCCAACCGGCGCGGAGGCTGGGACCCCCGCACCATCGACTCGCTCCGCCCGGCCCTGGACACCTGCGCGAACATCTTCGGTGCGTCGGCCACCGAAGCACGGCTCGCCGAGCGGGAAGCGCAGACGGGCGCGATCCTCGACGCGGTTCCCGATGGAATCTTCTCCTTGGATCTACGGGGCAGAGTCGCCTCGAGCAACCCCGCCGGCGAGATGATCTTCGACGCCGACGGCCTCACCGGACAGCGACTCCCCGATCTCCTCGACCCGCCGTCCGCCGCTCTGCTCGACGACACCCTCGCCGCAGCCCGCGACGGCGCCGGCGTGCCCACATCGGCCCTCACCCTCACCGGTGTTCGGAGCGAGGGGCGCTCCTTCCCCCTCGAGCTCAGGCTCCGAGCCGGAGGGCCGGGATCTCTCGTGGCCATCGTGCAGGACCGCTCGGAGCAGCAGCGGCTCGAAGCGGAGCGGAACCGGTTCTTCCAGCTCTCGCCCCAGATCCTGCTCACCTTGGACCTCAATGGCAGCGTGCGGGACATGAACCCGGCCCTCACCAGCGTGCTCGGCTGGCAGGAACAGCAGGTGCTGAGCAACTCCCTTCTCGCCCTGGCCCACCCCACCGACCGCGCCTTGGTGGGCGAACGTGTGCGCCAGAGCCGGGAAGGCGACCTCACCGAGCCCTTCCGCGCGCGATTCCGCAAGGCGGATGGCACCTACCTGTGGCTGGAGTGGCGCACCACCGCGGACACCGACGCCGAGTCTATTTACTGCTCCGGTGACGACATCACGGCCCGCGCGGAGTCCGAGCGCACGAAGTCGGAGTTCGTCTCGGTGGTGAGCCACGAGCTGCGGACTCCCCTGACCAGCATTCGCGGCTCTCTCGGGCTGCTCGCCGGCGGAGTGGGTGGCGAGCTGACGGCCGAGCAGACCCAGCTCCTCCGCCTCGCGGTGAGCAACACCGACCGGCTCATCCGACTCGTCAACGACATCCTGGATCTCGAGAAGTTCCAGCAGGGGGCCGCGCCGCTGCACTGTGGGCTGTACCTCGCCGACGACCTCATCGAAGCCGCCGTGGCCAGCCTCGGCGGCCTCGCCGGGCAATCCGGGATCACACTGCAGAGCCGGCCAGCCATGGACCTCGCCGCCTACGGCGACCGGGACCGACTCGTCCAGGTCCTGGTGAACCTCCTCGGCAACGCCATCAAGTTCTCGCCCGAAGGCTCGGCCGTGACCGTGCTCGCCATCGACGCCGGCGCCGGCCGGGTCCGGTTCTCCGTCGCCGACGAGGGGCCCGGTGTTCCCGAGACCTTGCGTCCGCTCCTCTTCGAGCCGTTCCGCCAGGGGGACTCCTCGGACACACGGGTCAAGGGCGGTACGGGGCTCGGCCTCGCCATCAGCCGTTCCATCGTCCAGCAGCACGGGGGCTGGATCGACGTGGACTCCGACATGGGGGTCGGCTCGACGTTCGTCTTCGAAGTTCCAGCACCACCGGCGGGGTCCCTCACATGAGTCTTCGGGTCCTCCTCGTCGATGACGACCCCGACATCCGGTTCATCGGAGAGATGGCCCTGGCACGGGTCGGAGGCTTCACCGTGAGCCTCGCCGAGTCCGGCAACGCGTGCTTGACCCTCGCGAAGGAGGGTCCCGACGTCATCCTCCTCGACGTGATGATGCCGGGCATGGATGGCACCGAGACCCTGGCCAGGCTCCGCGACGACGCGGAGCTGGCCTCAATCCCCGTGATCTTCATGACCGCAAAAGTGCAACACGCGGAAGTGGAGAGATATCGCGAGCTCGGTGCTGTGGGGGTGATCGCCAAGCCCTTCGACCCCATGAACCTCGCGACGAGGGTGGCCGGCCTCCTCGAGGGCTAGACGGCTTCCCATGGACATGGTGCGCAGCCGGTCACTCCACCGAGCGCGCAAGCTCCACGGCCGCTGCGCGAGCTGCCTGCACGTCCAACACAGAGGCCGCGTTCTCCAGCGCCCCTGCCGCCTCGCTGATCTGGGGAAGCCCGTAGGTCCCTCCCGAGCCCCGCAGCCGGTGGGCGGTGGACTTGAGCCACGACCAGCCTTCGAGGTCCAGCGCCGCGCCCACCCGCTGGGTCACCTCGGCCGCGGTGCCCCGCGAGCGCTCGAGGTATGCAGCCCGCGCCGCCGCCAGTGGGTCAGCCACGGGCGTCACCTCGGCGTTCGTGCTCTTCAGGTTGCCCGCCTTGCGCGACGCCCTGTCCGCCGCGAGGCCCACGCGCTGGGCAATGCGCCAGAAGGACTTGCGGGGCACACCTGCCAAGCGGGCGGCCTCGGCCACGTTGCCGTCCGCTCGTCCCAGCGCCTCCTTGACGTACGCGTGCTCGAACTCTTGCACGACGCTGTCCCGGGCCTCACCGAACGGTCGGTCGAGGAGCTCTCCGGGCCAGGTGAAGCCGGACTCCGCCTCACCTGACGACAGGCCGAGGTCCCCCAGACTCACCAAGGGGCCGTCGGCGAAGACCGCGGAGCGCTGGACGAGGTGCTGAAGCTGCCGCACGTTGCCCGGCCAGTCCCGCGTGACGAGGGCGCGCAAGGCGCTCTTCTCGAACCCTCGGAGGGACCGCCCAGCCCGTGACGCAGCCTCGCGAAGAAAGAACTCCGCGAGCATCGGGATGTCGGAGCGACGCTCCCGAAGGGCAGGAACGCTCAGCACCAAGACCCGCAATCGGAAGTAGAGGTCTTCGCGGAACGTCCCCTGAGCGACGTGCTCCCCCAGATCGCGGTGGGTCGCCGCGACGATGCGGACCTTGACCGAGACGCTGCGGTCGCTTCCCACCGAGCGGAGCTCGCCTTCCTGGAGGAAGCGC
>JAGSHC010000227.1 GCA_023954745.1 Deltaproteobacteria bacterium | reverse complement strand
GTCCGTGGCGGCCTCCCGCAGGCGCCCGAGCCTCGCGTCGGTGGTGAAGTCGCCGCGCTGCACCAGGGCCTCGGCGACGCGCCGCGCGACGCCGAGCAGCTCGCTGAACCGGGGGGTCATGGCGAGGCGGAACGCCGGGCGACCTGCCTGACGCGCTCCGACGAGGTCCCCCGGCCCGCGGCGGCGCAGGTCCTCCTCGGCCACGGCGAAGCCATCGTCCGTCTCGGCGAGGATGGCGAGACGGTCCGCGTCGTCCGGCGCAGGGGTCAGAAGCACGCAGTGACCTCCGTCGGCGTTGCGGCCGACGCGTCCGCGCAGCTGGTGGAGCTGGCCGAGACCGAAGCGCTCGGCGTTCTCCACCACCATCACGCTCGCCTCGGGGACGTCGACTCCCACCTCGATGACCGTCGTGCTCACCAACACGCCGATGTGCCCCGCCCGAAACGCCCCGAGCACCGCCGCCTTGCTCGCCGAGTCCATGCCCCCGTGCAGGACGCCCAAGGGGAGTCCGGCCAGCGCGCCGTTGGCGAGCTCTTCGGCGGTCGCGAGGGCCGACCGGAGCACGTCTCCCGCCGGCCCCTCGATGCGCGGGCACACCACGAACGCGCGCCCTCCGGCCTCCACCGCAGCCCGCACCCGCTCCCACGCGTGCCGTCGCCTGGCTGAGGGAAGGATCTCCGTTGTCCGGGGGCCGCGGGGCGGGCCCTCGTCCAACAGGGAGAGGTCGAGGTCGCCGAACAGGGTGCGGGCGAGAGAACGCGGGATCGGCGTGGCACTGAGAGCGAGGAGGTGCGGCTGGGGCCCCTTCGCCAGAAGACGGGCCCGCTGGTAGACGCCAAAGCGCTGTTGCTCGTCGACGATGGCCATGGAGAGCCGATGGAAGCGCACCCCCTCGCTGAACAACGCATGGGTGCCGACCACCAGGGCCGCCCCACCACGCGCCACGCGCTCGAGCTCGGCGCGCCGGTCCGCTGCTCCTTGTCCCCCGGCGAGCCAGGCGACTCCAAAGCCCAGAGGCTCGTACAGGGCCTTCGCCTGCACCTGCCACTGGCGCGCCAGCACCTCGGTGGGAGCGAGCACCGCCACCTGCCCCCCGCGCTCCAGCATGGGGGCGGCAGCGAGCAGCCCCACGACGGTCTTCCCCGCGCCCACGTCGCCCTGCACGAGCCGCTGCATCGGTCGGCCCCGCACTACGAGGTCGGAGTCGACCTCTCCCAGCACCCGCTGCTGCGCTTCGGTCAAGGTGAACGGGAGCGCTGTCTCGGCGCGGGCTCGCACCGTGGCTCGGCCGCGAGGGCCGCCCATGCGGGCACGGGGGAGCTGGTCTGCCAGGGAGCCCTGGGACGCGAGCCGATGCCGGCGCCAGCGCAGAGCCACCTGGAGCACGAAGAGGTCTTCGAGCAGGAGCGCTTCGTGAGCGGGGTGGGTCCCTGCCCGCAGCGAGGGAAGGTCCGATGCCGTGGCGGGGTGGTGGATGGAGCGCAGGGCGTCTGCACGCCGAGGAAGCCCCAGCTCGCGCCTCAGATCGTCCGGGAGCAGCCCCTGCTCGGACCCCACGGCCTCGAAGGCCGCGTGCACGAGGCTGCGGTAGGCCCGCTGTCCCATGCCCTCGGGGGTCCCATAGAACGGAACGATGCTGCCCGCGTGGTTGCCCGCCGCACCCGCCGGGTCCAGCTCCACCTCGGGGTGGGTCAGGCGGAGGGGTGGCTTGGCCTCGGTCCGCCCCATGACCAGGACGTGTCGGCCCTTGGTCCACGCCTTGGCCACGTAGGGCGGAGGCTGGAAGAACAGCACGGTGAGGGCGGCGCTCCCGTCATCGACCCGGGCCTCGAGCATCCCCGGGCGACGGCCTCGTCGCCGGCCTTGTCGCACCGCCACGATGCGCCCCAGAACCACCGCCACATCCCCGGGGACGAGATCCGCGACGAGGGTGATCTGGGAGCGGTCCTCGTAGCCTCGGGGCAACCGGGTGAGGAGGTGTTCGACCTCGCTCACGCCCACGGTGGCGAGCTTCTCCGCTGTGCGCGGTCCCACGCGGGGCAAGGAAGTCAGGGGCGCGTTGCGGGCCATGGCGGCCTCCGAGGGCGCCTACTTGTACTCGATGCCGGTCACCGTGACGATGCGCTTGCCTCGCGGCACGTTGATGACGACCTCGTCGTCGACCTCCTTGCCGAGGAGCGCGCGGCCGATGGGCGACTCGATGGAGATGATCAACTGCTTGATGTCGGCCTCCAAGCCGCCGAGCAGCTTGTAGGTGAGCTCCTCGTCGGTGTCGAGGTCTTCGAGGGTGACCGTCGCCCCGAACATCACCTTGTCGCCCGACATGGTGGTGGGGTCGATGACCTCGGCCATGGAGAGCTTGGCCTCGAGGTCGCGGATCTTCGCCTCGAGCATCCCCTGCTTGTCCTTGGCGTAGTCGTACTCCGCGTTCTCGGACAGGTCGCCGTGGGCGCGCGCCGTCTCGATGGCCAGTACGGCCGCCGGCCGCTCCACTTCAATCATCTGCCGAAGCTCAGCGCGAAGCCGCTTGTGGCCTGCGGGGGTGACGGGATACCTCTGCACGATCGCTCTCCAAATGACGGCGAGGGCTACGCCTCGCGGGGCTGGACACTCTAGCCAACCTCGCGCCGTTTGTGGGGTGGCGCGGTGCTACCTCGTGCGGTAGCGGGCTGCGTCGGTGCCCACGCGACCTCGCTCCCCGTCCCACACGAACACGGTGCGGCCGGCGAAGATCGTGCGCTCGACGCGGGTCGGCAGCTGCCAGCCAGCAAAGGGAGTGTTGTGGCTCCTGCTCCACAGCGTCGACGGCACGACGGTCTGGGCGCCCTGGGGGTCGATGATGGTCACATCCGCCGGGCGACCAGCCCGCAGCGTCCCCGTCTCGAGCCGGAAGCACTCCGATGGCCCGGACGTCAGCAGCTGCACCGCCTGCATCAGAGTCAGCGTGCCGTCGTGGACCCGCTGCATGGTCAGGCCCCAGGCGGTCTCGAGGCCCACGATCCCGTTGGCGGCGAGTTCGAACTCGACGTCCTTGTCCTGAGCCGGGTGGGGCGCGTGGTCGGTGGCGATGGCGCAGATGGTGCCGTCGGCGAGACCCGCGAGCACCGCGTCACGATCCGCGGCCGACCGCAGCGGTGGCGCCATCTTCGCGTGGGTGTCGTAGGCCCCCACCGCTTCGTCCGTGAGCATGAAGTGGTGGGGCGCTGCCTCGGCGGTGACCCGCAGGCCTCGAGCCTGGGCCTCCCGCACCATGCGCACCGCGCCGGCCGTACTGATGTGTGCGATGTGCAGGTGCCCGCCCGTGAGGGCTGCGAGCTCGATGTCGCGGGCCACCATCACGTCTTCCGCCGCGTTGGGGATGCCCGGGAGACCCAGCCGCGTGGCCGTCGGGCCCTCGTTCATGCAGCCGTGGTGCGCCAGGCAGCTGTCCTCTTCGTGCACCGACACCGGCACATCGAAGATGCGGCTGTACTCGAGGCCCCGGCGCATCAAGTGGGCATCCATCACCGGCATGCCGTCGTCGCTGATGGCCACGGCGCCCTCGTCGACCATGTCGCTGATCTCGGCGAGCTTCTCGCCCTTCAGCCCCTTGCTCAGGGCCCCGATGGGCAACACGCGGGCCAGACCGGTGCGCATCGCCCGGTCCACCATGAAGCGCGTGACCGCGCCGGTGTCGTTGACCGGGTTGGTGTTCGCCATGCACGCGACGCTCGTAAAGCCGCCGGCCACCGCCGAGCGACACCCCGTCTCGATGGTCTCCTTGTACTCGTGGCCCGGCTCCCGAAAGTGCACGTGGATGTCGACGAGCCCGGGCAGCACCCACTTGCCGGCGCAGTCGACCACCAGCCACTTGTCGTCCGCCTGGGAAGCGAGGCCGGGCCCGACCTCCTTGATCCGGCCTTGGCGACCGATGACGACGTCCGCGATGCCGTCATGCCCGCTGTCCGGGTCGAGCACGCGGCCCCCCGTCAAAATCGTCGGCCGTACGCTCATCCCCTGCCCTCTCGCGCGGCTGCGCGTTCGCCGCCCAGCACCAGGTACATGCAGGCCATCCGCACCGCGACCCCGTTCTCGACCTGATCGAGGATGACGGACCAGTCGCCGTCGATGACCTCGGGCTCCAGCTCGACACCCCGGTTCACCGGGCCCGGGTGCATGATCACGACATCCTTGCGGGCCCAGCGCCGAAGCTTGTCCCGGTTGAGTCCGTACAGCCGGCTGTACTCCCGCAGCGTGGGGAAGAAGTGCCCGCCGCGCGGGATGCGCTCCTGCTGGATGCGCAGCGCCATCAGGACGTCAGCGCCCCGCACCGCCTCCTCGAGGTTGTGGTGCACCTCGACGCCCCACTCCTCGAGCCCCATCGGGATGAGGGTGGGAGGCCCACAGACCCGCACCTTGGCGCCCACCTTCGTAAGCCCCCAGATGTTGCTGCGCGCCACCCGGCTGTGAGTGATGTCCCCGAGGATGGTGACCGTACGGCCGGCGAAGCCACCGAGGGCGCGGCGGATGGTCAGCAGATCGAGCAGGCCCTGGGTGGGGTGCTCGCATGCCCCATCGCCGGCGTTGATGATGCAGGTCTCCGGCAGGGCGTCCGCCAGGATCATGGCGCCGCCGGCGCGGCGGTGCCGCACGACGATGATGTCCGGGTGCATCGCGGCGAGGTTCTTCGCGGTGTCGAGCAGGGTCTCGCCCTTGGTGGTCGACGAGGCGCTGCCAGAGATGGAGAACGTGTCCGCCGACATCCGCTTGGCGGCGATGTCGAAGCTGGTGCGTGTGCGCGTGCTGGGCTCGAGGAACAGATGCACGACGGACTTGCCGCGCAGGGTCGGGACCTTCTTCACCGCGCGGGTGTTCAAGCCGCGGAACTGCTCAGCGACGTCGAGGATGTGGGTGATCTCACCCGCCGACAGAAAGCGGAGACCGAGCAGGTCCTTGCGTCGAAAGGTGTCCTCGGTCGACGCGCCGGGGCTCATCGGTCGCTCTCCCTCGTCACCGAGACACGGCCCTTGCCGTCCGACGCATCGGGCTCCACCAGGACCTTGTCGCCCCGAGCCGTCTCGATGGTCTTGCCCACGAAGTCCGCCTGGAGCGGCAGCTCACGCCATCCCCGGTCTACGAGCACCGCCAGCTTGACCCACCTCGGACGGCCGTAGTCGCGGAGCACGCCGAGGGCCGCGAGCACCGTCCGGCCGGTGAAGAGCACGTCGTCGACGAGCACGATGCAGGCGCCATCGAGCAGGAAGGGAAGCTCCGTCGCGCCGAAGCTGGGCTTCTCGAGCCCGGTGTACAGGTCATCGCGGTACAGGGTGATGTCGATGGCGCCGAGGTCGGGGCGCTCCCCCACCATCTCCTCGATGAGGTCGGCCAGGCGCTCCGCCAGAGGCACGCCACCACGTCGGACGCCCACCAAGGCGAGCCGCGCCCCGGGCTCCACCGACTCCACCATCTGGGATGCGAGACGACGCAGGGTGCGCTGCGTGGCTTGACCATCGAGGATGACGCGAGACATCAGCGCACCGCCGTTCCGAAGCGGCTCCACCGGACGCGGTCGAGGGCGCCGGCGCAGCCATTGAGGCTCAGCCACACGAACATCGCCTTGCCTTTGATGTTGCCCACGGGCACCTGACCCCAGGCGCGGGAGTCCGAGCTGTTGTCGCGGTTGTCGCCCATGACGAAGACGTGGTCGCGCTTCACGGTCACCGGCCCGAAGGTCTCGAAGGGGTCCGGGCCATCACGAAGGAGCACCGTGTACTCATTGGTGCCGTCGTTCTCGGTGTAGATGCGCGCTCTGTCTTCCCGGCAGTTCTTGTCCTTGTAGGACGTGCTCCGCACGAACTGGCGGGCGTACTTGACGTTGTTGACGTACAGCTCGTTCCGCTTGACCTGGATGACGTCGCCTTCGACCCCCACGACCCGCTTGATGTAGTCGACCTTGGGGTCCGCCGGGAAGCGGAACACCATCACGTCGCCACGCTCCGGGCGGCTCCACTCCTTCAGGGTAGTGCCGCCGCCGGGGATCTCCGCGCCGAGTACGGAGTACGGGATCTCGGTGCGATAACTGAACTTGTTGACGAAGATGAAGTCGCCAATGGCGAGGGTCTCGATCATCGAGCCCGAGGGGATCTTGAAGGCCTCGATGACGAAGAAGCGCAGGGTCAGTGCGAGGAGGAGCGCGATGCCGATGGCCTCAGCGTACTCCCGGACGGTCGACTTCTTCTTGATTGGGTTTTCGGGCGCGGTGTTGGCCATCGCTCCGATCAATCGTCCAGCCTGAGCACGGCGAAGAAGGCTTCCTGTGGGATCTCGACGGACCCCACATTCTTCATCCTCGCCTTCCCCTTCTTCTGCTTCTCCAGCAGCTTTCGCTTGCGCGAGATGTCGCCACCGTAGCACTTGGCCGTGACGTTCTTTCGGAACGCCCGGACGGTGGTTCGGGCGATGACCTTCTTGCCCAGCGACGCCTGAATCGGCACCTCGAACATCTGGCGCGGGATGAACTCCTTGAGCTTCACCGTCAGCTTCTGGCCGAGGTTGAACGCGCGGTCCCGGTGGCAGATGAGAGACAAGGCGTCCACGGCCTCGCCGTGCACCAGGATGTCCATCTTCACCAGGGGTGCGATCTCGAAGTCGTGGAACTCGTAGTCGAGCGAGGCATAGCCACGCGTGTTGCTCTTGAGTTTGTCGTAGAAGTCAAAAACGATCTCGGCGAAGGGCAGGTGGTACTTCACCACCACCTTCGTCTGCGACAGGTACTCGAGCCCTTGCTGGCGGCCGCGCTTCTCTTCGCACAGCTTCATGACAGCGCCCACGTACTCCTGAGGCACGTGAATCGACGCCAGGATGATGGGCTCAGCCAGGGCCTCGAGGAGCAGCGGGTCCGGCACATCGGACGGCTTGTGCAGATCGATGATCTCGCCGTCCTTGAGGTGCGCCTTGTAGATCACGTTGGGGGCGGTGAAGAGCAGCGCGAGGTTGAACTCCCGCTCCAGCCGCTCCTGGATGATCTCCATGTGCAAGAGGCCGAGGAAGCCGCACCGGAAGCCGAAGCCCAGCGCCGTGGACGTCTCCGGTTCCCACGAGAAGCTCGCGTCGTTGAGGGACAGCTTGTTCAGCGCCTCACGGAGGTTCTCGTAGTCCGACGGGTCCACGGGGAAGACGCCGGCGAAGACCATCTGCTGCGGGGGCTTGAAGCCCTCGAGCGGCCCGTCGCACGGGTTCTTGTGATCGGTGACCGTGTCCCCGACGCGCGTCTCGTTGATGTCCTTGATCCCAGTGATCATCAGGCCGACTTCGCCGGCCCGGAGCGAATCGACGGGGATGGAGACCGGCGACTTCACCGCGAGTCCCGTCACCTCGAAGTCGTTCCCCGTGGAGAGGAAGCGAATCCGCTGCCGCTTCTTGAGGACTCCGTTGGTCACGCGCACGAGGCAGATGACTCCCTGGTACTGGTCGTACCAGGAGTCGATGACGAGCATCTGAAGCGGCGCCTCCTCGTCGCCCGTGGGCGCAGGGATCACCTCGACGATGGCTTCGAGCACTTCCTTGACACCCACGCCGGTCTTCGCGCTCGCCAGGACCATGTGCGTGCAGTCGACCCCAATGTGGTCTTCGATCTGCTCGCGCACCGCGTCGGGATCCGCGCCGGGCAGGTCGACCTTGTTGAGCACCGGGATGAGCTCGAGGTCGTTCTCCATCGCGAGGTACACGTTGGCGAGGGTCTGCGCCTCGACCCCCTGGGCCGCGTCGACCACCAACAGGCAGCCCTCGCAGGCGGACAGGGAGCGGCTCACCTCGTAGGCGAAGTCCACGTGTCCGGGGGTGTCGATGAGGTTGAGCTGGTAGGTCTCACCGTTCTCGGCCTCGTACGCCAAGCGCACGGTGTTCGCCTTGATGGTGATGCCGCGCTCGCGCTCCAGATCCATGGAGTCGAGGTACTGGGCCTGCATGTCGCGACTGGCGACGGTGCCGGTCATCTCGAGCATGCGGTCGGCCAGCGTCGACTTGCCGTGGTCGACGTGGGCGATGATGGCGAAGTTTCGGATGTTTGCGTTGGCGGTCACGGGGCGGAGGTCTAGCAGCCCTGGGCTAGGGCGGATACCCCGCGAGAGAGTCGATTCCGTTGGGAAGGGCGCCGATGGTGGTGATCGCTCCGGTGTTCGTTTCCCAACCCGACGTCGGCGTACGCTCGACCCATGCAGCGCCTCGCTCGTTTCGGCCCCGCTCTCCTGGTGCTCCTCGCCGTCGCCGGGGGATGCCCACAGTCCACAAGTCCGCCCCCCGGGGGGGCGAGCGCATGCTCGCTCAAGCTCTTGGACATGGGGGAGGAGGCGCCGAAGAAGCCGTTCATGAAGAACCTCGCCCTCATCGAGCTACGCTGAAGTCATGCCGCTGCGCGCGCTCCCGCTTCCCCTCACCCTGCTGGCCCTGTCCATTCTCGGGTGCCCCGGGGCTCCGACCGCCGACGACGACTTCGCCAGCGCCAACGACGATGACGGCGCAGACGACGACGACGACGACGCGGCAGACGACGACGACACGGGTGATGACGACGACGCCAGCTCGGACGACGACGACGGCGATGACGACGATTCGGCATCGCCGTGCGCCTCCGGCCCCCCGGTGGGAGGCGCCGCAGTGATCCTGGCCTCCATCGGCGCGGGGCTCGAGCGCCCCGTCGACGTACGCAGCGCGGGCGACGGCAGCGGGCGCATCTTCGTCGCCGAGCAACGCGGCATCATCCAGGTGTTCGCAGCTGGCGACCCCACGCCCACGTCCTGGTTCGACATCAACGCCCAGGTCGTGACGCCCGGCGGGCTGGGCGATGAGCGGGGCCTGCTCGCCCTTGCGTTCCATCCGGGGTTCGCGACCAACGGGCTGCTCTACGTGCACTACAACGACACGAGCGGAGACACCGTGGTCTCGGAGTTCACGGTGGCCTCCCCCCCCGACGGCACTCCTTCCCTCACGAGCGAGCGGGTGATCCTCGCCGTGAGCCAGCCAGCGAACAATCACAACGGTGGGTCGATCCACTTCGGCCCGGACGGATACCTGTACGTGGGTCTGGGCGACGGAGGAGGCGCGGGCGACAGCTACGCCAACGGCCAGAACGAGACCACGCTGCTCGCGAAGATCCTGCGCCTCGACGTGGACAACCCTGCGGACGGGAACGAGTACGGCATCCCGGCGGACAACCCGTTCCTGAGCAGCCCCGTGGCGGACGAAGCGTTTGTGTGGGGCCTCCGAAACCCGTGGCGCTGGAGCTTCGACCGGGCCACGGGCGCCATGTGGATCGCGGACGTCGGGCAGAACGCGCGGGAGGAGATCGACCTGGGCGTCGCGGGCGCCAACTACGGGTGGCCTTGCCGCGAAGCCAGCGCGGACTACGACGGCTGCGGCGGCTCCTTCCCCAACTTCGAGGATCCCATCTTCGAGTACCAGCACAGCGACGGGATCAGCGTCACCGGGGGCTACGTGTATCGCGGCTGCCGCCTGCCGGACCTACAGGGCCAGTACTTCTTCAGCGACTTCGCCTACGCGCCGAGCTCGCCGCTGTGGTCCATCTCCGCATCGGGAGCGCCGGGGGATGTCTGGGAGAACGACGTGGGACTACTCATCGCCACCTTTGGGGAAGACGAGGATGGCGAGTTGCTCGTGGCCGACTACGACGGCGGTACCCTGCACCGAATGGTGCCCCAGTAGGCACGGAGTCCTTGACGACCCCGGTGTGATGACGTATTCACCGCCCGCTCGCCCCCACCGAGCAGCACGGGAGCTCCTCAACTCCCCGCAAGAGATCTGGACATAACGCGCCTTCGGGCGAGAAGAGACTAGGCAGATGGCCAATCACAAGAGCGCGCTCAAGCGAATCCGTCAGAACGACAAGCGTCGCTTGCGCAACCGGTTCCACACCGTCCGCATGCGCACCTTCATCAAGAAGTTCCGCACTGCAGTCGAAGAAGGTGACGTCGAGACCGCCCGCGGGCACCTCGCGACCTCCATCAAGCTCGTGAACCGGACCCGCAGCCGCGGCGGTATTCACCGCAACACTGCGGACCGCACCGTCGGGCGCCTGAACAAGGCGTTCAACAAGCTGGCAACCGCCCAGAGCTGAGCTCGAGTCTTCGGACTGAGAGGCCCCCGTCCAGCACCGCTGGTCGGGGGCTTCGTCGTTCTGGGGAGAGGGGGTGGCCCCGAGCCCCGTTAGACTTGCCGCCATGGCCCCCTCGAGCAGATCACGCCTCCGCGCCGCCGCCGTGCTCGGTCCCATGCTCGTGCTGGTCTGCTGTCGTGGATTGGTGCTCCGCAGTGCAGCCCATCAGCTGTACGCGGGGGAAGCAGCGGGAGTCGGTCGACTGCAGTGGGCCCTGAGCCAGGGCACCTTCGAGTGGCACGGACCCGCACGGTTCGTCGTGGAGCACACCTACCAGTACTTCGCCCAAGGAACCGCGTTCCTCCAGGTGGTTGCTGCCGCCCTCAGTCCCTTCTTCGGACACACCTTCACCGCGCAAGCCGCGGCCGCCATCGCCCTGGAGGCCCTGGGGGTCGGCCTGTTCGCGTGGCTGCTGCTCCGGATCACGGCGCCGGCAGGGGCAGCCCTCGGAGCGGTGGCCCTCGCCCTCCCACCTCGCTTCACGGCCACCTTCGCGCTTCAGCCCTACGGCAACCACACCGAGTACCTCTGGGTGCCGCTCGCCGCCGCGCTCATCCTGCTGGGCCGGTCCCCCGCATCCAGCCGGCGGGGCTGGCGGCGTGG
>JAGSHC010000367.1 GCA_023954745.1 Deltaproteobacteria bacterium | reverse complement strand
TGCTGGTGTGGGGGGCGTTCGTGACCGCCGGAGCGGTGGCGGTGGCGGCGGCTCCGCAAGCGGCGCGGGCGTCCCAGGCTCATGGCATCGGGGAGTACAAGGAGAACTGCGGGACCTGCCACTTCCGCACGGCGTCCCTGAACTTCGTGAAGTCCAAAGGCGAGTGGGCGACCACCGTGAAGACCATGCAGGGCTTCGACCCCAGCATCGACGAGCGGGAGGCGGACGCCGCCCTCGCCTTCCTATCCACGGTGCGCTCCCAGTCCGATGGGTGGCTGTTCCGCACCCGCTGCTCCCGCTGCCATGGCAGCACCCACGCCGGCTGGGAGTCGCGGTCCCGTGAGGACTGGGAGGGCATGCTTCAGCGCATTGGTCGCTGGTCGCCGGTGTACTACGACGTCACTACCCGGGCGCGCCTGCTGGACTGGCTGGTGGAGCATCGGGGGGACGAGTCCGCGACCCTGGGGCTGGCCTCGGAGCAGTGGGAGCGGTTCATGGAGGTGGAGCGGCAGTGCGCCACCTGTCACTCCATCTCGTGGAACGCCGACGACTACCGGGAGGGGGACCTCGCGAAGGCTCGCGCCACCGTCGCCCGCATGAGCCAGAAGATGGTCGAGCCTCTGTCCGAGGAGGAGATCGACCGGATCGCCGAGGACTGGAAGGCCCTGCTCGACGACCCTGTCGCCTTCGACCGCCTCTTCCCCCACGACATGCCCGAGCCCGACCCTGCCTCGTCCTTCGAGGTGGAAGACCGGCGACCCGAGCGCGGAGGCAACTACTGATGGGCTGTCGACCCATGCTCCTGGCCGTGGTCGCCGTGGCGCTGGTGGGCTGCCCCATCATCGAGCCCGACGCCGTGGGCGGTCTGTACGACATGCCTGGCGGACGCATCGATGGAAACGACGTGCTCACGTCGTGGACCGCGCAGCCGTTCCCGTGGCAGGTGCGGCTCCCCAACCCTGGCTCCCGTCTCGTGGCGCAGCCCGGCGGCCAGTGGCAACTGCCGTATCGCGCGCGGGTGGACCTGTCGGCTTGGACTGAGGACTTCAGCGAGTTCGAGGAGGTGATCATCGCGGTGCTCGGCGAGTGGCGCCACGACGAGGAGGGGCACTACCGCCAGGGCGCCCAGGCCTTTGCCATGTCGGCGAACCTGACGACGACGGGGATCCCCATCGAGCGCTTCGACGGCTGGCCGCGGCTTCAGGCGCTGCACGGCAAAGAGGGCAGCCCCTTCGAAGGCATCGCCGTGCACCCCGTGAGCCCAACCACCACCGCGGCGGAGCACGTGCTCGACGGCACGATCACCGTGAACCTGCCGTCCGACACCCCCGAGGGTTGGTACGAGCCGCGGATGCACGTCCTGGTGCGGGTGAAGGGCGTCGCGGACCCAGTGCACCTCGCCGAGTACAGCTTCGAGTGGAACGACTGGGCTCCCGGCGTGATGCCCCTGGTGAAGGTCGGCAGCCCGGCGCCCATCAAGCTGCCCTGGTCGATCCTCACGGAGTACGCCGTCGCGGGCCGGGCTGGAGGGCTCCCCACGGAGCTGGAAGGGCGCATGGGTCTCATCGGGCGTTCGGGCTTCCCGACGAAGCTCATCTTGCGGCCCGGGACCTACGACCTCACCCCGTCCATGCCCACGTTGTTTCCGCGAGACCACCTCGCCCGAGTCGATGGGGGGGACGACGTACAGACCGAACGCTTCGACCACTACTACGTCGTCGAGCAGGGCCGCGTGCAGGCCCGGGTGAAGGGCCCCGGAGAGCCCGCCGCCCGGGACTTGGGCGCCCGCGGCTTCGCCCGCATGTACGGAGGCCCCGACGACGAGGACATGGGCCCCGCCCCGCGGCCAAGGCTCCAGGGAGGCCCCTACTCGCTGGACCTCACGAAGACCGGCGCCTACGAGGTCGTGCTGAGCGGCTCCATCGGGGAGATGTTCGGGCGTCCCGTCTCCGGCGGGGGGACCTACGAGGTGTTCAGCGCGCATCCCCTGACGTTCTCCACCTCGGTGAAGCCGGGCACGAGCTTCCTGGTGGGGGACGGGTACCCCGCAAAGGTCAATGTGAACCCTCCGTTCCCCGCGACCGTCGAGGTCATCGTCGACTGGTATCCCAACTCGGATCCCGAGCGGAAGCAGCGCTGGCAGGCCGAGGGGCCGGCCAACATGCTCGGCCACTTCGTGCCCTACGACACGCCGCCCCTGCGCTTCGAGGAGCCCGGCGAGTACGTCAGCTACGTCACCACGTCCTACGTGGATGCCCGGGGCGAGCTCTGGCTGGGGACCCAGACGTCCGCCGGGGTGGTCGCCCCGGCAGAGCAAGGCGCCATCTCGCTGCACGGCACCCGCAGCTTCCCCTGGATCGACTACTCCTTCGAGGGCGCCGAGGAGCGCTTCAACGACCGTCGGCAGGTGAAGAACAGCTTCCTGCCACAGACGAACCTGCTGCTGCAGGACCCCTTCGTGCCCTTCCGGCCGGAGGACACGCTGTTCATGCCGGTGAACTTCTCGGAGGAGAACACCATCCAGCCCAAGTTCTCCTGGGCCGCCAACGACGAGCAGATGGCGAAGGACTACACGGCGGCCTACAGCAAGCGCTCGGCCCTCCCCATCCCCTGGAGCCAGCCCCCCGGCAGTCGCATCAACTACCTGTCGGACGTGACGGACCTCAGCACCGAGGGCTTCGCCTACTTCCCGACGAGCAGTGGTGTGACCGACGAGCTCCCCGTGGCGTCCGTGGGGGGCAACGGCTGGAACCCCTTCGGCTTCCCCCAGAAGCGCGCCGTGACCGCCTATGCCTACGTGGGGGTCGTGCGCCCGGGCTTCCCGGTGATGACGTCGGTGTTCGACTACAGCGCCAAAGGCTTCTACTGGACGGCGAGCCCCAACACCTTCGGCGGTCACTGGAACCGTGGCCTCAACGGAGACATGGACGGGGACGTGTATCGCATCACCGGCGGCATGGTCCTCAAGGACCACATCACCGGGGAGAACCACTACGACGCCTACGCGAGCACCGTGGTGTTCAAGGAGTTCGCCGACCAGCCAGGATCCGCCTCGATCCTCGAGCCCGGCGCGCGGCCCCTGCGCAGCGCCAACGGGCGCGACCACGAGCTGTTCATCGCGACGGACACCCACGACGTGCTCGAGGTGGGGGAGCTCATGGGGCTCGGCGGGGTCGTGATGCCCATCGTCCCGGCGAAGGTCGCCTGGACGGTGACGAAGCCCTCCGGCGCACAGCTGATGGTCTACGGGACGGCCAACCGCCTCGGCGTGGTCCGCGGGAGCCCAGCCCCGCTCGTGGACGAGCCGGGGATCTGGAAGGTGGAGCCGGTCATCGAGTACCAGGGCATGAAGTCCGACCTGCCCGGCCTCGTGGACGGCTCCTTCTGGCACGTAGCCGTGGACTCCAGCTCACCCACGTTCCTGGAGAGCAACGTGCCCGCGCGCACCCGGGTGGCCTCCGCCGAGGGCTTCGACATGGAGCTCACCTGGCCCGAGGACATCGAGAACCCCAGGCTCTCCTTCGGGGTGATCATGCCGGGGCAGGTATTGGACCAGGGGGTGCTGGAACTCGACACCAACACCTGGACCTACGACTTCGACCCCATCCAGTGGGCCGCCCAGACCACCAACTTCGACGCCCGAGAGCTCGCCAGCGGGCGCTGGACCCTGGCGGAGACGATGGTGTTTCAGTTCTTCGTGGAGGGCACGCGGAACGGAGAGCCCGTGTACGACGGGCTGCGGCTCTTCCTGCGTCGGGACATGCTCTACAACATGCGCGCGCTGATGGCGGCGCCGCCGAAGCGGCCGGTACGCCCGCTGCCCGGGCGCGAGGTGGCTCCGGACGATGAGCCGGGTGACGCAGCGCCGGAGGCTCCCGAGTGAGCAGCGAACGCCGGCCACTGACTCTCGGACGCAAGGTGCTGTTCGCGGTGCTCGTCACCGTGGCCTTCTTCGCGGTGACGGAGACGGTTCTGACGCTCACATCCTCGCTGGTCTATCGCAGCAAGGTGACGGAGCTGAACCCCGACCTCGCCCCCCGCGAAGACGGCGACGGACTCCTCCGGCTCATGACCCTGGGCGACTCGCTCACCGCCGGCCAGGGCACCGCCCCGGAGTACGCCTACCCGCGGCAGCTCGAGACGCTGCTTCAAGAGCTGAACCCCGATGCGCGGTCCGAGGTGGTGAACCTCGGGGTCTTCGCCCTGAACACGTCCCGGCTGGCGGACCTCCTGCCCAACTGGCTCGAGACCTGGGAGCCCGACGTCGTCGTCGTCCTCTCGGGGTGCAACAACTCCTGGAACTACAACAACAGCCACCTCGCGGAGCTGGGCCTGCTCGACCGCCCCGCCCTGCTCCAGCTGCTCGACACCACGCGGACCTACCGCTTCCTGCGCCTCGCCCTGAAGCGAAAGAGCGGCACCGACACCACCACCTTGGTGCGCGCCCCCGAGGCACCTACCACCCTGGCGTCCCTGCCGAGGGACATGCAGGTGATGGTGGACGACACGGCCGCGACCCATGAGGGGCAGAACCTGATGTTCGTGGACGAGGGAGCGCTGACCGAGCTCTTCCGACACGACCTCGACCTCATGCTCGCCACCACGCGGGCCGCAGGTGCGCAGCTCATCGTGCTGACGTACCCCTTCGAGGTGAACGGGTTCGAGCACCGGGAAGAGCTCTTCCGCTGGGGCCGCGCCAACGACGTGGTGGTCGCGGACCTGCAGGCCGCCTTTGACAACGTCCTCGATGAGCACCCCACCCTGGACCCGTTCTCGGCGGACCGTGGCCACCCCAACAAGCTGGGCTACGGCGTCGTCGCCACCACGGTCTACGAGGCCATGGCGGCCAACCCCCGTCTGGCCAACGGCCGCGCCCTGGCGGCACCTCCAGACCCCCTGAACGCGGGACGGGACGTCGCCTACCTGGAGGAGGCGCTCCGGCGGCTGGTGGCGTCTCTGCGGGGCGCGCCGTCGGACTTCCGCCTGTGGGAGACGCGAGGGAACATCGAGGTGGAGCTCGAGCGCTGGGAGGACGCGGAGCGGTCGTTCCGGCAAGCGTTCGAGCTGAGCCGAGCAGGCCCCCAGTACGTCGAAGCGCTGTCCTGGTTGTACGGGAT
>JAGSHC010000135.1 GCA_023954745.1 Deltaproteobacteria bacterium | reverse complement strand
CGGTCGGCGGTGCTGGGCACGGACGGCGTAGGGCTCGCGGGGGACGCCTTCGACGCCGCCATCGTCCGCAACGTCATCGCGCCGGCGTTCGGGAATGGCACCGACCAGCGCACCCCCTTCGGCAAGGTGTTCCCCCTACCCGGTTGGGTCTTCGTGCACCTCGAGCGGTGGCACCAGCTGACCATGCTCGGGGTTCCATCCATGCGACGGCGCCTGCGCTCGATCCTGCGCGAGGCCGAGCACCCCGAGCTGTTCGGCGCCCTGGTTCATGTGGTCGAGAACGAGCTCGCCTTTCAGCTCGTGTGCTCCGTCCAGACCGCGAAGGCGGACCTGTCGAGAGAAGACAGCACCCGCCTCGTCTTCGTGGACGAGGACGTGTGCATCGACGCGCCCATCCAGCGCTCGGACTTCGAGGCCTGGATCGCGCCCGAGTTGGCGGAGATGGACGCGGCCGTCACCCGGCTCCTCGCGAAGACGGGAGTCACCCCGGGGGACGTCGACCGCGTGTTCCTCACCGGAGGGAGCTCCTTCGTGCCCGCGGTGCGGCGGCAGTTCGCCGACCGCTTCGGCGCCGCCAAGCTCGCCTCGGGAGACGAGCTGACCTCGGTGGCCCGCGGGCTGGCGCTCTCTGGGCTCTAGACCCGCGCCGGGCGGCGGATCGTGGAGTACGGTCCGCCGCCATGACGGCATCGCTTCCCTACCGCCGCGCCGCGGCCCTCAGCCCCTTCCCGGCCCACGCACAGCCCATGTCCGCGGAGCGGGTCCACGCGCTGGAGGAGGCGGATCGGCGCCACATGTGGAAGCCCTTCACCCAGATGGCCGGCTACGTGGCGGGCACGCCGCTGGTCATTGGCGATGCGCGAGGCAACTGGCTGCGGGACGTGCGCGGTCGCGTGTTCCTCGATGGGGTCAGCTCGCTGTGGGTGAACCTGCACGGCCACAACCACCCCACCATCGTGGCGGCCCTCAAGGAGCAGCTCGACACCCTCGACCACGCCACTCTGCTCGGCCCCACGAACGTGCCGGCGACCATGCTCGCCGCTCGTCTCGTCCAGATCGCCCCCGGCGACCATCTCACCCGCGTCTTCTACAGCGACAGCGGCAGCACCTCGGTCGAGATCGCGGTGAAGATGGCCTACCAGTACTTCGCCCAGCATCGGGACGCCTCGCAGAGGACCCGGAACGTCTTCATCTCCATGACCAACGCCTATCACGGGGACACCCTGGGCTCGGTCTCCGTGGGCGGCATCGACCTGTTTCACCAAGTCTACGCGCCGCTCCTGTTCGAGACGGTGAAGGCGCCGGGCCCCGACCCGTACCACCGCGCCTTTGGGCAGTCGGTGGCCGAGCACGAGGAGGAGTGCCTCACCGCGTTGAAGGAGCGCTTCGCCTCCCACCATGGGCGGGTCGCTGCGCTGGTGATGGAGCCCCTCATGCAGGGCGCCGCCGGCATGATCGCGCACACCCCGGACTTCCTTCGCCGGGCCGCGGCCGTCGCACGGGGAGCCGGCTCCCTCCTGATCCTCGACGAGGTGGCCACCGGCTTCGGTCGCACCGGGACGATGTTCGCCTGTGAGCAGGCGGACGTGGTGCCAGACCTGCTGTGCCTGGCCAAGGGAATCACCGGCGGCACGCTGCCCCTGGCGGCCACCCTCGCTTCGGAGGAGGTCTACAGCGGCTTCCTCGGCGAGCACTCCGAGTACCGCACCTTCTTCCACGGCCACAGCTACACCGGCAACCCCCTGGCCTGCATCGCGGCTCTGGCCTCCCTCAAGGTGTTCCGCCAGGAGAACGTGCTGGAGCACGTCCAGGCGCGCATCGCTCAGTTGGCCGCGCGTCTCGAGGTCATCGCTGCCCACCCCCACGTGGGAGACATCCGCCGCCACGGCCTGATGACGGGGATCGAGCTGGTGCGCGACAAGGCCACGGGCGACGCCTTCGACTCCACCTTGCGCATGGGCAACCGCGTCATCGAGCGCGCCTTGGAGCACGGGGTCCTCATTCGACCCCTGGGCGACGTCGTCGTGCTCATGCCGACGCTGTCCGTCACCGAGGACGAGCTCGATCTGCTCACCGGCGTCACGCTCCAGTGTATCGACGAGGTCGTGGGGGAGCTGGCGTGACCCGTCGGGGACTCCTGGTCACGGGCACCGACACCGAGGTGGGGAAGACCGTGGTGACGGCCTCGATCGTGGCGGCGCTGCGCGAGGCCGAGGTGCCCCTGCGGGCGTTGAAGCCCGTGGAGTCGGGTCTCGAGGACAATGGGGGAGTGCCCGCTGACGCCGCGCTGCTTGCTCGCTGTGCCGGTCAGAGCATCGAAAGCACCTATGTGTACGCCCTACGCGAGCCCCTGGCTCCAGCGGTGGCTGCGGAACGAGACTCGGTGGCGCTGGACCAGTCCCGCATCGATGCGGTCGTGGCCGACGTCGATTCGAGCGACTTCCTCGTCGTGGAAGGGGTCGGCGGAGCCCTCGTGGAGGTCACACGGGGCACCGCAGTGGCGGACCTGGGTGCACGCTGGGGCTTGCCGGTGCTGGTGGTCGCGGCAAATCGGCTGGGCGTGCTCAACCACACCCTTCTCACCGTGGAGGCCCTCCGAGCCAGGAAAGCGCAGGTTCTTGGCGTCGTTCTGAACACGGTGAGCGAGGCCCCGCCCACCGTCTCCGAGCAGACCAACGCCGAAGAGCTTGCGCGCCTGCTCCCCGCGGACGTACCTCTCCTGGGTACCTTTCCCTTCGTGCCGGCCCCGGACCGGGAGGCCCCCGAGTCCCTCGCATTGCGGGCCCGCGCGACCCTTCCAGACCTGCTGCTAGCGTGGACTCAGTGACCGACCAAGACGAAGACGAGGCGCGGCTCCGCAGCCTCCTTGAGGACCAGCACGAGTTCCCGTGCGACTACTCCTTCAAGGTGATCTGCCGCAACACCCCGGGCACCCAGGAGTCCATCGTGGCCGGGGTCCGAGACCGCACGGGCCTTGCCCTCGCGCTGGCGAAGGATGGAATGAAGGCGAGCCGCAAGGGCAACTACGTCTCGCTGACCCTGAACGTGCGGGCGAACCTCTCGCAGGACGTGCTCGACATCTACGCCTGCCTGCGCACATTCGACAGTGTCCTCCAGTACTTCTGAGCCTGCCGTGGTTCCTCCCGTCACCAGGCGCGACCTGCTCCAGGAGCTCATGCGTGGAGACGAGGGGCGCATGGCCTGCCTGCGCGCAGTGCAGGTCCTCCCCGTGAGCACGGTGTGGATCGGCGCTGGATTTGTTCGCACCCTCGTGTGGGATGCGCTCGCCCAGCGTCGCACCATCCTGGACGACGTGGACGTGATCTGGTTCGACCCACGCGCGGACGTCACCCGCGACCACGCCCTCGAGTCGATGTTGCGCTCCGTCCTGCCAGAGGTGCCGTGGTCGGTGCGGAATCAAGCCCGCATGCACGCCCGGAACGGCGATGCGCCCTATGCCTCCGTGGAACACGCCATGACCCACTGGCCCGAGACGGCCACGGCCGTGGCGGTGCGTCTCGACGGGGACGGCGATGTGGAGGTGCTCGCGCCCTTCGGCCTGGCCGATCTCTTCGACCTGAAGGTGCGGCCGACCCCCCACATGACCTCGCGACCAGACCGCCGCGGCATCTTCGCGGGCCGAAGTGTCAGTAAAGGTTGGGAGAAGCGGTGGCCAGGAGTGGTCGTGGAGCACCCACCGCTGTAGCGTCCCGCCCATGGACGAACTCTCGAACCTGCTCGCCAACGATGACGCCACTGCCGCCCTCCCCGTGGGGGTCGAGCCCGAACAGAGCCTCTTCGTCAGCAAGAAGGTGCTCGACGGCCAGGCGGTGCTCTTCGTGTTCCGGGATGAGCCCGAGTCCACGGACTCCGGTTGGGTTCTGCTGACGGGCACCGAGCCCGACTCCTGGCTCGACGACATGGACAAGTTCGAAGAGCGCACCGTGGCGTGGGCCCTCGAGCACGACCCCACGCTGAGGGGGATCCTGGCGGCCCCGGCCGACTCCAGCTTCGAGCGAGACACGGTCGGCGCCGACTGGGCCGAGCTGGTCGACGGCTAGCTGCCCCCGGCTGAGCCCTAGCTGAGCTCCAGCTTCTTCCACTTCCGCCACAGCGTGCTGCGGTCGATGCCCAGCTCCCGGGCGGCGGCGCTCATGTTGCTGTCGTGGCGGCGCATCGCCGCGCGCAGCGCGTCGGCCTCCAGCTCAGCGAGGGTCTGTGGCTCGGAGTGGGTGGTGGGCGAAGACCCCGCTGAGGTCGTGCCCGAGGACGCCGGTGCCGCCTCCCCGACGCCCAGCGCCTCGACCCCGATGGGCTGCCCGCCCGGCGTCCGAATCCACGCCAGCCGCAACACGTTGAGCAGCTCCCGCACGTTCCCCCGCCAGGCCCGCGTCGACAGCGCGGCCATGGCCGGCTCCGACACGCCGGTGGGGCGCTTCTCCCGGCTGCGTCGCCGGTCCTCCGCCCGCAGCCGCCCCAGGATGTGACCCACCAGGAGCGGGACGTCTTCGAGGCGCTCGCGCAGGGGAGGCAGCTCCAGGGTCACTCCCGCCAGCCGGTAGTACAGGTCCTCCCGAAAGCCGCCGTCGCTCATTGCCGCCCGCAGGTCCCGATTCGTGGCGGCGATGATTCGCACGTCCACCCGGCGGGAACGGTCCTCGCCGACCCGGCTCAGCTCGCCCTCCTGAAGCACGCGGAGGAGCTTCGCCTGGAGGGGGAGCGGCAGCTCGCCGACCTCGTCCAAGAAGAGCGTGCCCCCATCTGCCTCTTCGAAGGCGCCGCTGCGGTCACGCACCGCCCCGGTGAACGCTCCCTTTCGGTGGCCGAACAGCTCGCTCTCGGCGAGGTTGGGGGACAGGGCGGCGCAGTTGAGCTTCACGAAGGGCTTCCCCGCGCGCTCGCTCAGGTGCTCGATGGCGTCGGCGAATCGCTCCTTGCCCGTGCCCGACTCGCCCACGAGGAGGACCGGCAGGTCGTACGGAGCCACCTGCTCCACGAGGGTGTACAGGGCCTGCATGCGCGGGGCGCCCCCCACGATGCCGTGCAGTCGGCGTCGCTCCCCCAGAGCCCGCTCCAGTCGGCGCTTCTCCCGCAGATCCGTGAACAGCTCGATGCCCGCGAGGGGCTCGTCGTCCGGTCCGCGCAGCAAGAGCATGCGGGTCTCGGCGTGCAGCATCGAGTTGCCGTCCTGGCCGCGATAGAAGAGCTCCTGGGGCCCCGCAGACTTGCCGCCGAGCAGCGCCGTGAGCGGACAGCTGAGGCTGCACGCGGGGCTGTTCATCATCTTGCGGCACTGGCAGCCGATGGGCTCGTCGGCCCGATAGCCCAGCAGATCCCTGGCGATGCGGTTCATGGACAGCACTCGGCGGTCGTTGGCATCGATGACCAGCGCGCCGTCGCTGCTGCTCTCGAGCAACGCAGCCACCAGGGGGTGCTCGAGGGCCTCGGCGACATCGCTCGTGGGGAGGCGCACGACCTGGGAGGGAACGCTCACCTCTCCAACGTAGACCCGCGTGTTGCGTGTGGCAACAGGTGTTGCGAAGTGCAACGTGCAGGGTGCACGAACCGCGAGGGGCTACGGGGGCACTCCTCAGCGACGAGGCAATGAATCATTGGGCCCTCGCCCCCTTGGGGCCGGTTGGCACAGCCCGTGCGATGGATGGGAGCAACCAAGGAGGACCCCATGACCTTCGACGACTTCGTCTTCGAACTCCCTGACCATCTCATCGCCCGGCGCCCCCTGGAGGACCGGGACCGGGCCCGCCTCGTGGTGGTGAACCCCGAAGCCGGCACCATCGAGCATGCACGCACCGGTGACCTGCCCGACATCCTCAGCGACCACCAGGACGACTGGCAGGTGGTCGTGAACGAGAGCCGGGTGATTCCCAGCACCCTGGAGGTGCCCGGTGACGAGAGCCCCGTTGCCTTCGGGGTGGATCCCGCCACCTCTCGCTGGCAGCCCCTGGGCGACCCCCGGGACGTCGTTCATCCCCACCGGGTCGCTCGGAACACCAGCCGGGCCGCCACCGCCCTGGCGTCCTCCCCGCAGTTCGAGCGACTGCTCCGCACCGAGGGCCGCCCCACCCTGCCGCGCTACCTGGCGCACCTCGCCGCGGACATCGCCGGGGACCCCAGCCCCGCCTTCTACAACACGGTCTACGCCCGCGTCGCCGGCTCCGTGGCCCCGCCCTCGGGCGGCATCAACCTCAGCCCGGAGACCCTTCGGCGGTTGAGGCAACAAGGCACTCCCCGGAGCGCCCTCGTGCACCACGTCGGCGCCGTCACGTTCCGCCACCCCGACTCCGCCGACCTGAGCGGGCACCGGATGGAGGGGGAGCGCTTCGCCATCTCCCAGCGAACCGCCGAGCGCATCGTCTCCAACAAGGCTGCGGGGCGCCGGCTCCTCGCCGTCGGCACCACGAGCACCCGGGCCCTGGAGTACGTCGGGCTGAACGGCGGCCTCGGTACGCCCGACGCGCCTCATGGGCGGGTGGGAGTGGCGGACCTGTTCATCACGCCGGAGCACCGCTTCGCGATGGTGGACGGGCTGCTCACGGGTCTTCACGCGCCCCGCACCACCCTCTTCGTGCTCGTGGCGTCCCTCGCGGGTCGCGACCTCGTCATGGAGGCCTACGAGCAGGCCAAGGCCCGCCAGTACCGCTGGTACACGCTCGGCGACTCGATGCTCGTGCTCGGACGCCACCACCGGACCCAGCCCCTCGCGCACTGAGGCCCCTGGCCTCCCCCCACCGTTCTCAATCGCCCACTGACCCCCCCGGCGCATCCGCGCCTCACCCATGGAGCTCCCATGTTCGATCTCTCCAACTCTCCTCTCGCCGGAACCGTCGCTCTCGTGACCGGCGGCACCCGGGGCCTCGGCCGCGCCCTCGTCTTCGACCTCGCCCGCAAGGGGTTCGTCGTCTACGCCACCGGACGCACCCCCGATGCCCTCGCGGCCCTGGCCGCGGACGCCGGTGACCTCGCCATTCACCCCGTGCAGGCCAACATCGCCAACCCCGAGCACAACGCGGCCCTGGTGGCCCGCATCGCCGAAGAGCAGGGCGGCCTCGACGTGCTCGTGCACAACGCGAGCCTGCTGGGCCCGCGCACCCCGCTGGCGCAGATCAGCACCGACACGTTCCGCCGCGTCCTCGAGGTGAACGTGCTCGGCATCCATGACCTCACCCACCGGGTGGGCGCGCTGCTCCGCCCCGGGGCCGGCGTCCTGCTCGTGACCTCGGGCGTCGGTGTCGTAGGCAAGGCCGGCTGGGGCGCGTACTCCGTGAGCAAGTTCGGAGTGGAGGCCCTGGGCCAGATCCTCGCCGAAGAGCTGACGCAGCAGCGCGTGTTCGTCGTGGACCCGGGGTCCATGCAGACCGCCATGCGGGCCGAGGCCTACCCCGCCGAGGACCCCACGGCTCTTCGTCGCCCCCAGGACAACACCGCGCCTTTCCTGTGGCTGCTGCTCGAGGCGCGCCACTCCGGGGAGCGCATCAAGGCCCAGACCTGGGAGGGCCCAGCACGCAAGTCGGCGTGAAGGCCACGACTGCCTTCTCTCGAAGGCCGCGCCTCAGTCGTCGAGGTAGGGGTCGAACACGATCCCTGCCTCGCCGGCGAGGCCCGCTTCGAGGAAGCCGCGCCACACCATCGACGCCTCCAGCGTGCTCAGAGAGCTCCCGTGGGAGACCGGGGTGGGCTCGGCGTCCGGGTCGTTCTGGGGCCGGCCCATGTCGATGATCTGAAGCGCCGCAGTCCCCCCGTTGGGCAAGTTGCCCTGCACCGGTCCCGCGGGTTTCTCCAGCTCCTGCAGAGGGAACAGCTCGCGACCCACGAGGGGGATGTTCAACCCATGGGCGTGGTTGCGGTTGGTCACGTTGGACACCACCTCGTCCTCGTACGCGTACTGCACCAACAGCTGCGGCGGGTCCGCCGCGTCTCCCACCAGGCGCTCTCCGACGATGTACCGGGCCCACACCATGGGGTCGCCCCCGTCGATGACGGCCTGCACGATGGGGATGACGCGCACGAGGTCATCGCCCGCGTACTCCGGCGGAACCATCAGGTCGAGCAGGGGCTGGTAGGTCGATGAGCTCGTCACCACCTGGGAGATCCTCCCCCCCGCGATGCCCAACATGCCGCCCTTGAAGTCGTCGGTGAGGGCCATGGTCTCGCTGCCCATCATCCCTCCGAGGGAGGCGCCGAAGTACACCATCTGGGTGGGGTCGAGGTCGTCGACCCCGTCCTCGTTCACATCGATGCCCTGCCGCACCGCCTCGAGCACTTGGATGCGGTCCCAGGCCGACTGGCGGAAGTTGTCCCGCAGCACCCGCGGCTGGATCGACGGGACCGGGTCGGCGGTGATGGCGAAGAAGTCCAGCACCGACTCCAGCGCGTCGGCGCCTGGGTCCGTGCGGGTGGGGTGGTCTCCGTGTTCGATGGCGTCCGTCGCGATGACGGCCAGGCCCATCTCGTTCAGCTCGCGGCCCGCTCCGCCCTGGGAGTTTCGATTGCCTGAGAGGCCGTGGCCGATCATCGCCAGCGGGTACGGGCCGTCCTCGGGGGGGCCGGGCAGCGTGATGGAGACGGGCAGCGCGTAGGAGCTCTGCGGGGTCGCATCGAAGTCCACCGCTGTGGTGCGGTCCGGGCCTCGGTAGTCCATCACGGTGATGGTCCCTTCGCAGTCGACCCGGCCACCGCTGACATTCGAGCAGCTCATGGGCCCATCGAGTCCGTAGGTCCGTGACTGCACGTCGGCGAGCACGTCGAGGGAGTCCAGCGGCGTCGACTGGGTGGTGAACACCGTCATGTGGGCCACGTCCGCTGGTCCGATGTCGAGCGCCTCCATCGCAGCCTCGTAGCGAGGCGCCAGGACGTGGGGGTTTCGTCCCGGAGTGAGCTCGCTGAAGGGAGAGAGCAGCTCGCGCAGGTGCTCGCCCTGCCGCACGCAGCTCCCGTCGGAGCTGATGTTGCCCTGCAGGAGCACCGCCGCCACTTCGGTCATCGGGGGGAGGGGGCGGCGGGGACGCGCGACGACGGTGTTCGCGAACTCCGTGATCTGCACGTCGGCTGCGTAGCGCACCGGCCCTCCGTCCTCGAAGGCGACGATGGCCACCTGCTCCGGGGTGATGGTCGCCGGGTCCAGGGCGAACTCGAAGCGGAACATGATGCCGGCGGTGAGTCCCCATCCGTCCAGAGTCGAGACCTCGTCGAACAGCACCGCCCACTCGGGTGGGAACAGCGACAGCAGCTCCGGGTTCTGGTCGTACTCCACGTGCACGCGCAGGCCCGTGCGGGTGTTGGGGTCGGGGAGCACGTAGTGGTCGTCGGGATAGACCCCGATGGGCTCGGATCGACGTCCGTGGGCGATGGACTCGGCGCGTCCGTCGTCACACCAGTCCGGCGCGACCGCCTGGGTCGGATCCGGCTGGGGTTCGGGCTCCGCCGTGGGGCAGGCCATGAGGGGGAGCAGACCGACGAGGAGCAGCGGAGTCCGACGCATGGCGCGAAACGTAGCGGGCCTGTCCCTACTCCGCCTCGGGGATCTCCAGGCCCGGGGCCACGGCCATCCACGACAGCTTCTCCCAGGGGCAGTCCGCCGTGGAGCAAGGCGCCCACGGGTGCGACCGGTTGTTCGACTGAGCCGACAGCACCGTGACGTCCAGTCCGCCGAGCACCGCGGTGTCCCCCTGAAGCAGTCGCGCCGAGGCGTCCCCAAGGGTGAGGAAGACCGGCTTGTGCCGCCCGCTTCCCCCGTCGCGCTCGTAGGTGGTGCAGGTGTCCATGTCCCGAGGGGAGCTGACGTCCCAGCCACCATCTCCGCTCGACCACTCGCCGTTCCCGAGGATGAACAGGGTCCCGTCGTCGTTGCTGACGCGGATGGTTGGCTCTGTCGGGGCCGTGGAGGAGCCGGTGAAGTCCCACCCCTCCAGGGTCACGGTCCCCACGGAGTCTGCGTGCAGATCCGGGATGACGGCCTCGTCTTCCAGCTCCAGGTCGAAGCCCACGGAGACCCCGCCCGCGTCGAACACGACCTCGCCGACGCCCCAGGTGGAGAAGGACCCATCGAGGGACTCACCCTCGGTGGGAAGGGGCAGGGATGTCAGGGATGTGGAGATGCGCACGTGCGCCTCGGAGCGGTCGTAGCAGCCGACGTCTTGGCGGTCGCACGCCGAAGTTCCGACCACTGCGAGGGCGAGGAGGATGGGCACGGAAGCGCGCATGAGGGCACTCTACCCTCCAGCCATGCACTCCCTCGTCCCAACGACCGCTGCCCACCGCGACGCCGTCTGGAGGGTGCATCGGGCCGCGTTCTCGGACATCGCCGAGGCCTCCCTGGGGGCCGGGTTCGAGGAGCGCATGCAGCGAGAGTTCGACGAGGCCTTCGAGCCAATGCAGATCAGGCTTGTCGTCGAGGACGAGCAGGTTCTCGGCTTCGTGCACCTCCAGAGGGAAGAAGGGGACCGGTTCCTCAAGACGATGGCCGTCGTCCCCGCACATCAGGGGCGCGGGCTGGGGGCCGAGGTGCTTCGTGGCCTGCAGGCGGAGGCCGAAGCCGCAGGCGACTCCCTGACCCTGAGCGTCTACGAGACCAACCCCGCCCTCCGTCTCTACGCCCGGCAGGGGTTCGCTCGACTCGGTCAGGACGGCATCCGCATCCGCATGCGCTGGGTGCCCGACGCGTACTCGCCCCCCTTCGAGCCTGGCCGTTGGGGATGGACCCACGCCCGCGTGACCCCGGTGCTCGAGGGAGAGAACGAGCTGTTCCGGGTGGACGCGGAGCAGGGCTCGTTTGCGGTGCGGCTCTATCGGGCCGGGCGGCGAACTCCAGCCCAGGTGGTGGCTGAGTGGAGCTGGGCCGAAGCCCTGGCCGAGCGACTGCCCGTCGTGCCTGCGGTCCCCACCCCAGCGGGGGACCTCATCGTGACGGTCCCCGACGGGCGGCTCGCCGTGGCCATGCCGTGGGTCGAGGGCCGCACGGTCCGCATCGACACGCCAGAGCAGGCTGAGCGCCTGGGGCGGCTCCTGGGGCAGCTTCGCGGCGAGGCGGACCGGGTGCAGGCAGAGAACTGGGCGCCGGCGTTCGGTCATCGACCGGTCTACGACCCAGCGAGTGACGTGCAGGTCACCCTCTCGGCGTTCGAGGGCGAGACCTTCGCGAGGCCCGAGCAGGTCACGGCCTTGCGCGCTCTTGCCTCCCGCTTGCTCGCGGCCCTCGCGCGCCTCCCTCTGATGGCGAACGCGTTCGTGCATGCGGACGCGCATCGCTGGAACCTGCTGGACGACGGCGAGGACTGGTGGCTCATCGACTTCGACGACTGCGGGTTCGGACCGCCCGAGTCGGAGCTGGCCACCATCAGGACTCACCTGCGCGCGGCCGGCACCTTCGACCAGCTGCGGGCTGGGCTCATGGCGGGATGGGGGCCCCACGACCCGTCGCGGGTGGCCCTGGCTGCCGCGTGCCACGTGTTCGCGACCATCGGGGAGTTCCCGAGCCACCTCGACATGGGACCCCTCGCGAGCGACGCCCAGGGGACGCTGGACCGCTACCTCAGCTACTGCGAGGCCGAGCTCGCGGAGGGGGGCATCGACGGAGGAGTCTGAGGAGCCACCTCGCCGAGGCGGCGGCGACTCACTCCCAGGGCGAGGAGCAACACGAGGGCTCCGGCGATCCCCACGGGAACCGACGCGGGGTCCAGGCTGTCTCGAGCGCCCGCGTGGGGCGGACCGATGGGGCATGCGAAGCGCACCATGTCCACCTCGAAGGACAGCGCGCAGGGATGTCGCTCGCCGGCGTCGAGGATCACGGGCGGGCGCTGACAGAGAGAGTGATGCCGCCGCGTCGGATCGGCGGGGACGATGCCGTCGGCCACACTCAGCCCGAGGCGAAGCTCGCATCGCATGGCGGAGGTGCGCCACAGGGCGAAGTCCGCGCCCGCGTGGGGCCCCTTCTTCTTTCGGCCCTTCTTCATGCGGCCGGCCCGGGAGCCGACCACGTCGATCTCCGAGTTGAACTTGCCGCGGTAGCCGGCCTTGTTGAGCGGCTCGAGACCCTCCTCCACCTTGAGGGTGGTCTGCAGGCTCGCGGCTCCGGCGAGGGCCTTGCCCAGGGTCCGTCCCGCGGCGGCTCCTCCGCGCCCCAGCGCTGCGGTGTCTCCCACGGGAACCGCTGCCCGCGCCGCACAGATGATCAGGAGCGCGGTGAGAGCGAAGACCGCGGTGCGGGCGCGGACCGGCGGTGTGCCAAGGGTGAGCAGCCGCGCCACCGCCACGATGGCGACGAACTCCATCCCCACCGCGGCCTTGATGAAGTTGCCCGTCCACGCTTGAAACCACTGGGTGGGGGGATACGGCGCGGTGGCCTCCGGGAGCGTGCACAGCAAGGCGCCCGCACACAGAAGTCCCACCTCGCGGGTCCTGCGCACCGCCAGGAGCCCGAGGATGGCCACGAGGAAGAGGTGGGCGGGGATGCCGCCCTCGATGCCCGGCAGGAACATGCCTACGAAGGGGACCTGCCATGCGCCGTGGGCGGCGGCCACCAGGGGCATGAACGCCAGAGCGTCGATGAGGTTCGCGCTCGCCGCGCTGACCCGGTGCTCCTGCCCGCCGGCCAGGAAGGCGATGCACACGAGTCCTTGGGCGAAGAGCACCCCCAGCACCGTCTTCGTGACGGGGGAGGAGCGCCGTTGGGCCACTCGCCAGATCAGCAAGGGCAGCGCGAGGGCTGGCACCGTGATGGCCCAGGGGTGGATTGCCATCCCTGCCCCTTGGAGCGCCACCGCCGCGAAGGCGTCCCGCCGCCGGCCGTCGACGGGGTCCATGGCGTCGAGCAGCTTGGCCAACCCCAGGAGCGCGAGGCCCACGGCGCCCGCCCGCGACCAGAACCCCAGGGTGCTCGCCCCCAGCAACACCGCCGGCGACCAGGCCATCAGGGCCGCCGCCATGAGCGCCGCGCGCCGGTCCCGCAGGAGGGAGTCCGTCAGTCGATACGCCACCCACGCTGCGAACGGCACGATGGTCGTCGCCACCAGCGCAAGCACGGCGCCCACCCGTCCGGCTCGCCATGCGCTGGGCCAAAGGTCCAGGTGCCCGAGGAGATGCAGCAGACCCCATCCGAGGTGGCTGTAGTTCTTGCGCGACTCGTACCCCAGCTGGAAGTCGTGCAGGGTCGTCAGGTAGCAGAGGTCGTCGCGGCTGAGGTCGGCCTCGACGCCGTAGAAGAGCAGCGTGAACACCCACGCGGCGCCCACGCCCACCCAGGCGGCGACGGCCAGCGAGCGGGGCGCGTCACTCACCGCTGCTCTCGAACCAGGCTTGCCACCACTGCAGCAGGTGCAGCTCGAAGGGCGTGCCGAAGCAGGTCCAGCGGTCCACCTCGAAGAGCACGACGCGCTTGCCGGCCTCGATGAGCTCGTTGATGGACGTGCCCACGTAGTGCTCGCCGCCCACGGTGGTGCCCCGCTCGATCATCGACGTCGCTGCATCGACGAAGTCACCGGCGCGGCGGAACCAGAAGGTGCCGATGGCCAGAGGGTCGTGGCGGGGCGTCGCGCTGATGGTCCGCTTCTCGGAGAGCTGAGAGACGCCTCCGTGCTCCTCGCGGCACCAGGCGTAGGCCGTCCAGGGGGCGAAGAGGTCGTCGCCAGGGCGCACCGTCCAGATGGCGACGTCCACAGACGGGTCTTCGGTGACGGCAGTCCAGGCGTCGGCGTCGTAGCGCGCCTCGTAGTCGCACGAGGCGATCAGCAGGGGAGCGTCGTGGTCGTCGGGGGTCAGGGCTTGGAGGCAGGTGGCGGCCTGGCCGGAGGTCTCCCCACGAATGACGACGGTCTGACCGTGCGGAAAGGCCTCGGTCAGCGCGGAGGGCAGCGGCCCCTCCACCGCGTCGGCGCGCAACGCGAAGCGCAGCTGAGGGGTCCGAGGGAGCGAGGCGGTGGCCCGGACGGTCATGGGGGCGCCGCGCACCGGGATGAGGGCCTTTGGAGTGGTGAAGCCGGCGTCCACGAAGCGTTGCCCTCGGCCTGCGAGGGGCAGGAGCGTCAGGCCCTCACCCTCCGGGGACGCAGGTGCTGGCACGCTGAGCTCCCGGTGCCAGCCCTCGAACTGGTGGTAGTCCTCGGGCGTGCCGAGGCACGCGAAGCGTTCGGCCTCGAAGACGCGGACGGGGACCTGCTCGTCGCGCAGGTCGTTCATCAGGAGGCTGACGTAGCACTCCTCCAACGGAGGCTCCGGCACGAAGTTCGCCAGACGGCGCATCGCCAGACGCCGGGCGTCGTCCCACCGCGGAAAGCCGTAGACCCCCGCGGATGCGTGCTCCGTGGTCCGGTCGTCGGTGAAGCAGCCCTTCTCCCGCAGCTCCAGCAAGTGCCCGTCCTCGTCGACCCGCAGGTGGGCGAAGAGGGTGTCGCCGAAGGACGCCGGCTGGAACCCCCGAAAGGTCACGATGGCGCCGTGCTCGCCGTCCCACTCCGCGAGAACGCCGGGGTAGTCCCACTGGAGCAGGAAGTCGCAGTAGGACACGAGCACCGGGGCGTCGTCGGGGATGCCCTCGGCCGCGAGCATGGACCGCACCGGGCCGTCGTCGTGCATGGGAACGGTGGTGACGCGCACGTCGGGGGCCATGGCCAGGAGGGTGGCGGGCAGCCCAGGGTTTGCCTCCAGCTGCCCGACGTTCACCACGACGTGAAAGGTGTCGTCGGGGGAGAACATGGCGAGCACGCGCTCGATCATCGGCCGGCCCGCCACGGGCAGCATCGCCTTGGGTCCCCGCAGCCCCCCGGCCTCGAAGCGCCGGGAGTGGCCGGCCATGGGCACGATGACGTGCATCAGGCGGGAACGGCTCCCCGCCAGAAGGCGACCGACTCGGCCAACACCTCTTCCACCGTGCTGTCTGCGGGCTCGCGCTCCCGAAAGCTCAGCTCGAGCAGGAGCTCCAGATCCTCGGGGGCGCCGTGCTCCGTCAAGGTGCGGACCACCGCGTCGGGGTCGATGCGTCCTTCGGCGTTGTGAGCCGCGGTGAAGGGCCAGTGGCCGCCCTTGTTGGCGCTCGACTGCTTGAGGTGCACGAAGGCGGAGTCCGCCGCGAAGGAGGACAGCCAGGCGTAGGGGTCGGTGTCCGCCGGGTCCGGCGAGGCGAGATCTCCGTGGTCCACGTCGAGGCAGATGCGGAAGGGCAGGGGAGCGTCGCGGCTCACGTCGTCCTGGAGCGCGCGACACGCGGCGAGGGTCTCGCCCTGCTCGCGAGTGATGGACATGGGCTCCCAGGAGAGGAAGGCGAGGCCTGCCTCCTTGGCGTACTCGCCGATGCGGTGCCAGCCCTCGATGTTCTGAGCACGGCGCTCGGCCCGGCGGCTCGGGTTCTTGTCGTCGAGGTGGGTGAAGATGCCGAAGTGCGAGCCCATGGAGGTGGCTCCGAGGTCGACGGACAGGTCCACGAATCGGCAGAACCAGTCGATCCAGTGCTCGCGCACGGCCTCGTCGGGGTGCGCCAGGTGATTCACCCGCGTGAAGGCCCCCGTGAAGGTGGAGGTGACCTCGGTCTCTGCTGCGTCGCAGGCGGCACGGATGCGCTGGACCTGGGAGCGCAGGTGCGCCCCCGGCAGGTCGGGGTTGAGCATGTCGGCGGTGAGCTGCACCCGACGCAGGCCGAGGTCACCCACCACGCGGGCCCACTCCTCGGGCTCGGAGTAGCGGTTGACGGCGAAGCCGGTGTTGATGCCGAGGACGTAGCTCACGATTGCATCATCACCTTGAGCGCCTCCCCCGTGCGGGCGCGCTCCATGGCGGCCGGAAGCTCGTCGAGGCTCACCCGCTCCGAGATCAGGTCCGCCACGGGCACGACGCCGTCGGCGATGAGGGCGAGGGCCGCGGCGTGCTGCGCGGGCGTGGAGCCGTGAGAGCCAGTCACCAGAGCCTCACGGTAGTGGATGCGGTTCGTGTCGAGGGGGACGGGGCCGTGGTCCTTGGGCAGTCCCCCGAACAGGTTCACCACCCCGCGCACTGCGACGCAGTCGATGGCTTGCGGGTGTGAGGATGGGGCGGAGTTCGCCGTGAAGATGACGTCGGCCCCGCGGCCGTCGGTGAGGTCCATCACCGCCTCGACGCATCCTTCGCTGTCCAGCACGTCGTCGGCGAAGGGAGCGGCGCTCGCCCGACGGGCCGGCAGTGGGTCCACCACCGTCACCCGCTCGATGCCGTGGCGGGCGCGGCCCAGCATCGCGAGCATGAGCCCGATGGGTCCGGCGCCAAACACCAACAAGTGCTCGCCGCCCGGGCGTGGGGGCAGGCGCTCGAAGCCATTGATGCAGCAGGCCAGGGGCTCAGCGAGGGCGGCGTGGGCGTAGGGGAGGGCGGCGCCGAAGGTCGCGATGGGCCCTCCGGCCAGGACCCGCGCGTCGAGGTGCACGAACTCGGCGAAGCCTCCGTCCCACTGGTATCCGATGGCGAGGTTGGTGGCGCAGTTGTTGGGGCGGCCCTGACGGCACGGCGCGCATTCTCCGCAGGGGACATCGGCGCCGGTGGAGACGCGGTCCCCCACCTGCAAGGAGGTCACTCCTTCTCCCACCGCGACGACGTCTCCGGCGATCTCGTGCCCGAGGACCCTAGGAGGCGCGATGCGTGGGTTTCCGTGCTTCAGGGTGCGCAGGTCGCTGCCGCAGACGGCGCAGGCCTTCACGGCGAGGAGGACCCCGCCGGGCGCGGCCTCGGGCTGGGGGCGCTCCTCGATGAAGAACTGCCCGGGGCCTCGGAAGACGCCGGCCTTCACGGGCGGGCTCTCAGGTGGCGCCGCAGGGCGAGGGAGTACGCGGCTGTGCGACGTGAGGTGTTGAGCTTGCCGCGCAGCGTGTCGTTGTTGCCCTCGCCCGCCCCACGTTCGCCGAAGTGCACGGGCACCCGCCGCACGGGCAGGCCTCGCCGCAGGGCTTCGTGATAGGCGAACAGGTCGAGGGAGAAGTCGGTGGGTGGGTCTTCCCAGGTGGCGAAGAACGCCCGGGTGAACAGGGTGGGCTGGGCGTTGATGTCCCACATCCGCACGCCGAGGACCGCGGCTTCGAAGGCCGCCATGCCCCAGGTGAACACGACGTCCCTCAGGGGACGGCCGCCCCGCTGGCCTTTGACGAACGCCTCCGGCTCGGCGTCGAAGAGGGGGAGGGCGCGCAGGCAGTCGGCGGGGTCTGTCTGCAAGTCGGCGTGGGTCCAGCCGAGGAGGGAGCCACGGGCGGCGCGCAGCCCCGCGAGGATGCCGCCGCCGTAGCCTGCGTTGCTCTGGAGCATCACGGCGCGCACCGCTCGGTGGGGCCGCGTCAGGGTGGTGAGGACGTCCGCGCTGCCGTCACTGCTCCCGTTCTCCACGAGCACGACCTCGGCGTCCGCGGCGGCCACGAGCTTCACGCAGGCGCTCACCAGCGCCGGCAGGTTCCCGGCCTCGTTGAAGCACGGGATGACCAGAGACAGGCGCGGGCTCACGATGGGTCCAGGGCGATGCGCACGAGAGCTTTGAGCTCCGAGGGCGCCGCGGGATCCGCCTTTTCGGCGTGCAGGGTGCTGAGGAGCTCCGGCACCCCCGCGAGGCCCACGCTCCTGGTGACGAACTGCGTGGGTCGCAGGCCGTCGGCCATGAGGTCGAGGGCGGCCGTCCAGTCCGACGCCGAGCGGCCGCGGTACCGGGAGTTCCACGTGCCACACACCGTCAGCTCCTTGCGGAGG
>JAGSHC010000225.1 GCA_023954745.1 Deltaproteobacteria bacterium | reverse complement strand
GCTCCGCAGCCGGCGGGGCCGGGGTCATGCTCGGGTTTGGCCTCGGGACCGCCCCCTCACTCCTCCTCGTGGGAGCCGGCGCCTCGGCCCTGCGACGCTGGGGACAGCGAACCACCCTGCGTCGGGCGGCCGCAGCCCTGGCCCTCATCATCGGCCTCACCAGCATCTGGTGGCGTGCCCCGGTGCACCAGGTGTTCGGCGGCGACCCCGCTCCCCCGGCCTGCCACCTCGAGTAGCCCGGAGCCCTCCGCCCCGGGACGTGTGCGCATCCCCACAGTTTGACGGCCCCCTGTGTGTTTACCCACACCTTGAGATGGCCCTGGGACCCTGTCGCGGCGGGGCCTCCCAACGAGAACCCCTTTCTCGCATGCATTCTCGGCGCTCGGCCGGATCTGGTCCGCATCTTGCTGATGTGGAGTGCGGCGGCATGAGGGCCGTCCTCACACATCCGGGAGTTCCATGATCCTCCACGCACTCTTCGACGACTCAGCCCACGGCGACGCGGCCCTGTCCGCGCTCCGTGACGCCGGCCTCGCGGGCGACGCCCCCGAGGTCCACCGCGACCGCCTCTATCACACCCCCCACGCCGGACAGTCCGCGGTGCCCATGTGGTTCCTCGGTGGCGCGACGCTCATCGGGGGGGCTGGAGCCGTGCTCGGCTTTGTGCTGGCGTCCATGGGTCTGCTGGGCCTGTCCGTCCCGCCCCTGACCGCGGCGGCCTTCCTCGGCCTCGCCGGCGGAAGCCTCGGAGGTCTGTCCTCGGCTCTCGGAGGAGCCGGCGCATTTCGTTCCGACTACTACAAAGCGGCCCAGGGAATGACCTCTGGGCAGGTCCTCTTGACCGTGAACGTTCCGTGGGCGGAGAGCGACCAGGCTCTGACGCTCCTCGGGGAGCACGGCGCACTCAACATCACCCAGGTCGCCGGCTAGTCCGGCACGAAAGGAGCTCCACGCGATGGCCCACGCACTCGAACAGACCCGCCCCTTCCCCCCTGCATCCGGCTACGACAAGCTGCCCTTCCTGGAGGCCCTTCCGCCTCGGGTCCGCGCCGCGACCCTCGACCGCGCCGTGACCCGGCGTCTCAAGAGAGGTCAGGCCGCCTTCTGGCAGGGCGAAAAGATCCGGCTCCTGCCGGTCGTGTTGGAAGGGCACGCCAAGCTGATCCGCAACACCGCGGGTGGCCGGGAGGTCGTCATCGACTTCGCCGGCCCTGGAACGCCGATCTGCTGGCCCGAGATCCTCGGAGACGCCCCCCTGACGCTGTCCTTCGTGGCCGTCGAGGACTGCATCATCTCGTTCCTCCCCATCGCCCCGGTGCGTCACTGCGTGAGCAGCGACGTGCGGTCCTCGCTCGCCTACGCCGAGCTGGTGACGACGGCCCACCGCGAGATGCTCCAGCAGCTGTCTGCGACCCGTGCGGCCTCGGTCCCGGCCCGCCTCGGAGGGCTCCTGATGTTCCTGCTCGAGCGTCGCGGCGACATGACGACCGGATGGATTCCCATCCGTCTCTCTCGCCAGGATCTGGCCGATGCTGCGGGAACGACGGTCGAGACCGTGATTCGCCTCATGCGCAAGTGGGAGAAGGCCGGCGTGCTCGAGACCCATCGGGCTGGAGTGCGCATCCTGGACCAGATGGTGCTCACTGGCGCCGCGGACGGTGAGAGCCACTGACTTTGGGAGTAGTGTGTGCGCTATGGCACAACCTAAAGACGAACGTGCGCGGCAGGCCGCACGGTTGAACGAGATGAAGCGCTACGTCGGCTTCGGTGAGGCCGACGAGCGCTGTCTCCGTCGGCTTCACGCCGCGGCCGCCGGCGACCTGCAGTCGATGCTCGACAGCTTCTACGCCACCATTGACGCGCACCCGAGCGCGGCGCGGGTGTTCGGGGAGGCGGGGGGCAACCTCGAGCGCCAGCGGAAGACGCTGGCGCAGTGGACACTCGACTGCCTCTCGGGACCCTGGGACGTCGACTACCTGATGAGACGGCGGGCGATCGGGCTCGCCCATGTCCGTCACCAACTGCCCCAGCGGTACATGCTGCTCGCGATGAACATCGTTCGACGGTGGCTCGGCAGCCTCGCCTTCAAGGTCTGCGCCGACGACATGGAGGCGCTGCAAGCGACCATCGCCGCCATCGACCGGCTGCTCGACATCGAACTCGCCCTGATGCTGGGTACCTACCGGGACGACCTGATGTCCCGGATGCAACGGCAGGAGCGCTTGGCGACCATCGGCGAGATGTCAGCGGGCATCCACCACGAGCTGAAGAACCCGCTGGCGGCCATCGACGCGACCTTGTTCGCTCTCGGCGAGCGGCGCGCGGTCCGGGCAGACCCAGGCAGCCGCGAGCTCCTGGTTCGGGCGACGACAAACACCGCCCGCGCCTCCGAGATCATCTCCGACCTGCTCTCCTTCGCCCGGCTCCGCTCCCCAGCCTCGAGACCCACTCCGGTCGACGCGCTCGTGAGGACCGCCGTGGGCCGGGTTACGTTGCCCGCCACATGCCGACTCAGCCTCGATCTCGACCCCGCGCTGCCCCCCATCGCGGTGGACGGAGCCCAGATCGAGCAGGTCCTCGTCAACATCATCGAGAACGCCATCGACGCCTGCGCTGACGGGGGCATGGTGCGGGTCGTCACCCGCCTCGCGGACGCCCACGTCCGCATCGCGGTCTTCGACAACGGAACCGGAATCGAGACCGGGCACATCGAGCGGGTGTTCGAGCCCCTGTTCTCGACCAAGCCCGAAGGAATCGGACTGGGGCTCTCGCTCTCGCGGAATCTGGTGCAGGCGAATCGAGGCGCGCTGGAGCTGGTGAGCGACGAGGGCGAAGGCACGACTGTCACCATCATCCTCCCGCTGGCCTGACCATGCGGGTCCTCATCGCCGACGACAACATCGATCTGGCCGAGAGCCTGAGCGCCGTGCTGCGCTCTCGCGGCGCGGTGGTGATCACGGTCCCCGATGGCCGGGCGGCCCTCCAGCAGGCCCTGAGGTTCCAGCCCGACGCGGCCCTCATCGACCTCAAGATGCCCCAGACCTCGGGACTCGACGTGATCACCGAGCTCTGCCGGGAGCCCCGCACCTGCGGTCGCGTGATCGCCATGACCGGCTACGACAGCCCAGAACGCATCTCGGCAGCGGAGCGTGTCGGAGCCGAGACCGTGCTGCGCAAGCCGTTCTCGATGCTCGAGCTGCTCGCATGCCTCGACCTCGACGACGAACTCGTGGGTCCCGAGGAGCTCGAACACTGCTCCATCGTGGTCGTCGCCGACTCGGAGGATCTCGTCCCGCGCCTCCCCGCCGGCTGCAAGGCGGCCTACGCGGCGACCCGCGAGCGGCTCCTGGGGCTGGCGGGAGAGAACGACTACGACGCCGTGATGTTGCTGCGCCCCGAGCTCGTCGAGGAGCTGACCACGGACCTCGCGCACATCGACCCCGAGCTGGCGGTGGTCTCCTCGACGGAGCGGGCCCTGCTGCAATCCGCGGTGCGACAGACCCGGTCTCGGCGGGCGGCGAACCGCGAGTTGGAGCTGCTTCGCGCCCTGACCATCGCGGCCCCCGGCGCCCTCCTGGCGGTGGAGGGCTCCCCCCCCCGCATCGCCTTCTGGAGCGCCGAGGTTCAGAGCCTTCTCGGCTACCGCTCCGATGAGCTCAGAGACTCCAGCTTGAACCGCCTCGAGCCGGACCTCGTCCGCGCGGGCCTCGGGGATCTGGTCTCCTCCGTCGAGCCCAGCGGCCCGTCCATGGAGAAGCTGCTCCCCGTGCGGGTGAGGGGTGGCGCGGTGCGGCCGATGCGCGTGATGGCGCGCGCCCTGTCTCCGCGGCCGGACATCTACGCCGTGGTCCTCGCCTTCTCGGCTCCCGAGCTGGAGAGCCGGCACGACGAGGATCTCAAGGTGCTGGGCGCCACTGCCGCTGGCGTCGCCCACGAGATGCGGAACGCCCTGGCCGGGGTCGGTGCATCCCTCACGGTGCTTCAGTCCCGATTCGAAGGCACCGAAGCCGCAGAGATCGTGACCCAGGTGAACGAACGCGTGGAGCGCGCCGCCGAGGTGATGAACGATCTCCTCGACTTCGCGCGGCCCGTCACCCTGCGGTTGCTCGCGACCCCAGCTCAGCTTCTCCTCGAAGCCTCTGCAGACGAGATTCGCGGAAGCGCCCCCCAGAACGTCAGCGTGGACTTCACCGTCAGCGACCCCTCGCTGCGGATTCTGGTCGACCCCGTGCGACTGCAGATGGCGGTCGTGAACCTCGGAAACAACGCCGCCCAGGCGATGCGGGAGGTGGGGGGCTGCGTGACCCTGTCGTGCGAGGCAGGAGATGGACACGTCGTCCTGCGAGTCGACGACAACGGCCCGGGCATCCCCGAGACGATTCGCGCCCGCATCTTCGAGCCGTTCTTCACTACCCGAGCCCGGGGTTCGGGTCTGGGCCTCGCCAACGTGCGCAAGCTCGTCGAAGCCCACAACGGACGCATCCGGCTCCTCGAGGAGGCGCCCGGCGCCCACTTCGAGCTGACTCTTCCGCGAAGACCCCAGCTGAAAGAGACGTCATGACACCCCGCGACTCCATGGCCGGAAGGCCCCGCGTCCTCATCGTCGACGACGAGAAGCTCATCCGCTGGTCTCTGGCCGAGGAGCTTCGCTCGCACGGGTACGAGCCCTTGGAAGCAGGCAACCTCGCCGAAGCACGGGCCCACCTCGAGACCTCGGACCTCGAACTCTGCATCTTCGACATCCGCCTCCCGGACGGCTCTGGGATCGACTTGCTCAAAGAGGTGCGAGTCGACGACCAGGACACCCCCATCATCATGATCACGGGCCACGGAAACGTGGCCACCGCGGTGGAGGTCACGCGCGCAGGCGCGACGGAGTACATCCCGAAGCCCTTTGATCTGCGGGAGATGATGCTCGTCGTGGGCCGCGCCTCGTCGAGCGGCCGAGAGAAGCGCGAGCTGAGGGCCCTGCGCGCTCACACGGGGAAGGGTGGATACGGCGAGCTCGTGGGTGCTTCGGCGTCCATGGCCTCCATGTTCGAACTCCTCCATCGGCTCGAGGACGCGGATGCGCCCACCGTCTTGATCCTGGGCGAGAGCGGCACCGGCAAGGACCTCGTCGCGCGGGCCATTCATCGACGCAGCCGGCGCAAGGACGAGCCCTTCCTCGAGATCGACTGCACGGGCCTCTCCGACGCCCTCATCCAGAGCGAGCTGTTTGGCCATGAACGCGGCTCGTTCACCGACGCCAAGGCTCGCAAGCTCGGGCTCTTCGAGGTGGCGGGGCGCGGATCCATCTTCCTCGACGAGATCGGAGAACTCTCCATGGGGACGCAGAGCAAGCTCTTGCGTGCCCTCGAGAATCGGAGGTTCAAGCGGGTCGGCGGAACCCAGGACATCCACCTGCGGGCGCGGATCATCGCGGCGACGAACCGCGACCTCAACGCCGAAGTGGACGCGGGGCGCTTCCGAAAGGACCTGTACTACCGACTCAATGTCATCCCGGTGCAGGTACCACCGCTGCGAGACCGCGCCGGAGACGTCGAGCGCCTCGTGGAGTTCTTCGTGCGACGCCTCGCCGCAGACATGGGGCGGCCGACGCCCCGGGTGACCTCGGCCGCCCGGGAGCGCCTCGTCGGGTACGAATGGCCGGGCAACGTGCGTGAGCTCCGCAACGTCCTCGAACGCGCAGTCATCCTGTGCCGCGAGGCGGTCATTGGCACGGAGGACCTCCCCGGCGAGCTTGGCGGTGGCGGAGCCCCTGCCATGTCCAGCGGACGGTTCCTGCTCCCCGAGGATGGCCTCGACCTCGCCGCGCTGGAGCGCGACCTCGTCAACCAGGCGCTGGAGCGGACCGGCCACAATCAGAGCCAGGCCGCGCGCCTGCTCGGCATCGGGCGCTTTGCGCTCCGCTACCGCATGGAGAAGATGGGTCTGCTCCCAGGTCGGGACGCCGGCGCATAGGGCGCGGCTCTCGTCCGCCACCAAGGGCGATCCATGGACCTCCCCGCCGGCACATCGTCCAGCGTGACCCTGCTTCCGGGGCGCCCTCCCGTGGTGTGGAAACAGGCGCGCAGCGTGCGCGCTCGAGAGCAAGAGGCAGCGGCCCTCCGAGACTGGGGCCCAGAGCTGGCCTCGGTGCAGGCCCCGGTCCTGCTGACGCCCGAGCCCGAAGACGACCCCCGAACCCTGCGCATGACGCTGCTCCCCGGGCGTCGCCTGTCCGAGCTGCCGGACGGGCTCGACAGACTGGACCTCGCCACGACGCTGGGACGCGGACTCGCTGAGCTGCACGCGCTGCACGCTCCGCACGACTCCGTCCCGCTCCCTCGGGCCATCGAACTCCGACTCGACGGGTGGCTGCGCCGCGACTCCCTCGATGCCCTGGGACCGGCGACCCGCCGCGACCTCGCCTCCGCCCTCGAGCCCGACGCCCTCCACGGCGAGCGCCGGGTCCCATGCCATCGGGACGTCAGCCCCGACAACGTGCTGGTGGGACCCGACGGGCTGGGTCTCGTGGACTGGGAGCACGCCCGCGCGGACTGTCGCTGGGTGGATCTCCTCCGCATGTGGGACGGCCGCTCCCCGTCGGACTCGCCCTGGCTGCGGGCCCTCGCTGCGGGAATGGGCCTGGAGCTCTCGTCAGGCTGGCCGGCCTTGCGCACCGTGGGGCTCGTCGAGGGAGCCGGGTGTGTCGTGTGGGGGGCTCAGCGCGGCGATGCCGAGTTGGTCGGGCGAGGTCGCGCCCTTCTCCGACAACTCATTCCCCGCTGAGGTACGCAAGCCCGATCACCATGAACGGGCCCTCTTTTTCCCCGGACGAGTCCGCCGAAGCCCGTAAGCTCGGTTTCATCGGGTGCGGAACCACCGCACACTCCCAGGGAGGGGACCTCAGTGAGCCATCTTCGCACCATCCTCATCGCCGGCCTCGTCGGTAGCCTCGCCGGCTGCGTAGGAGAGGGGCTCGAGGAGCCTCGCTTCGCCACCGGCACCAGCACCATCGCCGCAGGCAGCAACTACGAGGCTCTCTTCACCGCGAACCCCGAAGAGAACACGCTGTCGCGCGTGTCCCTGGACGACGAGTCCATCGTCGAGGTGAACGTGGGTGACGAGCCGACGCGCGTCGCTCGCCTCGGCGACCGTCTGCTCGTCACGCTTCGGGGAGAGCGCGCCATCGCGGTCCTCGACGAAGCCACGATGCAGGTCCAGCAGCGCATCGCCACCGGCGCTGAGCCCTACGGCGTCGTGGCGTCGGAAGATGGGACCCGCTTCTACGTCTCCGTCGCCAGCTCGCGGATGGTCGAGGAGTACGACGGGGAGACCCTGGAGTTGCTCCGGTCGTTCGCCACCGACCAGGAACCCCGCTGGCTGGCGCTGCACCCCAACGGAGACGCCCTCTACGTCGCATCGCCCTACGCCGGAGCCCTCTACTGGATCGACCTCGAGGCAGGCCTCGTCTCCCCGGTGGACCTCCCCGTCGTCGCCGGCCGATCCCCCGAGAACGGGAACGAGGTGCCGTTGACGGCCCGCATCACGGGGGACATCGCCATCTCCCCGGACGGGCGCAGCATCGCCATCCCGACGATGCAGGTCGAGAACAACGCCCCCGGCGGTGACCTCTCTGCTCCGAACCCCGCAGCGGTGGCCTACTACGCCCCGCCGGGCGGTGGTCGCTTCAACTCGACGGTGCTCACTACCTCGGTGGTCGGGGGCGGCGAGCCCGCGGACGACTTCTGGGAGGCCCTGCTCATCAACGTGCAGCACGAGAACCTCGGCACCGTCGGTAGCTACCCGTCCAGCGTCACCTACGGCGCCGACAACGAGCAGCTCCTGCTGACCATTCAGTCGAGCGACGCGGTGGTCTCGGTGCCGGGTCGCTACTCGGCGGTGTCGCGAACCGGTCGCGCGGCGACTCCTCGAATCAACTCCGCGGGCCGACTGGTCTTCCAGACCCGCAACGCGGGCATCGTGCAGACGAGCGCCGGGCCCAACGGGGTGGCGCTGGCCGGTGACGACGCGTACGTCTACTCGTACTTCGAAGGTCTCGTGGAGCGAGTGAAGGACAACGAGCTCGCCGCTGCGTACGAGAACGCCCCCCGCTTCGGCGGCGAGATCTCTGCCCTGAACGCCTCGACGGTCACCGCGCGACGCATGTACGCCGAGCCGGGCCTCACCCCCGAGCAGCGAGCGGGTCGCGCCCTCTTCTACTCGGCCATCGACACCCGGATGAGCTTCGACGGCACCGGCGTCTCCTGCTCGACCTGCCACTTCGAGGGCCGGAATGACGGACTCACCTGGCCCCTGGAAGAAGGCGGACGCCAGACGCCCACCCTCGCCGGCGGCACCGCCGAGACGGCGCCCGTGACCTGGACCCTGAACGTCGCGAGCGCGGCGGACGAGGCGATGCTCACCAGCCAGGGACGCATGGGGGGCAGCGGCCTCCTGCCCGAGAACAGCGCGCAGGTCGCCGCGTTCATCGAGTCCATCCGCCCCGTGGATGTCGCCGCGGACGACCTGGACGCTGGTGCCGTAGCACGCGGCGCCGAAGCGTACGAGCTCGCTGGGTGTGACGACTGCCACAGCGGTGCCCGCTACACGGACAACCTGTCCTACGAGATGCTCGGCCTCGCCTCGGTGAACACGCCGCCGCTCACCGGAATCTCCGCCACTGCCCCGTACTTCCACGACGGGTCGGCGAAGACGCTGCGGGAGGTGCTCGACTTCGCCCGGTCCGGCGAAATGGGGGACACGTCGACCCTGACGGAGGCGCAGATGAGCGATCTGGAGACGTACCTCCGTTCGCTCTGACCGCCCCCGGGGCGAGACACTCCCCAAACCGGGGCTCACACGAAACCGAAGCGGCTACCAGGCGATCTCACTCCCGGTGAGGTGCTGGGACGGTATGTTTCCCATCGCCACCGATCCGCCCGGCCCCCGGAGAGTCATGTCGCACCGTTCCCTGTCGCTGATCACGCTGCTCTGTCTCTCGCTCGCCGTGGGGGGCTGCACCCGCGCCCGAGGAGGCGGCGCCGGGGAAGACGATGGCCCGAGCGGCCCTCTGGTGAAGGGCCTCGCCATCGATGGTCTCGCCTTCTATCAGGGCGTGCGCATCGACCTGCTGGATGGGGACGAAGAGGTCATCGACGACGCGCCCGTCGATGTCATCGCTGGCCGCGACGGCATGTTGCGGGTGTTCGTGAGCGCTGGCAGCTCCTGGGAGACACGCATGGTCGGCGCGGTGGTGACCCTCGACATCGACGGCGAGACCGAGACCGTGTCCGGCGAGCGGAACATCTCCGACTCCACCAACGACGAGTCCCTGAGCAACTCCATCAACGTGGACATCCCGGGCGACCTCATGACGCGCGACACCCAGCTGGTGTCGGTGAAGCTCATCGAGCTCGAGGACATCGACGCCGAGGGCAACTCCAGCGGGGCCGAGTGGACCGCAGACGGCGGCATGCTCGACTTGAACGCGCGGGACACCGGGCCCTCGCTGCGCATCATCCTCGTTCCGATCGTCTACGAGGGAGATGGGTCCGGCCGTGAGCCCGACATGAGCGAAGCGCAGATCCAGATCTACCGAGATCGGCTCTACGCCCAGTACCCCACGCGCGAGATTGACCTCGTCGTCGCTGACGAGATGGTGGCGAATTGGCAAATCAGCCCGTTCGGGCAGTGGTGGAGCCAGACGCTGGAGCAGCTGTACTTCCGCCGCGAGTCGGACGGCGCCGCCTTCGAGGAGTACTACTACGGGGTGTTCAACCCCGCGTCCTCGTTCCCCCAGTTCTGTCAGCAGGGCTGCGTGGCCGGGCTCTCCACCTTGGCCCAGGACGCGAGCCAGGAGTGGGCCCGCGTCTCCATCGGCCTCGGATTCTCGGGTGACGGCTCCGCGGACACGATGATCCACGAGATCGGACACGCCCACGGGAGGGAGCACTCCCCTTGTGGCACCAACGACGTGGGGTACTACCCCCACGCCGGCGCGGACATCGGAGTGCAGGGCTACGACATCGTCGAGGGCTCCCTGAAGAACCGGGGAAGCTTCACGGACTTCATGGGCTATTGCGACCCCACCTGGGTGAGCGACTACACATACAACTGGCTCTTCGACCGGATCACCGCGGTGAACGCGAACGCCGAGATCATCCCACCGCCTGGGTTCCAGAGTGACTGGAGCAGCGTGCGCATCGACCTGGACGGCACGGCCTCCCGGGGCACGAACCACGTCCTGAGGACGAACCCCGATGGGCAGAAGCGCTCAGTGGAGTTCCTGAACGCATCTGGCGAACTCCTGGAGACCGTCCCGGGCCGCTTGCACGGCTACAGCCACCTCGACGGAGGACGCCTGCTCTTCCCGCAGCCGGGCGACAAGGTCGCCGCCGTACGCCTGACGTCTGGCCAGGTGGTCCCCTGGTAGAGTCCCGAGGACCGGTCGAGCGTCCGACCCGGTCCTACTCACGGATGACGATGCGCACCCTGCTCTGCTCGCTGATCGCCGGCTTCGGCGCCCTGCTTCTCACCCCTTCGCTCGCCGCGGCATGCTCCTGCGCGCCGCCCCCCCCGCCGGCCCAGGCACTGGAGGCTGCTGGAGTGGTGTTCGAGGGCACGGTGGTCGGGATCCCCGCCGCCCCAGCCGAGAATGCGCCGCCGGCCTTCGGCCCCGTCGAGTACCGCTTCAACGTGGCCCGCTCCTGGAAGGGCAACCCGGGCATGGAGGCTCGCGTGCAGACCCGGGCGTCGAGCGCGGCGTGCGGACGCCGGTACACCAAGGGCGAGACATACATCATCTACGGCTACATCACGGAGGAAGGCAACATCTCCGACTCCCTGTGTTCGCGCACGCGCACGT
>JAGSHC010000374.1 GCA_023954745.1 Deltaproteobacteria bacterium | reverse complement strand
TCGTCGCCAGAGTCGTCGTCGTCGCCAGAGTCGTCGTCGTCGCCAGAGTCGTCGTCGTCGCCAGAGTCGTCGTCGTCGCCAGAGTCGTCGTCGTCGCCCGAGTCGTCGTCGTCGCCAGAGTCGTCGTCATCCCCGGTGGCGTCGTCGTCGTCGCCCGAGTCGTCGTCGTCCCCCGTCGCGTCGTCGTCGTCGCCGGAGCACGCATCCGAGCCCGCGCAGTCGGGGTCGTCGCAGTCGAACAGCCCGTCGGCGTCGTTGTCCGCGTCGTCGCTGCACTCGCCAGCGTCATCGCCCTCCAGCTCCGGAGAGCCGAGCACCGTCACGTCGCCGCACCCCACGAGGGGGAGGAGAAGCAGGAGAGCGGGGACGGGAAAGGCAGTTCGCACGGCCCTCACGCCTCTCCTCGAGCCACGCCCGTCCGACGCAACCGCACCAATCCAGCCAGGGCCAGCAGCACCAAGGCCCCTCCCGACGCCGGCCCGCGGCCCACGTCGCTGCCGCACCCGCCCGCGTCGTCGTCGTCGTCCGCAGGAGCCTCGACCGGTGGCGGCTCGGGGTAGGTGCGCAGCGGAACGTGGCAGTTCCCGGTGTTGGCGGCGTCGTGGCGCATGCTCGTCCACTCCTGGATGGAGTCGTGCGCCAGCGCCGGGGTCCTCCAGGCGAAGAGGTACCCGCTACGCGTCGCCGTCCACACCTCGAGGAACCCGTCCCCATCGGCGTCGCCCACCGTCGGCGAGGCAATGATCCACTGCCCCGTCGGCTTCGGCCAGCCCTCCGGCTCCCGGCCGTTCATGCCGAACGCATGCATGGAGTTCCCGGACGAGCCGTTGATGATCTCCGGCGTGCCGTCTCCGTCGAGGTCGGCGATGGCCGGCGTCAGGAAGAACTGCAGGTCCTCCATGATCTGAGGGAACGGCTCCAGGAAAGGCATCTTCGGCGTCGCTCCCCCCTCGTCCGGCACCCCACTCCACCCGCTCAGCAGGTGGTCGTGGTCGTAGCGCTGCCCGTCGTGCACCAGACCGTTGGCGTACTCGAAGCCGCCCGTCCCGATGAAGTAGTCCTGCACGCCATCCCGGTCGAAGTCGCCGAAGGCTCCCGAGTCGATGAACACGTAGGCGAAGCTCTTCTCCGCGCTGTTGCTGAAGAACCCGAAGTCATTGGCGATGGTGGCCATGCGGGCGTACGTCGTGCCGTCCCACCGGAGCATCGTCCCGGGATCGGCGATGGTGTGCATCGCCACCTCGAGCTTGCCGTCGCCGTCGAGGTCGCAGATGGAGGGCGAGCCGGGAATCCCCTCCCCCACGTACGGCAAGGCGTTGGTGTAGGCCCCGAAGAGCTGCGCCGGCCAGCCGTCCTCGATCTGCCCGTCGTGGCTCAGCAGATATCCCACTCCATACGTGCCAGCGTTCTTCTGGTTCGTACCGATGGCCACCTCGAGGAAGCCGTCGTCATCTACGTCCCCTACGGCGGGGCTGCTGATGATCCGCTCCCCGCGGCTCTCCTCGGCCCCCGGCGCGCCGAACTCCACCCGCAGCTCCACGGGCCAGCCCGGCAACGGCGTCGCCGTCTCGTCGAGCACGTAGACGCGGGAGTCCATGGCGCCGATGACCACGTCGAGGTCGCCGTCGTTGTCCATGTCACCGAGGGCCGGGCTGCCGAAGAACCCGTAGTCCCACACGTTCTCGGGGTCGGTCAGCCCCTCCACGAGACCGAGGTCCAGCATGAAGGGCCAGCCCTGCACCGACGTGCCGTCGTGGTGCCACGCGTATAGGTCGCCGTTGAGGGAGCCGAGCACGATCTCGTTGTCCCCGTCGCCGTCGATGTCTCCCACGGCCGGGCTGCCGATGACCGCGTGCCGGCCTTCGGACACCGTCGACGCGCCGCTCTGGGCGAGGTGGTTGCCCGGGTGCGCCGGGTCCCACTCGTCGAGCAGACGCAGGAACACCGGGAAGCCGGGCTTGTCCACGAGCTGCCAGTCCGTGACGTGCAGGGCGCCGTCACTGTTGATGAACAGCAGCTCGTCCTGCCCGTCCATGTCCAGGTCCACCAGCTTGGGGCTCGACTCGAGACCGGTGCCCGCGCGGCGGGGGTAGCCCGGCAGCAGGTCCGGGTCACGCTGCAGGTAGATGAGCTTGCGCATCACCGCCTCGCGCCCCTCGGCGTCGGTGACCACCAGCCGCAGCGTCGCGCCGTGCACGTGCACCTTGTCGCCCTTCGTGACGTTGGTGTCGTCGGCGGTGAAGGGCTCCTGGGTCGCGTCGGGATCGACGGGGAAGTCGCTGGCGCTCAACGTGGCGAGCACGCCGTCCGTGGGCTCGGTGCCCTTGCCCGTGGCGACGCTCGAGAACGCTGTGTCCCGTGGGTCCCAGCCACCAGCCACCTGCAGGTCCCAGGAGTAGGAAGCCGAGCGGGGCGCCCCGGCGCTGCCGACGACGTCGAACTCTGGCATGTCGTCCACGTTGATGACCTGGAACCAATGGGGGTCGATGAGGTCGGCGTGGGGCGGGATGTCCCCGGCCATTACTCGCTGCACGGCGCCATGGGCATCGACGCGACCGAAGCCGAAGAAGCGGTCCCAGCCGGGGTGCGACGGGTAGCGGAACTCCTGGTCGTCATCGGGGTTGAGGTTGATGTCCACCGCGGTGCGCGTGAGCAGCTGATAGAGCTCCGAGGCGTTGAGCGGGCTGTCGATGATGTTCTCGTCCACCGCGTTGAGGCCCGCCGAGACCACGAGCCCGGCGACGCCCGACGTCACCCCCACCGCTCCCGAGCTGCACGAGGTGGACGGCGCCGACAGATCGAGACGCGGCCCGTAGTTGGTGCAGTTGGAGAAGGACATCCAGGTGTTGGCGTCCTCCCGGTCCTCGGTGTCGTACCGCACGGCGTGGGTGTAGAGCGTGTGGTGGTTCGAGCCCGGGTAGTTCTGGTGGTAGGCCGTCTCGTCGGCGGCGCTGGCCACGACGAGCACCCCGCTGTCCCAGGCGTAGTCGATGGCCTCGGTGGTGATCGTGGTGTTGTTCAGGGTGCCGAGGGCCTCCTGGATGACGTCGTGCCCGTTGTCGACGGCGTAGATGACGGCCTGGGCGAAGTTGTTCACGTCCGCCACGAAGGAGTCGCTGACCCGCAGGTTCACGACCATGCAGTTGGGGCACACCCCGATGGAGCCACCGTTGCCCGCCGCGGCGGTGGAGTCCTTCGACTCGCCGGTGCCGTGGCCGTAGCGGGTGTCGTCGTAGGGGTTGTTGTCGTTCCAGAAGAAGTCCCACCCCGAGATGTCGTCGATGTAGCCGTTGCCGTCGTCGTCGACGCCGTCGCTGAAGTAGGCGATGAGGTCGGACGGGTCCTTCACGCCATCGGGATGCGACGTGGCGTTCTGCCCGAGGTCCACGGTGATGCGGGCGTCCTCGGCCCAGTCCTCCATGTTGAAGACGCCGTCGCCGTTGAAGTCGTAGGTGCCGCGATGGTCGCCAGCCGCGTCCCGGGGGTAGCCATCGGGGGCGGGCAGCTCGGCGGGGTTGATGTAGTGCTTGTTGACGAGGTCACCGTTCTCCCAGTGGATGCCCGAGTCCAGCACCGCGATGGAGACGTCGTTGCGGCCCGTCGTGAACTGCCAGGCGCGGTCCGCCCAGAGACCTGAGCCCAGGCCCTGCTCGCCGGGCAACAGGTTGGCCGGATTCGACTCCGGCGGGTACGTGCTGGAGAGGTTCCAGTCGCCCGAGGTGTCGAAGTCCTGGGGACAGTCGCCGCCATCACCACACTGCGGAAAGGCAGGCAGGAGCTGGGCGAAGGCCGCCGAGGCGGGGAGCGTGCCGAGGAGCACGATGAGGACGAGAAGCACACGTGAAGACATCGCCGCGCAGCCTTGTGGAGAGCGCCCGGGCGGTCAAGCGGGATCCCCTCGCACGACACCCCGACGTACGCCGCCGCGGGCCAGCACGTTGGCGAGCAGCAGGCCCGTGACGAGGGACGTCGCCACGAGCAAGGCGCTGAACCCCGTCTCCACGGCCCGCAGGGGGTCTCCGCTCAGCAGCGCCGCGACCCCGCGAAACCCGATGGCACCCGGCACGAGTACCAGCAGTCCTGGCGCCAGGGGCAGCGCCGCCGGTCGGTCGGCGATGCGCTCCCAGAGCAGGGCGTAGAGGCCCAGGGCCAGAGCCCCCAGAAACGGCCCCAGGTCAGGACCGAGCAGCTCGCTCCCCGCCATGGCGCCAAACCACGCGATGGAGACGGCGGCCGCGATCCACAACCAAGACCTGCGCGGCGCCCTGAACAGCACCCGCAGCGCCGGCGTCATCGCCAACAGCGCCGCCGTGCGCTGCCAGCCCGGCAGCCCCACGGGCTCCGCCACGTCAGCGACACCGACCAGCGCGCCGGCGGCCCGCCCTCCGAGAGCGACCCCGAAGCCCATGAGGAGCAAGACCGTTCCTGCGTGAGCCATCCGGCTGCTGCCCGACAGCAGGTGCCCCGTGCTGAGATCCGTCAGCGCGCGATGGATGGTGAAGCCCGGCACGAGGACGATCAGGGCGGACAGCACCGCGATCTCGGCCGAGTGCGGCCAGACACTGGCCACCGTCGCCGCCACAAACGCCGCCACCGCCGCCGACCCCGCCTCGAGCAGTCCCGCCAGGCCCCGAGAGCTGGCCATCACCTGCAGGGCGCCGATGAGCGCGCCAGCCACCCCCGCGACCCCAGCCTCGGGCAGCCCACCGCCAAACAGCAGGGCTGCGAGGGCCGAGACCCACCCGAAGCTCACGACGGTCACCACCCGCCCAAACACCGGCGGTGCCG
>JAGSHC010000339.1 GCA_023954745.1 Deltaproteobacteria bacterium | reverse complement strand
GTGGTGGAGCCCATCACCAAGCCCTGGGGGCAGGTGGTGGGGTGGGTGACCGACCACAACGGGCTCCTCATCGAGATCGCCGCGCCCATGGCGCAGTGATGCCCTGCCCCTGCGGCAGCGGGAAGACCCTGGATGCGTGTTGTGGACGACTGCACGCCGGCGCCATGGCGCCTAGCCCGGAGGCATTGATGCGATCCCGCAACGCCGCCTACGCGGTGGGGAAGGTGGACTACGTGCTGGCGACCACCCACCCCGCCGGGCCGCACTGGCGGGCCGACCGCGCGGCGTGGGCGCGGGATGTGCGGGGCTTCTGCGAGGGCACGGACTTCGAGGGGCTCGTGGTGCACGGCTTCGGCGTGGATCACGACGGGGCCGCCTGGGTGGACTTCACCGCGACCCTGAAGCAAGGCGTGGTGGACGCCAGCTTCCGCGAGCGAAGTCGCTTTCGCCCCCACGAGGGGCGCTGGGCCTACCTGGAGGGGACGCACCGGGCGTAGGACGTGGGGCGGGAGCGAACCGACCGCCTCCACTCTCGAGATGAAACGTCGGACGTCGTGCTAGGACGAATCCGTCATGAGCCATCTCTTGCCCTTGTGCCGACTCGCTCTCCTGGTGCTTCTCGCTCCGCTCGCCCTCACCGGCTGCGACCCCGGCGGAACCTACGACCCGAGCACCTGCGAAGAAGGCAACGATCTGGGGGACTGCGCGTCGGACTTCACCCTGCTGGACGGCAGCGACACGCCCTGGACCCTCAGCGACCACCTCGGCAAGGTCGCCGTCGTCGAGTTCGGGCAGATGTGGTGCACCCAGTGCCGGCGCGCCGCGGACGACCTCGCGGTCATCAAGGAGGAGATTCCGTCCGAGGACCTCCAGATCTTCGCCATCTACTTCGAAGACCCCGTGGGCGACAGCGTCGAGACCTCCGAGGTCGCCGACTACGCCGAGGAGCACGAGATCCCGTTCCCCGTGCTCGCCGACACCGACGGCAGCGTCGAAGCCGTCTGGGGCTTCAGCGGCGGCCGCCCCAACCTCTTCGTCCTCGATGCCCTCGGCATCGTCCGCTACCGCACCTCGGGCCACCGCGACAGCTTCGCTAACGACGTGCGAGATGCGATCAGCGAGGCCCAGGAGCCCGTCGAGTAGCCGGACTGGCTAGATCGAGATCGACCCCTCGCGGAAGTCGCTCGCGGCCAGATGCACGTTGATGCACACGGCCGTGCCCGCCTTCGCCAGCTTCTTCGCCTCGTCGAGCACCTCGTCGATCTTCGCCGGGTCCGTCAGCAGGATGCCCTTGCCGCCGTAGCCCTCGGCCACATCGTGGTAGTCGGTGCGGAGAAGCTCCGTGCCGACGAGGTCCCCCAGCAGCGTCTTCTGGTCGCGCGCGATCTGCTGCCAGCTCGCGTCGGTGCCGATGACCGCGATGGGCGCATAGCCCAAGCGCTTGTAGGTATCGAACTCCGCCAAGGAATACGCCGAGCTCCCGTCCCCGTAGAACAGCCACACCTCGGCCTTCGGCCGCACGCTCGCGGCCCCCACGGCGAAGCCGCCGCCAACCCCCAGGGTCCCGAAGACGCCCGGGTCGAGCCAGGACAAGGGCTTGCGGGGCCGCACGATGTAGGCGCCTGTGGCCACGAAGTCGCCACCGTCCACGATGAGGATCGAGTCGTCGTCGAGCTTCTCTTCGATGCGCTGGAAGAGGTGCACCGGGTCCACGAGCGGCCCCTCGGTCTTCGCCTTCGCCGCGATCTCACCGTCCCGCGCGTCCTCGCGCTCCTGAAGCGTCGCGAACCAGCGTGACCAGTCCGGCGTGCTCCCCACCTTGTCGGCGACGGCCATCAGGAACTGCCCGGGGTGGGCCAGCACCGCCTGGTCCGGCTTGCGGTTCTTCTTGAGAGCGACCTTGTCCAGGTTCGCCGAGATCAGCTCCGCCTTCTTGTTGATCTTCTGGCCATACCCCATGCGGAAGTCGAAGGGGAAGCCGGCCACGATCACCACATCGGCCTCTCGCAGGGCCTTGGAACGCTTGTGCCGGAACTGCAGGTCGCTGGTTCGACCGAGCAGTCCCCGTGCCGAACCGCCGAGGAAGGTGGGCAAGCCGAGCTTGCGCACCGCGTCTGCCAGGGCGTCCGCCTGAGCGGGGGTGAGGTTCACCACCGCCTGGCTACCAATGACCAGCGCCGGCTGCTTCGCTCCCGCGAGGGCCTTCACCACGGCGGCGATCTCGTCGTCGGACGCGACGCTCTCGACGGCCCGCCGGAACTCGGGCATCGGGATGTGCGGCATGTGGAACTGGCGCTTCAGGTAGCCCTTCATGGCGAGCTGGGCCGCCTGCCCCACGGCGCCCTTCATGGCCTCGACGCCGGACTCCTTGAGGTACCACTCCTCGACGATGCCCTCGGGGTAGAGCAGATCCACCGGCACCTCGAGGAACACCGGCCCAGGCACGCCTTCTTTCGCGATGCGGAAGGCCTTGTTCACGAACGGCACGATCTCCCCGACCTTGCTGATGCGCGCCGCCCACTTGGTGACGGTGGCCATCGTGGACATCTGGTCGATGTCCTGGAGAGACCCCCGCCCCCTCAGGATGGTCGCGGTGGCTCCGCCGAAGATCACCAAGGGCTGCTGGGCCATCTGCGCGTTCTTCACCGCCGTGATGGTGTTGGTGACGCCGGGCCCCGCGGTGACCGCCGCCACGCCGGGCACGCCCGTCATGCGAGACGCAGCATCCGCCGCGAAGGCCGCCGTGACCTCGTCCCGCACATCCACGACCGTGATCCCATGGGCCTTCGCGCCGACGAGGATCGGTGAAATGTGCCCGCCACAAAGGGTGTAAAGGCAGGTGACGCCTTGCTTTGCGAGCAACTCGCCGATGATGGAACCGCCGTGCGGATGGGACATGAAACTCTCCGTGGGGAAGGCCCGAGAAGGTACAGGAAAAGTGCGCCCAGGCTCCGAGATCGTTTGACTTCCTCTTCGATGTCGGGCAGAGCGTGCCCCGCATGACCACAGACACGCCCACGACCTTCGCTGACTTCGGCCTCGACCCCCGGATCCAATCTGCTCTCGACGGCCTCGGCTTCGAGAAGCCCACCGACATCCAGAGCGCAGCCCTCCCGCCCCTGCTCGCCGGCAAGGACGTCATCGGGCGCGCGCGCACCGGATCGGGGAAGACCGCTGCGTTCGGTCTGCCTCTGCTCCATCACCTCGCGGACTCGGGCCGGGGGGTCAAGGCGCTCGTCCTCGCCCCCACGCGAGAGCTCGCACAACAGGTGAGCGCAGCGCTTCAGTCGTACGGCAAGGGCCTCGGCGTCGAAGGCGTCACCATCTACGGCGGCGCCCCCTACGGGCCTCAGCTGAAGGCGTTGCGTCGCGGCGTGCCCATCGTGGTCGGCACCCCCGGACGTCTCCTCGATCACCTCGGGAGCGGGGCCTTGGATCTGAGCCAGGTGGAGTACGTCGTGCTCGATGAGGCCGACGAGATGCTCCGCATGGGCTTCGCCGAGGACGTCGAGACGTTGCTCGGCGCGATCACCGGACCGCGTCAGGTCGCGCTGTTCTCCGCCACGATGCCCGGCCCCATCGCGCGCATCGCCAAGACCTACATGAACGACCCCGAGACCATCCAGATGGAGCAGGGGGCCCCGGCCACGGCTCACATCACCCAGGCATGGACGCGCGTCCCGAACCGCTTCAAGCCCGACGCCCTCCGACGCGCCCTGCTCGGCGGCGACCGCGGCACCACCCTGGTCTTCGCGCGGACCCGCGCGTCGTGCGGCGACATCGCATCGCACCTCGAGTCCCTCGGTCTGCGCGTCGAACCGCTGCACGGCGACATGAACCAGAAGGCCCGCGAGCGCGTCCTGCAGCGACTGCGCGACGCCGAGCTGGAGGTCGTGGTGGCCACGGACATCGCCGCCCGCGGCATCGACGTGAACCACATCACCCAGGTCGTGAACCTCGACCTGCCCGAGAACGCCGAGGTCTACGTGCACCGCATCGGGCGCACCGGGCGCGCAGGTCGCGAGGGCCGCGCCCTCACGATGGTGACCCCCGCCGAGGTCCGACGGTTCGGCTTCTTCCAGCGCAAGCTCAACCAGCCGGTCCAGGAGGTGCAACTGCCCTCGGATCGAGACCTGGGAATGCGCGGCCGCGGTCGCCTCCAGAAGGCGATCGAGGACATCGACCCGGAGCTGGCGAGCGACTGGCTGGCCACCTTGCTGGAGGACGAGGAGCGCAGCGTCGAGGACATCGCCGCCCAGGCCCTGGGCCTGCTGGCAAAGATGGGGGGCGTCCCCCTGGCCCAGGACGAGCTCGACGATGGACCTCCTCCCTGGGCGCGCCGTCCCAACCGCCCGGAGCGGCAGCAGCGTCCCCAGGGCAATCGCCCGCAAGGTGGGCCTGGTCCTCGGCAGCAGGGCTTCGGTGGTCCCGGCGGCCGTCCGGACACCTCCTCCCACGTCGAGCTCTTCCTCCCCGTGGGACGTCAGGCTGGAGTCCGGCCCGCAGATCTGGTCGGCGCCCTGGCCAACGAGGCGGGGGTCCCCGGCAACATCATCGGCCGCATCACCATCGACGATCACAAGAGCTTCGTGGGGTTGCCCCCGGACGTCGCGGCTCAGGTGCTCAAGCGCTACCCGCAGATCGAGCTGCGCGGTCGGCAGGTCCCGCTGACCAAGTCTCGGGGCCGCCACCCGTCTCTGCCGAACAAGCCCAACAAGCCCTGGCAGAAGAACCACCGAGGCAAGGGCCGCGGATAGGGCCTACTGAGGCCGACTCGCCCAGAGCGGAGCCTGCCCCGAGGGGTCGGCCCATCCTCTGCGTGGTGATCTCAGCCCTCCCATTGGGTCACCCCGTGCACCAGCAGGAACCCCCGCCGGAGCGTCCAGGGGTCGTCCCACACCGAGAATCCGGCGGCCGCCAGCTCCCGGGCCGCCCGGACCCAGACCTGTCGACGCCCGAAGGCCTCGACCACGCGAGCCCGCTCCCAGGCCCGGCCCCAGCTCTGCATCAGTCCATGGACGGCCGTGCCCGGCACCACGTGGTGGATCAGGTGCTTTGGCAGCACGGCCTGAAAGGCAGAGGGGCTCAGCGGCTCGACGGTGCGAAAGTTCGTGCTGAAGAGCAGGCCCGCGTCTTCGAGACCGGACTCCCCCTTCCTCAGTAGCTGCACTGCCATGAGCCGCCCCAACGGTGAGCAGGTCCCCTCGATGAGCAGGCCCCCCGGGGAGAGGCGGTCGCCGAGCAAGCGCCAGGCATCCCGCGCAGCGGGCTCCTCGTATTGCCGCAGGACGTTGAGGGCCCGGATCACCCGCGCCTGACTCGCGTCCCCCCGACCTCCGAGGGGAAGCTCGAACCCCCCGCGTCTGAAGCGCGTGTCCTCATCCTCCCAGCGCTTCGCGGCCTCCACCCGCGCGGGGTCGACCTCGACGCCGAGGACGGGCAATCGAGGATTGAGCTGGCGCAGGCTCCGGGCAGATTCGAGGGTCGTAAGGGGAAGACGCCCGTATCCGAGGTCGACGAAGGGGGTCCGATCGCGCCGCGCGAGCAGCTCGCGCTCGGTGCGCAGCAACCACAGGTTCAGCCGCCGCAGCCGATTCGGCGCCGTCTTTCCCCGCGTCGCCTCCCCCAAGGGCTGTCGATCGCGGCGATAGCCGGCCCCGACGTGCAGCGTCTTGCGAGGACCCGGCACGCGGCCTAGCCCTGCCGGCCCGGGACCCAGGCGGTCGTCCGGCCGCCGATCTCCATGAACTCGACGAGCTCGCCCGCGGCGGTGCGACTCCCCTCTTTCTTGCCCCACCGATGATGGAAGAGCCACTCGACGGGAAAGTCCTCCTTGCGCGCGTCTACGGCTGCTGCAACGCGAACCACCTCAGCGATGGCGAGGCGGAGG
>JAGSHC010000161.1 GCA_023954745.1 Deltaproteobacteria bacterium | reverse complement strand
GTCGTCGCTGGGACAGCCGGCCAGGAGCGCGACGAGCGACAGGGCGAGGGTGAGACGGAGCCAGACACGGCGGCGCACGCCCCCAATGGGGGCGCGGGCTTCGGGCGAAGCGAGGAGGTCAGAGGGCATGGGCAGTCCGGTGTGGGGCGGGGCCTGCAAGAAGGCAACCGATCAGGTGGACAGCCTATTCCAGGCGAGGTTCCAACGGGCTGAACAGATGTGCGCGAACGGGCATCTGCGCCAGGCCCCGGGCCGTCTCCTCATCACTCAGCCGAGCATGCGCCTCAAGGCTGCTTCGAGCTCGCGATCGACAAACTCCCACCCCCGCTCGTTCAGGCGCTCGGGGATCTGGCGTTTGCTGCCCAGCACTTCGATGGAGAAGGCGCCGAGCACCGTCTTGAGCACGAACGCTGGCGCCGGGAGAAAGGCGGGGCGCCCCAGCACCCTTCCGAGGGTCTTCGCGAACTCCCGCTGCCGCACGGGCACCGGAGAGCACACGTTGTAGGCACCCTCGAAGCTCGGGTCGGCTACCGCGTCCACCACGAACCGGACCACGTCGTGGGCCGAGACCCAGCACCACCACTGCCGTCCCGACCCCAAGGGGCCGCCCATGCCCAGCTTCGCCAGCGGCAGCATCTGCTCGAGCGCTCCGCCGTCCGGGTCCACCAGGAGCGGCATGCGCATCGTGACCCACCGCAGACCCAATGCACCGGCGGTCTCCACCTCGTGCTCCCAGTCGCTACACACCTCCGCGAGGAAGTCCTGCCCGCCAGCGGTCTGCTCGGTGATCTCCTCCTCGCCCCGGTCCCCGTAGTAGCCCACGGCGCTCGCGCTCAGGATCAGCTTCGGACGCTCTCCCACGGGCAGGGCCGCGATCCCCTCGACGAGGTGTCGGGTGCCCTCCTTGCGGGACCCTGCGATGGCCTCCCGCTTCCTGGCCGTCCACCGCCCCGCGACGCTCTCTCCCAGCAGATGCACGACGGCGTCGACGCGCAAGGCGTCCGCGGGACAGGGCTCGGCTCGCGGGTCCCAGTCGTAGGCGGCCACCAGGCCAGGGAGGGTGGACCTCGCCCGCTCGGCGCTGCGCGACACAGCCACGACGTCGTGACCTCGCTCCATGAGGGCGGGCAGGAGCTTCTTCCCGAGGAATCCGGTCGCGCCGGTGATCAAGATGCGCATGGAGCCTGAATGTAGCTGCAACCTCCCCGATGCCCGGGACTCGGACGGCTGTGACACCGCCCTCGACCTCTACACTCCCCTCATGAGCCAGCCTCGACGCGCAGTCTTTGGATGGATCGGACTGGTCCTGCTCGTTCTCGGGCTGGGACTGGCCACCCTCGCCAGCGACCCGGCGAGGCTGCTAGCCATCGCCGTAGCCCAGGAGCGCGGCGCCGGCGGTCTCGAGCTGCAGACGATGCAATGGGAGCAGCACTCCATCACCTACCTGCGCGGTGGCGCCGCGGGGGGCGAGCCCGTGGTCCTTCTGCACGGCTTCGCGGCGGACAAGGACAACTGGACCCGCTTCAGCAAGCACATGAAGGCTGCTGGCTATGCGGTGGTCGTCCCGGATCTGCCCGGTCATGGAGTGTCGAGTCGGCTCCCTGAGCACACCTACGCCATCTCGAACCAGGTGGCGTTCGTAGCCGCCCTCGCCGACCACCTCGCGTTGGACACCTTCCACATCGCCGGGAACTCCATGGGCGGCCAGATCTCCGCAGCGTTCGCGGCGAAGCATCCCGAGCGCGTGAGGAGCCTGGGCCTCTTCAACGCGGGGGGAGTGACGTCCCCCGTTCCGTCCGAGCGCACGCGCATCCTCATGGAGACCGGCACCAACCCCCTGCTGGTCAACGACTTGGAGGACTTCGACCGCCTCCTCAGCTTCGTCTTTGTGCAGCCGCCCAGCCTGCCCCGCGTCGTGAAGCGGTTCTTCGCGAACCGCGCCGTGGAGAGCCGACCGTTCAACGACAAGATCTGGGGGGACATCAGCGGGGAGAACTACCAGCCCCTCGAGCCCCACCTGGCGTCCATCACGGCGCGGACCCTGGTGCTCTGGGGAGACGGAGACCGGGTCCTGCACCCCTCGGGGGCCGATGTGTTCGCCGCGGGCATCCCGGACAGCCGCACCGTGATCATGGAGAAGATGGGGCACAGCCCGATGATCGAGCGCCCAGCCGACACCGCGGCCATCTACATCCATTTCCTCGGCGACGGGGGCTGAGGTTCCGCCGAAGCGAATGTTCGCAACTCCTCCGCACATGGTGTGAACCCGCGACTTCGTGTGGAGGGTTGGTGCTCATTCTGTGCGTGGCGGGCTCAACCCGAAACCTTGCTGGCAGGCTGACTTCACCGGGATGCGCGTCCCGGAGAGGAGGCCCGATGCCCGCCACGCCCAAGTCACTGCTCCCCCTTCTGCTCCTGGTGGGCTGCACGCCACAACTCGACGGAGCAGCCCCCACCTGGGTCGACCCCTTCGCTCCCGTGTTCGAAGAGCCCGTCGGCGCCGCCTACTTTGCGGTCCTGGGGCCATCGAACAGCGGAAGCTCCACCAACGTCATCATCCTGGACTCCCAGGGGAACGAGGTGAGGCGGCTCGCGGTGGGGAACCAGCAGGACCCCTTCGAGGAGTCCTTCACGCTCTCGTGGCACCACGCCGGGTTCTTCCTGGTCTCCACTGCGGGGGCAGACTTCCTGACCGCAGTCGACCCGGTGACCCGCGACATCTGGGAGTTCGGCGCGGATGCCTGGGCGAGCAGCATGCGCAACGGCGTGTCCTCGGACGGGGGCGTCGTGGCCGCAGCCTGGTCCGAGCTCTTCGCCCTGGCCGCAGACGGGGACGTGGTTGAGCAGTGGGAGATGCCCGAGGGCGGCCCTGCGTGGACAGATGCCATCGAGACCGAGGACGGCATGCTGGTCGCTGACTACAACGGACTCGTGACGCGGCTCTCCGACGGGGCCGTCGTCCACGACAGCGACGGAGCTTGGACGGACTTCGTGGGCGTGGATGGGAGCGGGGCCATGTGGATGGGCCACATCTCGCAGACCGACCTCACCTGGGTCGAACCCGAGGCGGAGGCCGTGCACCTCGGGGCGCCCGGGGATCTGGGACTGCATCCCTTCTTGCTGTCCCTCGAAGGTGCCGGGCCCGAGTCGGTCTGGGCCCTCAACATCGAGTCCGGCGGCGCGAGCTCGAGGGTGAGTCAGGTGGACCGGCGAGGCGTCGTGCGCCACCACTTCGAAGTGTCCGCGTTCTGGACGGACCTCATCGTGCTCGACGAGACATACCCCCAGGCGGCGCAAGACGCCGACTGAAGACACGGCTCCGTCGACTCCGGGCCGCTCCCTACGTCTCCACCAACCCTGCGTTGCTGCGCTGGAGCTTGCGACCCACGTCCACCGCGAGGTTTCGGTAGAGGCGCACGGCGATGTCCGGTCGGGAGCGGGTCAACTGCGCGAGTTCGGCAGCGCTGAGCACCGCGGCGACCGCATCCTCGGAGACAGCCACCTCGGCGGAGTGGGGTTCGCCGGTCAGCAGCGACAGCTCCCCGAAGCAGTCGCCGGCCCCCACCGCTCCCACAACCCGGTCGCCCACCTGCACGGAGACCGTCCCGGCGAGCAGCGCGTACAGCCGTCGCGGCGGGTCGCCCTCGCGGTAGAGCACGGTCCCAGCCTCGGCCTCGACGACGTCGAAGGCTCCGGCCAGACGTCGCCTCTGCTCCGGGGACAGGCCCCGAAACAGGGACATCGAGCCCATGGCCGCGTCCACCCTCGGGAGCACGGCCCGCTGCTCAAAGGCCCTCAAGACCAGCTCCGCCACCGTCCGGCAGTGGGGGGTGAGGGCGAGGTCCTCCAAGCGAGGCGGCGCACAGTCCAGGCGGGCCATGCGGACAATGTCGAGGCGCTCCACCTCGACGAAGACCCCCGCGGGCACATAGGCAACAGGCAGGAAGCCGAGCTCGAGAAGGGTGCGCTGCATCCGGGGGGCGTGCGCGCTCACGTCCGCCTCGGCGTAGACCACTCCCCAGGCTCGACACCGGGCCATGAGCTCGTCCCAGAGGAAACGAACGACCCCGTCGCTGCGGGCGATGAGCTCGAAGACCTGCACCGTGCCGTCGTCCGGGTGGTGCACAAAGCCGATGGCCCCGGCCACCGCCCCCGGGGTTCCATCGTCCGCGGCATCGCGGGCGATGAGGTAGCCAGCGTCATGCGCCTCGAGCATGAAGAACCCGTGCTGGAGGCGGATGGGTCCGAAGATCTCACGGCGCCGCACCCGGCCCCGCTGGATCCGCAGCAAGGCGGGCGTTGCGTCTGCGGTCAACTGCTCGACCACCAGGGACGGCACGTCGGCGACGTAGGCGGGGCTGTCCTCGTCGACGATGACGTCCACGGCGACACCGCACCGCGACAGGGCGATGTGCGCCAGCGCCTGGGCCTCCGGCACCACCCGGGGGTGGTTGCAGCGCAAAGCCAGACCCTCGGGGAAGAGCAGCCCGAAGAACGCGATCGACTCCCGCTCCGTGAACTTGTACTTCTTGGGGAGGAAGCCGACGCAGGACAGGCCGTGACGCTCACTCACCTTCTGGCTGAAGGGGTGCGTCGTCCGGTTGTCGACCACCGCGGCGTGCAGACGCCTCCGGACAAAGGCGATGCGCTCGCCCATCAGCAGCTTCCCGATCCCCCGGCCGCGGGCGCGAGGAGGCACCGCGAGTCGGCCGAACTCTCCCGTCAGGTCGGACTGGGACGAGATGTCGAACACGACCGACGCCGTGCCCAGAAGCTCACCGGTGACCATCTCCTCGGCCACCAGCATGAGCATGGAGTCGTTGAAGACGGCGCGCTTGAGCCAGCTCTCCTCGAAGACCGAGCGGTAGGGGTAGTCGTGCTCGTAGGTGGCCTCGAAGATCGCGCGGACGCCGGGAACATCGGCCTCCGTTGCCTCGCGAACGACGATGCCCGCGGTCACGCAGCGCCCCCCAGCAAGGAGCGACCCGCGTGGCGCGCCACCGCGTTGAACCAGGCCGCCCCCATGGCGAGGGTGCGCTCATCGAAGTCGAACTGGCTCGAGTGGGCAGGAAAGCTCTCCCGGCCGGCCACCTGGCCGCCGAAGCGCACGTAGCAGCCCGGTACGTGCTCCAGGTAACAGGCGAAGTCCTCGCCGCCCATGTTGGCGGTCGCGAGCGGACCGACGTTGGCTTCGCCGAGCACGCTGATCGCCGCCTGCTGGGCGAGCTCCACCGCGACTCCCTCGTTGATGAGGGGCGGAGTGCCTTCGATGAGCTCGAAGGTCACGAGGGCATCGTGCAGCATCCCGATGGCCGACGCGACCCGTTCGAGGGACTGCTGGAGATGCGCGCGCACAGTGGCGTCCTGCGCCCGGATGGTCCCCTCCAGCCGCGCGCGTCCGGCGATGACGTTGGGCGCGGTGCCCGCCTCGAACACCCCCACCGAGATCACGCTGGGGTGGGCAGGGTTGATCTCGCGACTCACGATGGTCTGGATGGCCGTCACCATCAGGCTCCCGACGACGACGGCGTCCAGGGCCTCGTGGGGACGCGCGCCATGACCGCCGCGCCCGCGAATCTCGATGCGAAACATGTCCGTCGAGGCGTTCACTGCCCCGTGGGTCACCGCCATGAAGCCCGGCGGATAGTGACGGTCCACGTGGCCGCCGAAGATCATCGCGACCCCCTCCAGCACGCCTTCCTCGATCAGGGCTGGCGCACCCTCGGCTCGTTCCTCCGCCGGCTGCCAGATGAGGCGCACGGGCGTGGGGGGCGGGTCGCGCAGGAGCATCTCGGTGGCGCCGAGCAGCATGCTGGTGTGGCCGTCGTGGCCACAGGCGTGCATCACCCCTTCGTGGGTGGAGCTGAAGGACAGCCCCGTCTCTTCGTGCACGGGCAGAGCATCGGTGTCTGCGCGCAGCGCGATGATGGGGCCGTCGGCGAGGCCTGGGAGGTCGGCGATCACCCCGGTCCCCGCGACGCCCGCGCGGTGCGCCACGCCCAACTCCGCAAGCCGCGCCGCGATGCTCTTCATCGTGCGCTGCTCCTGCCACGAGAGCTCTGGGTGCTGGTGCAGGTCGCGGCGAAACGCGCGGATGCGCTCGAAGACGTCGGTGGGTGTGCCGAACAACGGGTCAGGGGAAGCCATCAAGTCAGGCTAGCGGGACTATGCTGCGCGACCATGACAGAACACGCCCTTCGCCTCGATGCCCTGCTGGATCGCTTTGATGCCGTCCGCCACGCCGACCCGCACACCTACCGCTGGGCCCACCGTCACGATGGGGGGGAGCACCCCTTCCACCTCGTGTTCTCCTCGTTGATCCACGGCAACGAGGTCGGCAGCCTCGCCGGGCTGGTGGCCGTCGTGGAGGACCTCGCCGCCGGCCGCATCCGCTTCGGGGGACGCGCGACCTTCTTCATCGGGAACCCCGAGGCTGGGCGCGCCAACGTGCGGTTCCTCGACGCGGACCTGAACCGGGTCTTCGTGCCGGACCTCGCGGGCTCGGCTCACGAGATCAAGCGAGCGCTGGAGATCATGCCGATGCTCGAGGAGGCGGACGCCTACTTCGACTTCCACCAGACCATCAAGCCTGCCCGTCAGCCCTTCTACATCTTCCCCTGGAGCGAGGCCGCGTGGCTGTGGGTCCGCGCCGTGCAGGGCGCCGAAGTGTGGGTGACCCGAAACCCTGGACAGGCCTTTGCGTCCGGGGTGATGTGCGCTGACGAGTACGTGCGCGAGCGCGGCGTCCCGGGCATCACGTTGGAGCTCGGCGAGAAGGGTTGGAGCCAGGAGGCGGCCGACACGACCTACCGCGTCATCACCGAAGCCTTGAAGCTGGCTGACGACGAAGCGACCGGGGCCCGCACCTTGCGCGACGCCGCCATGGCGGTCCCCGACGTGCACTTCTACGACACCATGCATCGACAGGCGTTCTCCGACCCCGCCATGGCGCTGGTGGACGGCGTGGGCAACTTCGAGCCCGTCACCGAGGGAGCCGTGCTCTCCCGCGTCAGCTCCCCCGAGCTCAAGGCAGCCTGCACCGGCGCCGTGCTCTTCCCCAAGTACCCGCCGCGCGACGCAGACGGCAACGCCCTCGACCCGCGCCCGAAGGAGATCTACCGGGTGGTCGCTGAGCTCGACCAGCACCCGCTGGAGCTCTGGGGTTCCGGCGCCGAGTAGGCGCCCCCCATGACCGCCCCCAAGGAGCGCTGGTACGGCTGGACGATGCTCGCCGTGGCTTCGGTGGCCCTCGTCGCCACCTCGCCGGGGCAGACCTACATCGTCTCGCTCTTCAACCTGCCCATGCGCCGGGAGCTGGGCTTGTCCGCGACGGAGCTGAGCGGGGCGTACATGGGCGCCACCCTCGGCTCCGCCAGCCTCATGTCCTGGGTGGGCAAGCGCTCCGACACGCTGGGTCCCGGCCGCTTGATGCTCTTCGCCGCCCTTGGACTGGCCCTCGCCACCCTGTGGATGAGCCAGGTGAGCGCCTTGTGGATGCTCGTCCTCGGCTTCTTCGGCATCCGGGTGTTCGGCCAGGGGGCGCTCGGACTGGCCTCGGGACACACCCTGGCGATGTGGTTCCACCGGCGCCTCGGGGTCGCGGAGGGCGTGCGCCTCACCCTCTTTGGGCTGGCGATGGCGACGCTCCCCGGTCTGGCGACGCTGAGCATCGACCAGCTGGGTTGGCGCACGACATGGCCGCTGCTGGGGGTGACGGCGGGGCTCATGGTGGTGGGGCTCGTGTTGACGGTGCACCGCGACCGCCCCGAAGACGTGGGCCAGACGCTGGACGGCGACCCCATCCCCGAGCCCGAGGACGGCGACGGCGCACCGGAGGTCTGGGGCCTCACCCTCAAGGAAGCGACGCGCACTCCGGCCTTCTGGGCGGTGGTCCTCGCGTCCATGAACAGCGCGATGATCGGGACGGCTCTGCTCTTCCACGTGCAGCCCCTGGCGGTGTCCGTGGGCATGGACGAGGCAGCGGCGGCCTCGCTGATCGGCACCTTCGCGCTGGTCTCCACGAGCCTCTTCTTCGTGGCGGGCGGACTGAGCGATCGGGTGCGACCCGGCTTCATCTTCGCTGCCGTCGCGGCGCTCATCGCAGGGTCCTGTCTCCTGCATGCCCAGGCCACAAGCCCCGAGCTCCTCTATCTGGCCTGGGGGATGTTCGGGGTGTCGTCTGCGCTCCAGATGACCACCGCCTCCCCGACCCTCGCCCGGTGCTTCGGGCGCGCCCACCACGGCGCGATTCGCGGTCTGGTGACCACGACGTCGGTGGCGGGGACTGCGGTGGGACCCGTGATTCTGGGGCTGTCGGAAGACCTCACTGGCAGCTTCGACGCCGGCCTGCTCGGGTGCGCGGCGTTCGCGTCCGCCGTGGGCATCTTCGCCCTGACGGCCCGGATTGAGCCGCCCGAGGGAGATGGGGCGACCGAGTGACCGCCTCCCGCATCTCCATCGGAGGATGAGCTCTTCCACCGGCGGATCCATCGTTTCGTCGACACCCACGACCGATGGGTCTCCTGCGGGAACTACTCCAGCGTGCGACCGATCCTGTGGCGAGCCGCCGAGCACGTCGTGGTGCTCGATCCTCCGCGATGGCGGGTCATGAGCCAGTTGATCCCTCGTACCCTGCGGCGGGCACTGAAGCGCGAGGAGCTCTGGAACGGCAACACCGAGCGGCTCACGAACCTGACGTCGTTGGACCCCGAGACCTCGGTCATCGCCTGGTCGTGGACCCACCACGCGGAGTACCGGGCGCGGTACCAACGCGAAGCAACGCTCCCCGAGTGGACGCACCTGCGCTTCTGGTTCACCCACAGCCGCGCCGACGTAGAGAGGGTCGTGCACGAGCTCACCAGCGCAGCTCCGTAGCGCCTTCGTAGACCTCAAGAAGTGACAAACGCGTCGGGCACCGAGGTCTCCCTCGATGCCCGACGCCGCCGCGAGGCCCCTCCGTGGGGCCGTGGACCCCAGCCTCAGTTCATGATCACGAGGCAGGTCCTCTCGATGACCGTGATGTGTCCCGGGACGACGGGCACCACGACCAGGGTGGGACTCTCGGTGCGCCACCCGCTGGAGGTGTCGCACAGGGATGCGGGAGCCTGGTAGTTCACCTCGGCGACGTACAGGCCAGGGGCGAGCCCCTCGATGGTCGGGTCCGAGCCGGAGGCGATCTCAGCGCGGAAGGACTCGCGGTCGCGCAGGCTCCACTTCGCGTCCTCGTCGGGCCACGTCTCGGTGCCGTACATGGTCCGGTTCACGAAGCGAACGGCGCCCTGGGCGCTGTCCGCCATGCCCGTCTTGTCGGGCACCATCTCGAGGTCGATGATCTGGTTGCGCATGCCACCGACCGGCACCGCGAGGGGCACGTAGCCGGGCGCGGTGACCTGAAGCAGCTCCGAGGTGCCGTGCTCGATGCCCCGCAGGTCAAAGCCGCCGTCCGCCTGGACGCGGGCGCAGATGTCGGAGGCGTTCAAACACACCCAGGCGGTCTCGATCTGCTCGCCCTGGGGGCCCGTGAGCTCACCGACGATGTTGATGAGCCGCGAAGGCTCGATGGACGGGCCGGCTTCCTCGGCTGCCTCCATGTTCACCCCCGGGGCAGGGGTCACGTCCGCCTCGTAGGGGCTGGTGCAGGCCGTGGTCAACGAAGCGAGGGCGACAAGGGCGAGGAGTTGGTTGGTGCGCGGCATGAGTCTCTCCGAAGTGAGGGCGCTGCAAGGTCACGCCCGGTTCGGAGAGAGAGTTTGCGAGGGGCGTGCCAGATCGACTCCGGGCCGAACACACGGCCCGAAGACGACTGGAATCACTGGCGTTCCTCGGCCGCGAGGCCCTCGCCGGCGGAGCGATGGAGAGCCCTGGCTCGCCGTTCGGAGCCGTCCGCGGACGTCCGCCGGCGTCTCGAAGCTCAGCGCCGCCGGCGCATCCCCAGGGCCCCCGCCGCGAAGACGAGCCAGAGCCAGCCGGTGGGCCCGCTGGAGTCCGAGACGTCGCAGCCGCCGCGTCGGCTCCCGCCCCCGCCGCCGCCACCACCGTCGTCGTCGTCGTCGTCGTCGTCGCCGCAGTCGGCTTCGTCCTCGGGGACCTCGCCGTCGCAGTCGTTGTCCTCGTTGCCGCAGCCCTCCGCCGCGCCGTCGTACGTCTCGGGGTTCTCGTCGTCGCAGTCCCCGTCGCAGATGGTCTGCAGGTCACCGTCGGCGTCAGCCTCGTCGGGATGAAGCTCGCCGTCGCAGTCGGTGTCGACCCCATCGCACTCGACCTCGTCCGCCCCAGGGTTCACCGCGGCGAGGTTGTCGTTGCAGTCCTCGCAGGTGCCGTACCCGTCGCCGTCGATGTCCACGTCCTCGTCGATGTCGCCGTTGCAGTTGTCGTCGACGTTGTTGCCGCAGTCCTCGGCCACGCCGGGGTTGACGTCGGCGTCCGAGTCGTCGCAGTCGTCCGCGCAGGCGAGGTAGCCATCACCGTCGCCGTCCGCCTCGTCCGATGGCACGCCCCCGACGCAGTCGTTGTCGACGCCGTCGCAGAGCTCCGTCGCGCCGGGGTACGTCAGCGGGTCGTTGTCATCGCAGTCGTCGGCCGAGCCGCTGCATGAGCCAGGCGCGGTGACGCCGTCCGCGTCGGCGTCGGTGGAGAGACCTTCGTCCACATCCCCATCGCAGTCGTTGTCTTCGCTGTCGCAGATCTCCGACGCGCCGGGGTTGGTGTTGGTGTCGGCGTCGTCGCAGTCGTCCTGGGTCCCCCCGCACGAGGCGATGGAGCTGTATCCGTCGCCGTCGCCGTCAAACGTCAGCCCCTCATCCACCGAGGAGTCGCAGTCGTTGTCGAAGCCGTCGCACACCTCGGGGGCGTTGGGGTAGGTGCCTGCGTCGAGGTCGTCGCAGTCCCCGTCGCACTCGAACCAGAGGTCCCCATCGGAGTCGAGCTCGTCGGCCTCGGGAGAGCCGTCGCAGTCCCCATCGAGGCCGTCGCAGAGCTCGGTGGCTCCGGGGAAGATGAGGGGGTCGGTGTCGTCGCAGTCGCCGTCGCCGGTGGTCCACCCGTCTCCATCGGAGTCCGAGTTCACCGAGATGGTGAGCTCCTGGCGGTACCCGCCCGTCGAGTTCGGGTTCGTCAGGACGCTCCCCGGGATCGAGGCCGGGAAGCTCGCCGCGATGCTGTCGGTCACGTCCTCCCAGTCGGTCTGGCTGCCCCAGGCCAACGCCGAGTACGTCGAGGTGCTGCTGAAGGAGTAGTACGCCGTCGTGCCCGACCCCCACTGGATGCCGATGGCGTACTCGGTGTTCGCCGTCAGGGCGAGGTTCATCGTCACGTTCTGCCAGCTCTTCGTGGTGCTGCCGGGGTTCACGGAGCTGGAGAACACGTTGACGTAGGACGATCCCTGCTCCTCCCAGACACCGACGTTGACGGTGCCCGTCGAGCCAACCCAGAACTGGGCGCTCACCAGGGTGCAGTCCATCGTGGGCGTGTACTGGTTCAGCTTCATGCGGGCCGAGGAGCTCGAGCTGTTGCTGCTCGTACCGCCGAAGGTGTTGGTGTAGGTCTGCGCCATCGCGCTCGCAGGGAGCAGCGCGAGGCAGAGGATGAGGGCAGCAAGCAAACGCTTAGGCATCGGAACCTCCAGCAGGTGCGGCGGCAGCGACCGGCGCGGCGGTGGCGTGGGCATGAGCGTGGGCGTGGGCGCGCTCGGCATCCAGCTTCTTCTGGTAACGCCCCTGAGCGATGTCCACGATGACGAGAATCACGATGACGAAGTAGAAGGTCGACTTCGCCATGGGCTCGACCTTGTAACCAAAGGACGACCAGTGGGCGAGGTGCCCGCCTTCGCTCACCAGCATCACGCCGACGATGAAGAGAATGAAGAGACCGAGGACCTCGTACATCCGGTTCTTCTTGAGGAACTCGGCCACGGTGTCCGCGAGCACGATCATCATCACGCCGGAGATGACGATGGCCGTCGCCATCACCGCGAACACGTCCGTGAGGGCGATGGCAGACAAGATCGAGTCGAAGCTGAACACGAGGTTCATGGCCACGATCATCATGATCGCGCTGGCCACGGAGCGTGTAGGCCCGCCGTCCCCCACCCCGTCCTCGAGGTGGTCGATGGACAGCATGTGCAGGATCTCCTTGAACGCCGTCCAGATGATGAACACGCCGCCCGCCAGCACGATGAGTGAGTGCACGTTGAACTCGGCGTGCAGCAGCTTCCCGAAGTTGATGGTGGCGAAGGGCTCCTGGAAGGAGTCGATGGCCTTGATGACCACGAACAGCAAGACGAGGCGGAGGAGGATGGCGAGACCGATCCCGATCTTGCGCACCCGGCCCTGCTCCTCTTCGGCCACCCGCTTGCTCTCGATGGAGATGTACAAGAGGTTGTCGAAGCCCAGGACGGCCTGGAGGAAGATGAGCATCCCCAGGGTCATCACGTTCTCAATGGTGAAGAGCTCGGCCATCGTCTAGTTCCTCTTCTTCGGCGCGCCCTGCTGGTCGATCCAGGCGCGCAGGTCTTCGACCTGCTCGTCGCTGAGCTTCTCCAGCGGGAACAGGGGCATGTACTTGTCGAAGGCGGGCTTCGTGCCCTCGCGAATCACGTGGTAGTAGCTCTCGATGCCCTTGTGGGCCGAGCCGCCGTACAGGGTCTTGTACGAGCCCTTCTTGTCCCGGAAGCGGTGGAACGCCGAGCCGCCCTTGTCGTGGCAGTGCAGGCACGAGCGGGTGTAGATGGCCTCGCCACGGGCGGGGTCGCCTTCGTGCCCGTATCCAGCGGCGCCCTTGCCGTACTCGGCGGGCTTCGGCCCAAAGGTGGCCGGGCTGCCCGCGAGGAACTTGCTCCGCACCTGGGCGAGGGCGTCGGCCTTCTGGGCGTCGGTACCCCGGGTCGCGACGGTCTCCGCCATGGCCAAGGAGATGCCGTCCTCAGGGAGGTCCGACCAGGTCAGGCTGAGGGTCCAGAAGTAGGTCAGGACTGCGTCCATCTCCCAGTCCGTCAGGTAGCGACCCTGGCTGCACTCCTTGCTGCACAGGTTGGTGGCGCCCACGAGGCTCTCGTGGGCTGGTTCCACCAGGGAGCCGTACTTCTTGACGTAGTCGTCGTTGAACCACGTGGATCGGTCGACGATGCCGTAGACCGTGGTGCCGGGCAGGAACGGAAGGTCGTTCTCGATGGCGTAGGTGAGCCGGGTCTCGGGATCGCTCACCCGCAGGTCCGGGTCCTCGATGACGGTGTTGTGGCAGTCGGTGCACTCGAAGGCCTTGGCGACCTTGCTGGTCTTCTTCCCCTCGGGGTCGATGGTGCGCCCGAGGCGGAAGATCTCCTCCCCCGCCTTCGCGAGGTCCGCGTTGGCTTCCCGCCAGTGGTCGGGCTTCGCCTCTCCGAGGGCAAAGAGCACGCTCGACACGGAGCTCGCGTCGGTCCAGGTGCGCTCGCCCGCAGGCAGGAGCGGCATCGCGCTCATGTCGGCCGGGACGATGGCGTCGGGAGCCTCCGATGCGGGCTGGGTCGTCTCGGCGCCGGGTTGGCTGGCCTCCCCCTCGGGGGGAGAGGAGTCCGGGGCGGGCTGGGTCGTCTCGGCACCGAGGAGGGCCATCGAAGCGAGCGCCAACAGAAGGGTCTGCAACGGTTTCTGCATAGCGCGGGAGGGTACCGGTGTGGGAGCCGGCACGGGGGGGCATTCAGAACGGCGTCGGAACCCCATCCAACAGGGTGACCATGAAGGCGAAGTGGGCAGACGCGCCCGCCAACACGAAGAGGTGCCACACCTCGTGAAACCCGAAGGTCTCGGGCCACGGGTCCGGCCACTCCTTCACGAAGACGACGGCCCCGAGCAGGTAGGCGAGACAGCCCCCTCCGAGCCACAGGGCCGATGTGGGGTCGATGTCGCCGAACATGCGCTGCCCGGGGATCACGGCGATGCCTGCCATCACGATGTAGATGCTCGCGCCCAGCCAGGGCGGACAGTCGATCCAGAGCGTCTTGAAGATGATGCCCAGGAAGGCGAACAGCCCAATCGCCCAGAGCATCATCGTGCGCCAGGACCCGTCGAGCATGTAGACCACTGCGGGCACGTAGGTCCCCGCGATCACTGTGAAGATCGCTGCGTGATCGACCCGACGAAGCCAGCGGTTGCCGCGCTCTCCGATGTCGAAGAAGTGGTACACGCTCGAGGCGCCGAAGAGCGTGACGAGCGTGACTCCGTAGAACGCCATGCTCCAGAACCGGGCGTCGTTCCCCCTCGCAGCGAAGACGAGGTAGACCGCACCAAACAAAGCCATCCAGCCGCCCAGGAAGTGGGTCCACGCGCTCCAGGGGTCCTTGAAGACCTTCACCTTGAACCACCGACGGTCAGCTCGCCGCACTACCAGGTCCCCACGCTGGGCATGGACGCCCAGGGCTCGACGATGGGGAGAGCGCCGTCCTTCTGGAGCAGCTCCACGGAGATGCCGTCCGGCGAGCGGACGAAGGCCATGCGGCCATCGCGCGGGGGGCGGGCGATGGTGACTCCCATGCCCTGGAGGCGCTCGCAGGCCTCGTAGATGTTGTCCACGGCGTAGGCCAGGTGTCCGAAGTTCCGGCCTCCGCCGTAGGCGTCTGCCTGGTCCCAGTTGTGGGTCAGCTCCACCTCGGGCTCGCCGGGAGCCGTCGCGAGGAAGACGAGGCTGAAGCGCCCGCCCTCGTAGTCCTTGCGCCGGGTCTCTACGAGACCGAGGCCGTCGCAGAAGAAGCGGAGCGCGGCGTCGAGGTCGAGCACGCGAATCATGGTGTGGAGGTACTTCATGCCACCTACACCATAAGGCACTGGGACGACATGGGGCCAAGCAGGCGAGGCGCCCATGCAGTGCAGAGGCGCCTCGCAGGAGTCCAGCGGGTGACCCCGCCGAGGCCTCAGCCTTCGCCGAAGTAGGCGCTGAAGCTCAGGGAGAAGTAGTCCGTCTCGCCGTAGGCGCCAATGGAGCCCTCGGCGTAGGAACCTTCCTCGCCCCAGATCCAGGCGTCGAACTCGTAGAACGTCGGGGTGACGCCGCCGATGGAGCAGTCGAAGTCGGGGATGAAGCTGTCCTCGCTGAAGGCGTAGGGGCCATCGAACGTGATGGTGCAGCTCCCGCCACAGTCGATCTCGCCGTCCACGACCATTCCGGCGTCGTCGATGACGATCAGCACGTCGCCGTCGCACTCGCCGCCACCGTCCATGGCCTTGAGGTAGCCCGAGGCGGAGCCGAAGTACGAGGTGCCGCCGGCCGCGTCGTCGTCGTCGGCCGCGTCGTCGTCGTTG
>JAGSHC010000469.1 GCA_023954745.1 Deltaproteobacteria bacterium | reverse complement strand
GTCGTCGGCTGCGTCGTCGTCGTCCGCCGTGTCGTCGTCGTCGGGGATGACGACGTCCCCCGGTTCGTTGGGGGCAAACCCGCACCCGACGAGCAGGAGTGCGATCAGGAAGGGGGCATGGGGGCGCAACACGGGCCGCATCCTAACAGCGACCCTTGGAGCCGGGAGCGTCCTCGAAGGCGGCGAGGACCCGGGTGCTGGCGGCGCGCTGAGGGAGTTCGTCGTACTTGCTCATGGCTGCCAGGGCCTGCCACGCGCGTCCGTCGGGCCGCTAGACGCCCCGGAGCCCTCCAACGTGGCGGGTGGCAGCCAGCGGGCGGCAGAGCGCACGGCCAGGGCGCGAAAGCGACGGTCGGATGGAAGGTCGACGGGGGGCTCCAGCCCGAGCGAACGCTATTGTCGGTTAGTGAGCCTCGGACCCACCGGCCTCCTCATCGTCGTCGGCTGGCTGGTCCTGGCCCTCATCGTCGGGTTGTGGGCGTCCCGCCGGGCCGGGGCCAGTGCTGATGCGTACTTCGTGGCGGACCGATCACTCCCGGGTTGGATGGTGGGCATCTCCATCGTCGCGACGACCTTCGCCGCCGACACCCCCCTCGCCATCTCCGCGATGGTGGCCACCAAGGGTGTCGCCGCGAATTGGTTCTGGTGGTCCATGGGGATCGCCCATGTGGGAATGTTCCTGTTCTGGGCGCGGCTCTGGCGAGGAGCGGCGGTGGTGACGGACGCCGAGCTCGCGGAGCTTCGGTACGGCGCCGGCGCGGGCGGGGCGCTGCGCTCCATGAAGGCCGTCTTCTTCTCTCTGGTCTACAACGCCATCGTCCTCGGGTGGGTCATCCGCGCGATGCAGAAGATCGCTGCGCCGTTCGCTCGCTGGGAGGACTGGCTCCCCGAGGGGATGCATGCGTCCATGGTGCGCGTCTGGCCTGCCGACACCCCACTGGGTGGCGTCGACGAAGCCCTCACCATCTTCCTGCTCGTGGCGCTGGCCGCGGGGTACTCCGCGCTGGGAGGTCTTCGGGGGGTCGTCGTCACCGACCTGGTCCAGTTCTGCCTCGCGCTCGTTGGAAGCTTCGCCCTGGCGTGGGTCGCTCTCGATGCCGTCGGGGGGCCGACTGGTCTGGTCACGGGGCTGAAGGACGTGCTCGGCGAGGCGGGGGCAGCGGAGGTCCTCGCCTTCCACCCCGTCGGGGTCGAGCTTGGGTACCTGCCTCTCCAGGCCTTTGCCGTCTATCTGTTCATGCGCTGGTGGGCACATCCCATGGGAGATGGCGGCGGGTACATCGCCCAGCGGCTGTTGGCGGCCAGGGACCCGGGAGAAGCGCGGGTCGCGGCTGGCGTCTTCGTGGTCCTTCATTACGTCGTGCGCCCGTGGCCGTGGGTGCTGGTGGGGCTCGCTGGCCTCGTCTTGTTCCCGCCGGGAGCGGAGACGTCGCTCCACTCTGTGGGGGCGCTGGTGGCCGCGGATCGGGAGATGGCGTATCCAGTCGCTGCGGGGCTGTTGTTGCCGCCTTGGCTCCTGGGGCTCCTCGTGGCGTCGCTCCTGGCGGCGTTCATGTCGACCGTGGACACCCACCTCAACTGGGGGGTGTCGTATGTGGCCCATGACCTGTGGGCACGGCGGGTGCGGCCCGGGTGCTCTTCCCGCGAGGAGGTGATCGTGGGCCGGGTCGCGACCGTGGTGTTCGCGCTCGCCGCCATCGCGGTGACGACGCAGATCGGCTCCGTGGAGAAGGCCTGGAAGTTCGTCGCTGCCCTCGGCTCCGGGATGGGGCTCCCCGTCCTCTTGCGGTGGCTCTGGTGGCGCATCAACGCCCAGGCGGAGATGGCCGGAGCGTTGGGGTCGTTCACCGTGGCCATCGTGGCCGCGTTCTGGTTCCCCGACGCCCGCTGGGAGTCCGTGCTTGGGGTCGCCATCGGCACTGGCGCGACGGCCTCGATGATCTGCGTGGCGGCGTTCGGTCCGCCTCCGATGGAGGCGTTGATCACGTTCCACGAGCGGGTGAACCCACCTGGCGTCT
>JAGSHC010000336.1 GCA_023954745.1 Deltaproteobacteria bacterium | reverse complement strand
GTCTTGTCGCTGTTGAAGGTGGCCTGCAGCGCGGGCACGTTCACGCCGATGGTGAGCCACTTCGTGGGCGCCACTGCGATGCCGACATCGACCCCGAGCAGGTGATCCACGATGCCGACGGTACGAGTGAAGCCGTCGAGGGTGCCCAGCTCAAAGGGATGCAGGCCGTAGTTGAGTCCTACGGAGAGGCCGACGCGAAAGGAGTCTGGACCGTTCGCCTCCCGTACCCGCACGAAGCCGCCGAACTGCGGCACTGGGTCAAACCGCTGGATGTCCAGGCGCGGGGTGGGTTGCGCGGAGGCGGTGCTCGGCACCAGAGGAAGGCTCAGCACCGCTGCCATGCCCAGGAGCGCGCCGGGCGCCACCGAAGGCAGGCCCTGCCGGCGACGACGCAGGCCGAGAACCGCGAGCACCCCGAGGGCGAGCCAACCCGCGCCGGTCCCCCCGGTGGTGTCGCAGTTGCAACCGGAGCCCTGGGGGCCGTCGGGAACCGTCGGGTCCAGGCCCAGGGTGACCTCGGTCCCGTCGGGGATGCCGTCGCCGTCCGTGTCCTCGCCGCAGGGGTCGGTGCCGAGGGCCTCTTCTTCTTCGTCGGTGAGGCCGTCGCCGTCGCAGTCGCCGCCGCCGGGGATGTCGTCGGACGGGTCGTTGGGGTTGCGCTCGCCGGGGTCGAGCACGCCGTCGAGATCGGTGTCCTCCTCGCCGTCAGACACGGTGCCGCCGTCGGTGTCCCAGTTGGTGGGGTCGGTCGTGGTGGCGCCCGCGTCCCCGTCAGGCAGGAAGACCGACGCGTCGGTGTCGTCGCCTTCGGGCTGGGCGAGACCCACCTCCTGGCCGTCGGTCAGCCCGTCGTCGTCGCTGTCGATGTCGTTCGGGTCGGGCTCGCCCTCGTCCACGGCTCCGTTGCCGTTGGCGTCCTCGTTGCCATCCATGATCCCGTCGTCGTCGGTGTCGTCGTCGGTCGGATCGGTGACGTTGCTCGGGTCCGCATCGGGCTGGAAGACGCCGAGGTCGGTGTCGTCGCCTTCGGGGGAGGGCAGGCCCAGCTCGGTGCCGTCCTGCACGCCGTCACCATCGGTGTCGTTGTTGACGGGGTCCGTCTCGCCGGGGTCGACGTTGCCGTTGTCGTTGACGTCCTCGTTGCCGTCCATGAGGCCGTCGTCGTCGGTGTCGTCGTCCAGAGGGTCCGTGGGGCCGAAGAACTCGACGCCGTCGTTGAGACCGTCGCCGTCGGTGTCGGGGCTGTTGGGGTCCGTCTCGCCGGGGTCCACCACGCCGTTGCCGTTGGCGTCCTCGGTGGCGTCGTTGAGGCCGTCGCCGTCCGTGTCCACGTCGTCCAGCGGGTTGTTGGGGTCCGTCTCGCCGACGTCGATCTGCCCGTTGCCGTTCACGTCCTCGGCGCCGTCCCACACCGAGCCACCGTCCGTGTCTGGGTTCGTGGGGTCCGTGGTGCTGACGGGGTCCGCGTCCGGCACGAAGTTGCTGGTGTCCGTGTCGTCACCCTGGGGCTGCGTCAGCCCGATCTCGGTGCCGTCCTGGACTCCATCGCCGTCGGTGTCGTCGTTGGCTGGGTTCGTCTCCCCCGGGTCCACGACGCCGTTGTCGTTGAGGTCCTCGTTGCCGTCGATGATGCCGTCGTCGTCGGTGTCGTCGTCGTTGGGGTCCGTCTCACCGGGGTCCACGACTCCGTTGTCGTTGGCGTCCTCCACGAAGTCCGGCAACCCGTCGTCGTCCGCGTCGGCCGTGGCCTGCACGTCGATGTCCAGCGGGTTGTCGCCCGGGGTCGAGGAGTCGCCATCCGTCATGGACGTACCCAGGGTCCCGAGCGTGGCCGCCTCGAACTCGATCTCCGCCTGGTTGGAGATGACCGCGTCCTTGGGCGTGCCGGGCACGATGCGCACCTCGAAGCTCACGCTGACGGACCCGCCGGGAGGCAGGGAGCCGCCGTCGAACGCCGTCGCCCCCGTGCCGAGCCGGAACACCACCTCGTTGCCGATGGCGTCGAAGTTCGCGGTGTCGTCGCCCGCCGCGTCGGTCTTGCTGCCCGCGCCCGCGCCCGTGAGCACGGACAGGGAGCCAGGTACGTAGGTGGTGAAGGCGGGGATCGCGTCGTAGATCACGACGTCCTCAGCAGCGTCCGCGCCGGTGTTGGTCACGGTGATGGTGTACTCGATGAAGTCGCCGTCGGTGACCTGGCCCCCGTCGGTGTCCACGCCGCTCTTCGTGGCGTCGATCTCGGGCTCGAACACCTCCGTGGCGAAACCGACGAAGGCGGGGCCGTAGGTGTCGCTGTTGGTGAGCAACCGGATGGTCGCCGACTGGGTGCCGTTCCCCATCGCCGAGCTGACGTCGAACGTGCCAGCGTCCCACCCCATCTGGTTGACGTAGTCGGGGTTCTTCGCGGTGAACTGGGCGCTCCCGGCCGTCACGGTGCTGTTGAAGAAGTTGCCGCTGGGGCGCACGCCGTTGCCGAGCAGGGTGGTGTTTCCCCCGACGACCAGCTCGACGCCGTCACCGGCGAACTGGATGTCGCCCTCCACGCTCGAGAAAGCGAGCTGACTGGAGAACGAGCCGCTGAGCGGAGTGAGAAAGCCCGACACCGGGATCTCGACCGGCAGGTTGTTGTCGACCTTGGCGTACCCGTCAAACAGCGTGATGTTGCGCAGGGGCTGCGCCGGGGCCTCGTAGACGACGGCGAGCGTCCAGCCCGCGGCGCCCGCAGTGGCCGCCGTCCCGCGCACGTCGGCGACGGTGTAGGTCCCGGAGCCTCCCGCCTGAACGAGGGCGGTCACGTCCGTGCTCGCGGAGTACAACTCCGAGTAGACGCCGATGGTCTGGTCCACGAAGAAGTCGACGGAGGGGTCGGTCACGCCGACGTAGCCAGCGGTGGCGGGGGTGTCGATGAGGGCGGAGCCTCGGAAGGTGGAGGCCGAGCGACCACCCCAGTACAGCTGGGCAAAGAGCACGGTGGAGCCCGGCGGGAGGCTCAGGTCCGCCGACGAGCTGTCAAAGGTGGAGCTGTCGTTGTCGACATCGATGTAGACCATGGCGAAGTCGTCGTTGCCTTCGACGGCGTTGCCGGCGCGGGCATCCGTGCACAGCTGGCCCGCGGAGAAGGGACACGTCTCCAGCGTGTTGCCCACGAGCAGCAGGTTGCCGTTCACGTTGTTGCTGTAGAGCGAGGTGAAGGGCCGCACGATCTGCGCGTGGGCCGCAGACGGCAAGGCCGTCAAGAGGCCAAAGAGCAACGGGACAAGGACGATGCGTCGCATGAGAGCTCCGGTTGCCGAGTCGAGCGTTCGCCCCGGCATGTCGCACGGCCGGAGATGCCCCTTCCGCCGTGCGGCCGGCCATGTACCACCTCGAATGTCCCCGTGCCACGGAATCATCCCTTCTCCATAGGTCGGCAACCCCGCGAGGAGGCGCCGATCGCACATCGCATGGGATACTCTGCGCGCATCTGCGGAGGGTGATTTGTCGGACTTCACGAAGCACGAGCTGACCTTGGCCATGGGCCACCACATTGCACAGCACGTCATCGCTGCTGACCGCCTGCTCGAAGACGTCGAGCTGGCCGCGCTGCACACCATCTTTCCTCGCGACGGCATGGTCGCCGCTGGCTTCTTGAACACGTCGACCGGCAAGTACACCGGCGACTTCGAGGAGGCGGCGCGGGTCGCGTTGCGGCAGCTCCCCCCTCTGCTCGACGACGACGAGAAGGTCGAGATGATGCGGGTCTGGTGGGCGATCGCCAACGCCGACGGTGAGCTGGCTGCCGCCGAGAGCGAGGTCTTGATGAAGGCCGGCCAGGCCCTGGGCTGGAGCCTGGATCGCATTCAAGAGGTGTTCGAACAGCTCGCCATGGAAGACGCCCACTAGAGGAGACCCGCGATGGAGCCACTCGAGGGCCCCCGATATCTGGAGCTTCGTGGCTGCACTGTGGACTTCGCGGCCTGCGTGGCGCGGTGGCCCGACGGAGAGCGCACGCTCACCCCGACCGAGACGCGCCTGCTGCGCTATCTGTCGCTCCAGGAAGGTCGCGCCGTCGACCGCCAGGAGCTCCTCAAGGAGGTCTGGGGCTACCGTGGCGGCGTCGTCACCCGCACGGTCAAGACGACCATGGGCCGGCTGCGCGCAAAGGTCGAGCGGAACCCCCGAGAGCCCGACCACCTGCTCACTGTCACGGGGGTCGGGTACCGCTTCGCGGACCTCGCAGAGCAGGGCGGTGAGCCCTCGGTGGAGGAGCCGCGGCACACCGAGTCCTCCGACGACGAGCCCACGCGGCACAACCTGCCCTCCGTAGCCAGCGAGCTGGTGGGGCGGGACACCGAGCTCGGAAAGCTGCGCGACCAGGTTCAGAACGGCGCCACGCTCGTCACGCTCGTCGGCACCGGCGGCATCGGCAAGAGCGCCCTGATGCTGCGGTTCGGCGCGGACGAGGCCTCCCGGGGGGGGTGGCGAGAGATCCGCGTCGCTGACCTCTCCTCCTGCACCCGCGGCGAAGATGTGGTCCGGGCGGTCGCGACCGCGCTGGACGCGCGGGTGTCGGCGGACGACCTCAATGGAGGCATGCAGGCCCTCGCTGGAGTCCTCAAGGGGCGCGGCGCGATCCTCCTGCTCCTGGACGACGCAGAGCGCTGCGCCGCCGACCTCGCCCTCGTGCTCTCGCGATGGCTCGACGCATGCCCTCGCGCAGCGTTCATCGTCACCTCCCGCGAGCTGCTTCGCATCGCTGGCGAGGCGGCCATCCCGGTGGGACCGCTCGGCCTGGAGGGAGGCCTCGCCCTCTTCCGACAGCGGGTGGGTGCCACCGCTGAGGGGTACAGCGACGACTCCGCGGTGGCGCCCGTGGTGGAGCAGCTCGACGGGATCCCCTTGGCCATCGAGATGGCGGCGGCCTGGGCTGACCTGCTCGGGCCCGACGCGCTGCTGAAGCGCCTCGCCGGCCAGCTGGACCTGCTGCGCTCCGATCGCCGCGACCGTCCAGCACGGCACGAGTCGCTCCGGGCCACGGTGGCCAGCTCCTGGGAGCTGCTCGCGGAGAACGAGCGCGCCGGGCTGCGCGAGCTGGCGGTGTTTGCCGGAGCCTTCGGCGTGGAAGACGCCGAAGCGGTGCTCGCTTCGGGGGGCTCTGTGTTGAGTCTCTTGCGGCGGCTGCGCGAGCGCTCGCTGCTGCGGGCCGAGCCCATGTCCGACGACGACGAGCCCCGGTTCCGGCTGTTCCGTGCCGTCCGCGACTACGCCCGCGAGCAGGGCGCCGACGAAGCCGCGGCCTTGCGGCATGGGACCTGGTTGGCGCGGTGGGGAGCCACCGACACCCTGCGGCGTTTGGCCCGTCAGGGTGGCGTCGATGTGGATCGCCTGGTCATCGCCCGAGAAGACCTCGTCACCGCTGCACGACGGGCGGTGGTCCGTACGGACGCGTCGGTGGCTGTGCCCTGTGCCCGAGCCTTGTCCCTCCTCGCTGAGCTTCGCGGCCCCGCCCTGGGAGACGAGGTCTTGCTGGATCGAGTGAGCCACATCGCTGGGCTGGCTGACGACCAACGTGCCTGGCTCGAGCTCGAGCGGGGGCAGCTGCTCGCAGCCCTGGCGTTGCCCGACCAGGCCCGCCGCGCGTTGGACGACTCGGTGAAGTCGAGCGCCGCCATGTCCCCTCGCGATCGCGCGGTGCTGCTGTCACGGGTCGCGGCCGTCCTGCTGGACCGGGACCCCGAAGAGGCGGACGAGCTGGCTCGGGGAGCGGTGACCGCGGCCGACCAGGGCGACGACGACGCCAGCAGCGGCCTCGCGCTGGCAGTGCAGGCACGCATCGATCATCAGCTCGGGCGCACCGCCGAGGCTGAGGAGCACCTCGACCGCGCGTTGGCCCTCCTCAGAGTTGCGGGGGAGAAGCGCGCCGAGGCCCGCGCGCTGCAAGACCTCGCGTCCCTTCACGCCGAGCGGGGCCGCCCCTTGCGGGC
>JAGSHC010000274.1 GCA_023954745.1 Deltaproteobacteria bacterium | reverse complement strand
GAAAGTCTACGGCACTTGATGGGCTACCGAGGGCGAAGACTCCATGGAATTTAAATTTACCGAAGAGCAGGAGATGATCCGCGATACCGCGGCGGCTTTCCTGGCGGAAGTGTCTGACAGCGCGGCGGTGCGAGCCGCCATGCTGGCGCTCGAATCGGCCTGAGTGACCCAGAAGAGTCGCCGGTCCGCGTCGGGCTGAGTATGGTCTTTTGCCCAACCAAGGAGGACTTCAATGTCGCGAATCAAAAATCTCTCTTCCGCCGACGCCATCGCCCGTCTCAAGGCTGGCAACGCACGCTACGTCTCCGATACCCCCGAGGCCCTTCGCCGCGACAGCGCGCGCCGCGCCGAGCTCACCGGTGGCCAGAGCCCCTACGCGACGATCATCGCCTGCGCCGACAGCCGGGTCGGACCCGAGATCGTCTTCGACGAGGGCCTCGGTGACCTCTTCGTCATCCGCGTGGCGGGCAACATCAACTCCCCCGACGTGCTCGGCAGCGTCGAGTACGCGTCCCTTCACCTCGGCGTGAACCTCGTGGTCGTGCTCGGGCACCAGTCCTGCGGCGCTGTGGGCGCAGCGGTGGCTGCCGACGGTGGCGCGGACGCCCACGGAAACCACATCGACTCCCTCGTGGACGCGATTCTCCCCGCGGTGCAGCAGGCGAAGGCTGGCGGCGGCGACGACCTCGGCGACGACAGCATTCGCGCCAACGCTTCGCTCCAGGCGGCCCTGATGGGTGGCGACGAGCAGGCCATGGCCGGCATCGACGGATGTGACGTCGTCCCGGCGTACTACAGCCTCGCCACCGGCGAGGTCTCCTTCCTCTAGGAAGCGCTCGCATCGGCGTCGCGGGCCCGTCCGGCCTCAGGTCCCGGGCCCGCGAAACCGCCACGAGGCCCCCCGGGGAAAGATTCTCGGATCTTCTTCCGGCGCGATCCGGTGCGGTTGATTCCAGGTGAACGCTCCTTGCGAGCGCACCCTGGAGGAAATCGTGCACCGCATCGCTCTCGCCCTCGTCGCCTTCCTGCTCACGCCCGGCTGTCCTGTCGACGAGGGCCTCACTCGCGTCGGTGACGGCGCCCCCCCGACCCGCGTGCAAGCCACCATCGAAGTGGACAGCGGGGAAGCCGACCCTCACACCGTGAGCTTCGGCGAGGTCGAGGCAGGCTCGTTCCGCGACGCCACCATCACCATCACCAACATCGGAGCAGACGCACTCCAGGTTCGGGACCTGTTCCTGAGCAACGAGGCGTCCTTCAGCCTCATCGCGCCCGAGAGCGTCGGCCCGATCCTCGCTCCCGATGTGAGCGCCGAGCTCACGGTGCGCTACTCACCCAGCATCGACGAGACGGTGCAGGCCACCCTCGTGGTCGGGTCCAACGACCGGGAGACCCCCGAGGTTCCGGTCACGTTGCGGGCCGACGGGCTCGCCCCGACCATCGACATCGACCCCCTCAGCTTCGACTTCGGCGACCGGGAGCTGGGCTGCGTGGGCAACCTGCCCATCAGCATCCGCAACGTGGGTCGAGCGCCCCTCATCCTCGACGACATCCGGTTCGAGGACCTCGGCGGAGCCGGGGAGATGACGCTGCAGCTCCAGGGTGATCCTCAAGGAATGGTCCTGAACCCATCGGACCCGCCGCTGGTCGCCACCGTCTTCTACAACCCCACCGACGTCGCGCCCGACACCGGGGTGCTGTCCGTCACCAGCAACGACCCGACGCGCCCCGAGGCCACGGCGACGCAGTTCGGCACCGCGCACCTGGGCGAGTGGGTCACCGAGGAGTTCGCCCAGAGTGGCGACAACGCCACGGACATCCTGTGGGTCGTGGACAACTCCGGCTCCATGGGGGGAGAGCAGTCCGCCCTCGCCGCCAACTTCGCGTCCTTCATCCAGATCGTGGAAGCCCTCGGGGTGGACTACCAGATCGGCGTCGTGACCACCGATGTGGGTGAGGGCGGAGTGCTCCGGGGTTCGACCCCGGTCCTGACCCCCAACACGCCCAGCGTCGCCGATGCGTTCGCCGCCAACGTGAACGTCGGAACCAACGGCTCACCCAACGAGAAGGCCTTCGACTCCGCCTGGATGGCCTTGAACTCTCCCAACACCGACCCCGGGGGACCCAACGCTGGCTTCCTTCGGGACGACGCGGCGCTGTACGTCATCTCCGTCTCCGACGAGCAGGAGCAGAGCAGCAACTTCGCCGGGGGCGACCCCGCGACCTACGTCTCCATGTTCCAGAGCCTCAAGGCCAACCCGGACCACGTGGTCATGTCCGACATCACCGGAGGACTCACCGGCGGCGGCTGCGCCAGCTCGGGCTCGGACTTCGTGGCGGCTTCGGTCCTGACCGGAGGGATCTCCGTCAGCATCTGCACCCCGGACTGGGTCGGGTCGCTGAGCGCTCTGGGCTGGCTCGCCCAGTCCGCCGCCGACACCTTCGAGCTCTCCTCCACCCCCGTGCCGAACACCGTCGAAGTGCGCCTCTCAAACGATGGAGTCAACTACGTGCCCGTCTACGTGGGCTGGGTCTTCGACCCGAACCTGAACGCGGTGGTCTTCGACCTCGACCACGTGCCCGACAACGGAGACTTCATCCAGATCGGGTACGCGGAGCTCGGCAACTGCGAGGGCTGAGCCCCCCGGGGCCAAATAAGGTCCCCTCGCCTTCATTCCCCCGCTGGGGCGCCGATAGAGTGCCCCAGGCGCACAACGCGCCGCACCGCCGGAGGCGGGGGAGATGACCGATGGCTGACTACGATGTCTGCGTGATTGGGGCCGGCCCCGCAGGGTTCGCTGCAGCGATGCGGGCCTGGGACTTCGGCAAGACCGTGTGCATCGTCGAGAAGTCGGAGCTCGGCGGCACCGGCGTGCACAACGGCGCCCTCTCCAGCAAGACCATGTGGGAGCTGTCTCGGGACTACCGCATCGCGCTTCGCCGGGACCGGGGCTACAGCGCCGACAACGTCAACGTGGACTTCCGACAGGTGGCCCACTGCGTGGACGTCGCCGTGGACGAGAAGGTCTCCCAGATGCGCCGCCAGCTCGAGGCGCTGCGGGAGCCGCTCCCCGGCTGCCCGGGCTCGGTGCACTGGATTGCGGGGACCGCCCGGTTCCTCGACCCACACACCGTGCAGGTGGACGGGAACGAGCCCGGCACCGACACCACGGTCGTCGCAAAGAACTTCGTGGTCGCCACCGGCAGCCGGCCGCGCATCCTCCCCAACATCGAGGTCGACGGGCACTACATCATGACGTCGGACCACGTCATGGGCCTGACGCGCTTCCCGCGATCCCTCGTCATCCTCGGCGCCGGCGTCGTGGGCTGCGAGTTCGCCACCATCTTCGCCAACTACGGCCAGACGAAGGTCTACCTGATCGACCGCGGCGGACGCATCCTCCCCTTCGAGGACGAGGACGTGTCCCGGGTGTGCTCGTCGAACCTGGAGCGCAAGGGCGTCTCCATCCACCACCGATCCAACCTCGTCTCCATGGAGCGGGTCGGCGAGCAGGTGGCCTACACCATCGAGCACCACACGGGCGGCCGGGAGACCATCCAGGTGGACCACGCCATCATCTCGGTGGGCCGCGTGCCCAACAACGATGGCCTCGGCCTCGACAAAGCCGGCGTGAAGCTGACCCCGAACGGCCACATCGCCGACGACGACACCCGCACGAGCCAGCCCCACATCTACGCGGTAGGCGACATCACCCAGGACGTGGCGCTGGTGTCCATCGGGGAGATCGAGGGACGGCACGCCGTCGAGAAGATGTTCACCACGAGCAAGAAGAAGCTCGACTACGACAACATCAGCTCCATCTACTTCCTCGACCCCGAGGTCGCGGCCATCGGCCTCAACGAGCAGCAGGCCCAGGAGCTGCGCATCCCCTACCGGGTGGCGGTGTACGGCTACAACCTGAACAACCGGGCCATCGCCATGCGCGCGACGGGGGGCTTCGTGAAGCTCCTCACGACGGACTGTGAGGACCTGCGCATCTTGGGGATGCGGGCCTGCGGGGTGCACGCGAGCACGACCATCGAGGCGGTGTCGCTGATGATGAAGGCGGGCCACTCGGTGCGGGATCTCGCGGAGCTGTTCCACCCGCACCCCGCGGTCACCGAGGCGGTGCAGGACTGTGTGCGCATGCTGCTGGGCAGCAGCATCTACAAGCCCGAGGTCTTTACGAGCGACCTGCGGCTCTCACGCATCGAGTTCGAGCAGCCCAACGTGGACGAGATCAAGGCCTGATCGCGCCGCCGAGCAGCCTCCTCAGGGGCTGATGGACAGGGCGCTGAGCGTCGTGCTGTAGGTCCCGAGCTCGACTCCCGCCTCGTCGATCATGCGCGCGACCAGGGTGGGGTCGGCGGCGAGGGTGTCCACGTCCACCACGATGAAGTAGCTGTCGGATGCAGCGCAGAGTTCGATCTCCGCCTCGTTGGGGCACGGGCTGTTCGTGTTGGCGAGGGGGGAGCTCGTGAGCTCGGGCAGGTCGTAGCTGCCGGCCGCGGTGCGATCGATGACGCGGAACTCGCTGCGGTGCACGTCGCCCGAGAGCAGCACGACGCCGTCTATGTCTGCGTCCCGGATGTGGTCGAAGATGACGTCCCGCTGGGTGACGAACGACGCCCAGCTGTCGTTGCTCCCGTCCGCGGTCCACTGGCTACCGCTCACGACGACCTTGAATGTGGCGGTGGACGCGGACAGCACGTCGAGCAGCCACTGCTGCTGGGGACCGCCGAGGATGGAGTCGTCCAGGCCGCGGTGGTAGCGGTCGTCGAGCATCACGAAGTCGACGTCGCCATGAGACTGCACGAAGAAGGTGCCGGGCACGCCAGGGGCACCCTCCTCAGGGTTCGCCCAGTATTCCTGGAACACGCGCAGGGCATCGGCCCGGCCGGGAGAGCTGGCGTCGGTGTTGTTGCCCACGTAGTCGTGGTCGTCCCAGGTGGCGAGGGTGGAGGTCGTGGCGGCGAGGGCGGCGCGCTCGGGGATGGCGAGGGAGAGCCGGTACTCCGCCCGCAGGGCGTCCACGATCGCGGTGTTCGCGTAGTGGTTGTCGCCGACGAACAGGAAGAGGTCGGGGTCCTCGGCCGCGATGGTGTCGAAGATCGGCTGGTCCTCGAACTTCGAGCAGCTGCCAAAAGCGAAGCGAAGGGCACCAGACATGCCGGGGGGCGGCGCGGTGGTGAACGGCGTGGGCCCCGACGTCAGCACGCCGTCTACCTCGACGCCGTACCAGTACTCCGTGTCCGGGGCGAGGAACGGGACCTGCAAGGTGGTGGCGTAGTCGTCCAGGGGTGAGGGGTAGGCCCAGTCGACCACGGGCGCCGCCGACAGGTCGTTGGTCTCAGACACCCGGAGCCCCACGAGACGGGTCGCATCCGTGCGGGCCCACACGCGCGCTCCGTCAGGCTCGAGCCCTCCGATCATCGGGCCGTGAGTCGAGACGCCGCCGAAACAGCTCGCGCAGGTGTTGTGCAGACCCTGGGGGTCGATCCAGGACTGGAGTTCGTTGGACTCCTCACCGAACTGCAGGCCAGACAGTGGCTCGCAGTAGACGGGCTCCCCGTCGAGTTGGACGGCCAGGCACGACGGCTCCCAGCGGTCGACGCCATTGGCCGAGCGAATCTCTACTCGGTCGATGTCCGCGCGGGAGAGCCCCACCCCCTCGAAGTGGTGTACGTCCGTAGCGCCCCGCTCGAGGTCGTTGTATTCGGCGATGTTGAGACGGAAGCAGTCCGTGTCGGTGAGGCAGACGAAGATCTGGTTCTCGTCGGTCCCCGCGAAGGCGACGTCGGCCGTGACGATGGTGACGGAGACCGTGCCGACGGTGCTGGGGAAGGTGACGGGTGAGGGCGGGTCCACCGGGCGAGGGCCGGCGGGTGGCTCGGTGGAGTCGTCGTCGTCATCACCGGAGTCGTCGTCGTCGCCAGAGTCGTCGTCGTCGCCAGAGTCGTCGTCGTCGCTCACGTCGTCGTCGTCGTCGTCGAGCAGATCGTCGTCGTCCGCCACGGAGACGCAGACGCCGTCGAGCATCTCGGTGCCTTCCTCGCAGGGCGTAGGGCAGCCGGGGAGGAGCAGCAGTGCGGCGAGCAGAGGCAGAGAGGCGCGAAGCATGCGCCATCCTACGACGAGGTCCCTCCCTCGCGGCGACCCAGGCGCGCCTGACGTCGGCGACCGCTTCGGCCTTTGCCCCGACGTCGGGCTGCTTTGGAATCAGTCCTCTGCGTGGTGGTGGATGGCGAACGAGGCGCCCTGGGGGTCTCGGCAGACGGCGACGTGGTCACCCCCGGGGACCTCCTGGATCCCGCTGGTCACGGTCCCACCGAGCTCCGTCACGCGGGCCACGGCCGCGTCCAGGTCGGTGACGCGCACATAGAAGGTCCAGAAGGCCGGGGTCTCCGACCAGTTCATCATCCCGCCCTCGCTGCGCTCCGCCCCGGGCGCCCCGAACAGCTGATAGATGCCCATGGGAGCCATGTCGATCTGGCTGTGGCCGACCCATCCGAACAGACCGCAATAGAAAGCGAGGGACTGATCCCGGTCGCTCGCCATGAGCTCAGTCCATGCGACGTGGCCCACCGGCGCCGGGTGTACCGACGACATGTCGTTCTCCGGAACGAAGGGGGCGATCGGGACACCGTCGGGGTCCCCCACGATGCAGAAACGGCCGACTCCGGGGATGTCCTCGCCGGCCATGAAGAGCTCTCCTCCGAGCTCGGCGGCCCGTTCCCCGGCGGCGTCCGCGTCGGCGACGGTGATGTAGGGCAGCCAGTGCGGGCCGGCGCCCTTCTCCTGCGCCTCCCGCGGGAGCTGACGAATGCCGCCGACGGTCGCACCATCGGACGCCTTGAACATCGTGTAGGCCGCCTGCTCCCACACCTCGAGTTCCCAGCCAGTCACCGCCGAATAGAAGGCAGCAGCGCCGTCGGGGTCATCGGTCATCAGATCGAACCAAACGAAGTCACCAGCCATCTGCACACCTCCTCGGCCCGGACCGGGCTGAGCGAAATGTACACTCGCTCCATGCGGGGGATGGCAGTCCTGGCGGGTCTCGTTGCCCTCGTGGGGGGTACGACCGCGTGGGCTGGGGGCTTCGACCTGCGCGCCCCCTCCAGCATCGTCAGCGTCGACGGCGCGCTCCCCAACGGGATGCACGTGACGGTCATCGAGGACCACCGAAGCCCCGTGGTGGCGGTGCGCATGCCCATCCGGGTGCTGGGCCGGCCAGTCTCCGAGCCCTCAGACCCGGAGTAGAGCCGGAGGCCTGAGGGCGCGCACTCCGTGGCGCCGGCGGAGCCGCAGGCCCAGCACCCCCAGGAGCAGGAGCCAGCCGGCGTTGGCCGCGCCTCCTCCCTGCGAGCAGCTCTGGGTCAGCAGGCCCTGCTGGTCGGTGTCGAGGAGGTCGAACCCGGGGTTCTCCCGGTCGTTGTCGAGGTAGTCGGGGATCCCGTCCCCGTCGGAGTCGGCGGGCTGGGTGGGCTCCCAGCCAGCCTCTTCGCTGTCCGAGGTGCCGTCGTTGTCGCTGTCCTCGTCGAGGTGGTTGGGCACGCCGTCGCCGTCGGTGTCCATCTCCTCCCCGCCGGGGCCCGTCTCGGTGACGTCCGGGATGCCGTCGTTGTCCGAGTCGATGTCCTGGAAGTCCGGGATGCCGTCCAGATCGGAGTCCAGGGGCAGGTCGTCGTAGTCGCCCACCTCCTGCTCGTCGGGCATGCCGTCGTTGTCCGAGTCGAGGTCCTGGCTGTCGAGCACGCCGTCGCCGTCGGTGTCGCCGGACCCCTCGATGGCGTCGAGGATTCCGTCGCCGTCGGAGTCGTAGTCGAGCCAGTTGGGGAGGCCGTCGCCGTCGGCGTCGCCGTCACCTTCGAGGTAGTTGGGGATGCCGTCGCCGTCCCAGTCGAGGGTGGGGTCGGCGTAGGGGTCGCCCGCGCCGGGGGTGCCGGTGGGCTCGGTGCAGACGCCGGCGGCGATGTCGCAGGTGCCGGTGGAGCAGCCGGTCATCATGCAGTCGGCGGTGCAGGTGCCGTCCATGCAGACCGCGTCGCCGGAGCAGTCG
>JAGSHC010000035.1 GCA_023954745.1 Deltaproteobacteria bacterium | reverse complement strand
GTCGTCGTCGTCACCCGAGTCGTCGTCGTCTCCAGTGGCGTCGTCGTCGTCACCCGAGTCGTCGTCGTCGCCGGTGGCGTCGTCGTCGTCACCCGAGTCGTCGTCGTCGCCGGTCGCGTCGTCGTCGTCACCCGAGTCGTCGTCGTCACCCGAGTCGTCGTCGTCTCCCGTGGCGTCGTCGTCGTCCCCGAGGACGCAGTCCGTGTCGGCCAGATCAACCAGTCCATCGCAGTCGTCGTCGAGCAGGTTGCCGCAGTCCTCCGTGGCAGCGGGGTTCGTCGCCGCCTCGCTGTCGTCGCAGTCCACGGCCGCTCCGTAGTACGCCACGCAGCCGGCATCGGAACCGTCGAAGTACCCGTCGCCGTCGGTGTCGAAGCCCTCGTCGGTCACGCTGTTGCAGTTCTCGTCGTCGCCGTCGCACACCTCGGTGGCGAGGGGGAAGAGCGTGGCGTTGGTGTCGTCGCAGTCCACGGCCGTCGGGCCGTAGGTGGTGATGCACTCGTTGACGGTGTTGGTGAAGGCGCCGTCGCCGTCGGTGTCGAAGTCCTCGTCGATGTCACCACCGCAGTCGTTGTCGGCGCCGTCGCACAGCTCCGTCGCGCCGGGGAAGATGGTGGCGTCTGCGTCATCGCAGTCCACGTTGCTGGCGCCGTAGGCGGTCACGCAGCCCGTGATGGAGCCGTCGTAGGCGCCGTCGCCGTCGGCGTCGAAGCCCTCGTCGACGTCTCCGTCGCAGTCTTCGTCGTCGCCGTCGCAGACCTCGGTCGCGCCGGTGTTCACCAATGCGTCGCTGTCGTCGCAGTCGTCGCCGTTGCTCACGAGGCCCGAAGGAGCGGTGCCACAGACGGCCACGCTGGTCGCGGGGTCGCCTTCGCCATCGCCGTCCGCGTCGGCGTAGGCCTGGGGGAGGGGACCGTCGATGCCCACGCAGGCAACGGCCTCCAGGGTCTCCGCGGCGCCGAACGTGTTGGACGCGTTCTCGGGGAGGGTGTTCGGGCTGGGGCCGACGGCGCCATCCCCGGAGCTCCACGCGGCCAGCGCGACCACGTTGGGGAGGTCGAGATCGGCCAGGGGCACCGCGAACTCGAGTCCTTCGGGGGCGGCGTAGACCGTGCCGATGGCTCCGGGCAGGGTGGGGCGGCAGATCCCGACCGCCACATCGGAGAGGGTGGCGAAGTCGCCGAGGAATGCGTAGTCCGTGAGGAAGCCCCCGACCCCGTCGCTCCCCAGCCCGCGCGCGCCGCAGAGGTCCGATGTGGGACAGGCGTCTTCGGTGAAGCCGAGGACCGCGTCGAAGCCAATCCCCGCGGCCAGCGGGTCCGCGCCCAGCATGACCTCGGAGTAGGTGATGTCGTAGTCGAGGGCGCCCGTCACGTCCGAGCCGTCGGTCCCGGGGGACATCAGCGCGGTCACTCCCACGCCCGAGCCTGGGTTCACGTCGAGCCCGATGTACGTCCCGTTGGTGCCCGGCCCCGTGGTCCAGAACTCGCCGCGGATGCCCACATGGAGCACGTCCGCGAGGCCATCACCGTCGGTGTCTTCGGGCACGGCGTAGAGCTCGGTGATGGAGCCGTCGCCGCCGAAGTCGGTCGTGGAGCCCATGCCGGGCCCATCTGCCTGGGAGACGGCCAGGGGGGCTGCAGCGGCTGCGAGGTCCGCCAGGTCTCCGTCGGTCTCGATGAGGAAGCGCCCCGGCGTGGGGCCACCGACGACGAAGGACGTGCCCCACTGCTCGGTGGTCTCGTCGTGGCCGGTGATGCCGTTGCCGCCGCTCGAGACCTCTCCGGTCTCCAGCGCATGGGCCCGCTGAATGGTGAGCCCACCCGGGGTGGCCGGCGCGGCGGTGGCTCCACCGGCGTCGGTGAGAAAGACCGAGTTGCTCCCATCGGCGTCGGGGCCGTCGATGGCGACGCCCGTCTTGTTGATGAGCTCGGTGAGGTCCTCCCAGCACACGTGGTCGACGTCCTGCACGAGGTCCGAGACGCCGTCCCAGTAGAACAGCACCAGGTCCTCGCCGCTGTTGGTGAGGCTGAGGGTGGTGCCCGAGCCGAAGTTCACCATGTCGGTGATGGCGTCCGTGTCCGTGGAGAACTCGAAGATCTGCGGGGAGCCGGGCTGATCCTCGAAGGCCGCCTGACCGGCGGCGAAGAACTCACCGAAGAACGCGAAGTCATCCTTCACCACCACGAGGAAGGAGCGGGCTGGGAGCACGGTGCCCACGGGGAAGCCGAGCAGCCAGTCAGACCCGGAGTTGCTGACCGACCCATTGACCACCTGCCAGTACACGTCCTCGTCGTCGGAGACGAAGTACTGGGCGGTGCCGTCGTTGAGCACGATGTCGGTGTCGGTGGGGTTGTAGATCTCGAACCACTCGCTGTTCTCGGGGCTCGCCGACACGTCGTAGGCCACCTCCGTGATGAGCAGGTGGTCGCTGTTCGCGGAGGCGGCAGCGGGGAGAAGCAGTGCGGCGAGGGCGAAGGGAAGAGCGCGCGCGACGGTCGGCATGGAGTCCTCCTTGGGTTCGGCGCGCGAAACCTACCGGACCCCGTCCCGGGGGATCCGGGCGAGTCGGTGTCATGGCGTCAGACCGTGGAGGAGGGGGGAGCCGGGTCAGGAAGCCGCGGGGGCCGCCTCGGTTCCGCGCCGGCGCTCGAGCTCCAAGCGGGTGGCGTTGGCTGTCTCTTCGGTGATGGGGTAGCTCCACACCGCCCAGATGGCCAAGGCCGAGGTGACGACGGGCACGAAGGCATCACACACGCGCATCCAGAAGATGGTGTTCGCTGCCTGGTTGCCGCCGAGCTCGACGTCGAAGCCCGTGGCATTGAGGAGGTACCCGCCACCCGCGAGGGCCGCCGCCATTCCGAGCTTCACGACCCACCAGAAGATGGAGCCGAACATGCCTTCGCGGCGTTCCTGGGTGATCAGCTCATCCTCGTCGACCACGTCGGCGATCATCGAGCCCATCAAGGTGAAGAGCCCCCCGAGGCCGAACGCCATCAGCGGTGCGGGGACCAGGAGAAGCCAGGGGATCTCGGGGTTGTAACAGAACCACTTGAGCGCATATCCGACCATGGACACGCCGATGGCTCCGAAGAAGGCCCGCCGCTTGCCGACCTTGGTGCCGAGCCACGTGATGAGCGTGATCACGATGAAGGTCGAGACGGCACCGACGGTGCCGGAGTAGCCGGCCCACTCCGAGCCGAGCTCCTGATCGCCACCGAAGACGTAGTAGATGATGACGTAGAACTGGAACGAGCTGATGAGGATGAAGCCGTTGAACACCAGGAAAGTGGCGGCTCCGAGCTTCAGGAACGAGGTCGAGGACAGGGTGATCTTCAAGCCCTGGCCGAAGTCCTTGAGGCTGTGGACCAAGCCTCGCGACGGCTCGTCGGGCTCGGGGTTGTCGTCGACGGCTGCTTCGGCGAAGCGCTCCCGCAGGAAGATGGCGGGCAGGATGCCCAGGCCGATGACCACGACGCCGATGATGATGGCGAGCCAGCGGGCGCCTTCCACCTGGTCCGGGAACCAGTCCTTGTTGGTCATGAACCAGAGGAACCAGGGCGACACCACGTAGGCGAGCTGTCCGATGAAGTTCTGGGTGCCCATGAGCCGCGTGCGCTCGTTGTAGTCGGGCGTGAGCTCGTAGCCCATGGCGACCCAGGGCGTCGCGAAGATGGTGTAGGCGAGATAGAAGAGGATCGAGCCGACGAGGAACCAGACGAAGTAGAAGGTCTCGGACTGTCCGAGCGGCAGCCACCACAGGACCATGTAGATGAGGCCCGCCGCGATTGCGCCAGCGAAGATGTAGGGACGGCGGCGTCCCCATCGAGACTTCGTGTGGTCGCTGATGTAGCCCATCAGGGGGTCGGTGATGGCGTCGGTCAGCCGGGGCAGGGCGCCGAGCAGGCCCACCAACGCCGGGTCCATGCCGAGTCCCAGGTTGAGCACGATGAGCATTCCGCCGATGGCCGCCGCGAGCGTGTTGTTCACGAAGGCGCCGATGCCGTAGATCACCATGCGCAGGAAGCCCACGCGGTCCTCGGGCCTGGTGTCGTTGTCGGCGCCGAAGCGCAGGTGCCAGGCCGCCAGCGCGTTGGCGAAGAGGCCGGCAGCCTCGGGGGAGGCTGGCTTCCCGAAGGGGTCCTGGGGCGGGCCGGGCTTCGGTTGCTCGCTCACGGCACCACCTCCTTCAGCACCATCTTCGGCGTGCGGTCTTCGTTGTAGAGGCCCCAGTGCTTCTCGACTTCACGGGGGTTGTCGCTGCCCTTCCAGGGCTCGTCGAACGCCTCGAAGTAGAAGTAGGGCTGCTTCACCTTGGCGGCCCAGGCGGTCCACTCGGTGAAGAACTGCTTCTGTTCGGCTTCTCCGGCCGGCGCCTTGATGTAGTTCACCTCGTCGCCTTCGGGGTTGAGCTCAGTGGCCCAGCCCGTCTCGCCCATGACGATGGGGAGGTCGGGGTGCTCCTTCTTGATGGAGGCGATGGTGGTCTCCGTCCAGGCGACCGCATTCGCGAGCGTCTGCTGGTTCCACATGGCATACGCGTGCAGGAGCAGGAAGTCGACTTCGTCGGCCACGGCGTGGCTGGCGGGCTTGTTCCAGAAGTTGTAGTCGTCGGCGGTGGTGACGGGCTGCTTCACGCCCGCCCGCGCCGTCTTGATGTGCGCGATGAGCAGATCGCGCTTGGAGCGGTGGCCCGACCACTCCACCTGGCTCTCGTTGCCGACGCTCACCGCGAGGACCTGCTCGGGGTAGGCGTTGGCGAGCCGAATGGCCTCGACGACCTCGAGGGCGTTTGCCTTCGCGTCGTCCGGCGCGATCCAGGCCCCGACCATGACGGCGATGGGCAGCTTCTCGTCCCGGATGGTGCGCAGGATGATCTCTGCCGGCCCGCGGCTGCTGTAGAGGCGGATCATCCCCCAGCGGGGCGCGAGGATGCGCAGGTCCTCGAGGATCTGCTCGGGCGTGGGGTCGGGCCCGCCGGGCTTCTGCCCTGCGCGGAATGGCCCGTACGAGATCCCGGCGATCACCGGAGCACCATCCCGCACGGGGGCGAAAGCCCGACGCGTCTCAGACCCGGTGGGCGGTTTCGCCTCCGAAGGGCCGCTCTCGGAGGTGGTCTCCGGAGAAGACTCCGGGGGTGATGTCGCGCCGCACCCGACCAGCAGGAGTCCAAAGGCGATGGCGATCAGTGCACGTTTCATGGCGCCTCCGAGCGGCTGGAATGGGTGTCGTCGAGACCCGGAACGTCCTCGCTCCTGAGGCCACAGTACCTATTAATTCGACTATCGAACTTTTCCCTTTGCTTTTTTCTTCGACCGAAGAATAAAGTACCTCCCATGAGTCAGGATGGCGGAACCCGCGAAGACAATCGGACGAAGGTCCTGCGCACGATCTGGGAGGCCGGCGAGGTGTCCCGGGCCTCGCTGTCGCGCAAGATCGGCCTTGCTCCATCCACGGTGGGGAGCATCGTCCAGGACCTCCTGGACCAGGGGCTGATCGTCATCTCCCATGTGGCGCGCTCGAAGGGAGGCCGGCCCCCCGTGGTGTTGCGCTTCGCTACGGACCGCTTCGCCTTCCTTGGAGTCGACCTCGGCGCGTCACACGTCCGCATCGCGCTCATGGACGCCGCGGGCAAGCTCCTCCGCTCCGACCGGATGGCGTACCCCGTCGAGGAGGACCCCCACGGCACCCTCGACCTCGTGGACCGCCTGCTGTCCGCGTCGATGGCCTCCGCCTTCAAGATGGACCGCATCGTGGTGGGGGTGGGCCTCTCGGTTCCCTCGCCCCTCGACCCCAAGAACCCCGACGAGCTCTCGGCGCGCATCCTCCCGGCCTGGGAGGGAGTTCCGGTGCTCTCGCGGGTCCGCGGCTTCTCGGGACTGCCGGTGTGGATCGACAACGACGCCAACGTCGGTGCTCTGGCTGAGTACTGGTGGGGGGCGGGCCAGCGCAGCGGCGACATGGCCTACATCAAGGTGGCCACGGGGGTCGGCGCGGGTCTGGTCATCGACGGCCGGCTCTTTCGCGGCTCCGCAGGCATCGCAGGCGAGATCGGGCACACCGCCATCGATCCTCGGGGGCCGAAGTGCCGCTGTGGTCTCAATGGTTGTCTCGAGGCGATGATCGGCTCGGGTTCTCTCACCCGGGAGGTGCGGGCGCGCCTGGACGACGACTCGCCGTCGGTCCTGGCGCGAGTGGAGCCGACGCCCGCGGCCATCGCCATGGCCGCCCGCGCGGACGACGCCGTGGCCCGCGAGGTGCTCGCGGAGGCGGGCGCCTACCTGGGCACGGCGGTCGCCAACCTCGTCAACCTGCTCAACCCCGCCCGCGTCGTGCTCGGGGGCAGCCTTCCCGTGCTCGCGGACGACCTTCTGCTGCGTCCCATGGAGAAGACCCTCGCCCAGCGCACGCTGGGCCGCTCCTTTGCAGCGACGGAGGTCGTGGTCTCTGAGCTGAAGGAAGCCGCGGTCGTCACCGGAGCCGCCACCCAGGTCCTCGAAGCATGCCTCGCCGACCCTTCCCTCTTCGCAGGTCGTCCCGACTCGCGTCCCCACTTCAACCACCCCGCTGTGGCACTGCCCGGCGGCGCATGACCCAGGAGATTTCCATGCGCACTCCCCAGGCCTCGAGCCTTCAGATGACGATGCGGCTGTTTGTCGCGTTGATGATGTTCGGCGTGTTCGGTGTCGGCTGCCCCGGTGACGGCGCGGACGACGATGGCACCGCCATCGACGACGACGACGACGCGACGGGCGACGACGATGACGCGACGGGCGACGACGATGACGCCACGGGTGACGACGACGACGCGACGGGCGACGACGACGACGCCACGGGTGACGACGACGACTCCGGCGGAGACGACGACGACGCCACTGGGCCCCTGACTGACACGGTGATCTTCGACTTCGAGGGTGACGCCCCGACCTTCACCGGATTCGGTGGCGCCGGCGCATCGGCCGTGGTCGACCCAACCGACTCCTCCAACATGGTCGCCGAGATCGGCAAGGGCGCAGCCGCGGAGACCTGGGCCGGAGTCACGATGTCGGCCTGCGAGGGAGACACCGTCGCAGTGATGCCGTTTACGGCCACCGAGACCTCGCTCTCCATCGACGCCTGGTCGCCAGATGCCGCGGTGCCGTTCCTGGTGAAGATCGAGAACAGCGCTGACGGAAGCCAGTTCGCCGAAGCGCAGGGCACCGTGTCGGCAGCGTCGGCCTGGGAGACCTTGACGGTCGACTACTCGGCTGCGACGGGCGGCACGTTCGACCCCGCGGTCACCTACGACCGCATCTCCATCTTCCCCAACTTCGGCACCTCTGGCGCGGACGCAGGTGGGGTCGACAAGAACTACTACGTCGATGACGTCTGGTTCCTCGGCACGGTGTACTCGACGGACTGTCCGGCGGCTGGTGACGACGACGACAGCGCGGGTGACGACGACGACAGCGCGGGTGACGACGACGACAGCGCTGGCGGCGGCGACACCGTGGTCTTCGACTTCGAAGGCGTGGCCCCGACCTTCACCGGCTTCGGTGGCGCTGGAGGCTCGGCGGTGGTCGATCCCACGGACGCGACCAACATGGTCGCCGAACTCGGCAAGGGCGCAGCGGCTGAGACCTGGGCCGGCGTGACGATGTCCGCCTGCGCAGGCGACACCGTGGCCGTGATGCCCTTCACGGCGACAGAGACCGAGCTGAGCATCGATGTCTGGTCACCGGACCCTGCGGTTCCGTTCATGATCAAGATCGAGAACAGCGGCAATGGCGCCCAGTACGCTGAAGCTCAGGGCACCGTGTCGGCGGCGTCGAACTGGGAGACCCTGACCATCGACTACTCGGCGGCGACCGGCGGGACGTTCGATCCCACGGTCACCTACGACCGCATCTCGATCTTCCCCAACTTCGGCACCTCCGGCGCCGACGCGGGCGGAGTCGACAAGACCTACTACGTCGATGACGTCTGGTTCCTCGGCACGATGTACTCCACCGCCTGCCCGGCCGCGGTCGTGGCTACGGGGGTCCCGATCACGTTTGACGACAGCTCGACCACCTACTCCTTCGTGGGCTTCGGCGACGCATCGGGCGCGGCGGTCGTGGACCCGACGGACTCCAGCAACATGGTCGCCCAGCTCGACAAGGTGGCTTCGTCCCCCACGTGGGCTGGAGTGACGATCTCGACGGGAGGAGCCCTCGACTCCATCGCCGCGCTCCCGCTGACTGCCACCGACCTCGAGATGACCGTGGATGTCTGGTCGCCCGTCTCGAACATCGACTTCCTGCTCAAGGTGGAGGACAGCACCAACGCTGGCATCTTCATCGAGAAGCAGGCCACCTTCACCGGAACCGCCAGCACCTGGCAGACCGTGACCTTTGACCTGTCCGCCCCGTTCCCGAACGGGCAAGGGTTTGCCGCCGGCAACACGTACGACAAGCTCTCCATCTTCCCGTACTTCGGCGTCGATGGAGCGAGCGGCGGCACCGGCACGTTCTACGTCGACGACATCCAGATGGCGCCCTAGGCGACTCTGGACCCGTCCAACAGGGAGTCCCCAGGGGTGCGCTGAGCACTCCTGGGGAGACCCAGGAGCCCCTCCATGAAGTCTCTCACCTTCGCTGGCCTCGCAGCCCTCCTGCTCCTCGCTGGTTGCCGCACGGACGTCCCGGACGGCCCGTGGGACCTGCTCTGGACCGAAGACTTCGATGGGGACGAGGGAGCCTTCCCCAACCCCGACCGCTGGACCGCCGACATCGGCGGGTGGGGGTGGGGCAACAACGAACTCCAGCACTACACCGACCGCCCCGAGAACGTCGGCCTCTCCGGCGACGGACGCCTGCTCATCACCGCGAAGCGCGAGCAGTACGAGGGCAACGAGTGGACCTCGGCCCGCATCAAGACCGAAGGCCTCGAAGAGGTCGAGTACGGCTGGATCGGCGCCCGCATCAAGCTGCCCGCCGGCAAGGGCATCTGGCCTGCGTTCTGGATGCTGGGCAACGACTTCGAGGACGCTGGCTGGCCCGACTGCGGCGAGATCGACATCCTCGAGCTGCGAGGGTCGGCTCCAGCAGACCTCAACGGCACCGTGCACGGCCCCGGATACTCCGGTGGCCAGGGGATCGGCGGCACCGTGAGGGCAGACGGGTCCCTCGCCGACGACTTCCACATCTACAACGTCGTGTGGGACCCGGACCGCATCTGGTGGTTCCTCGACGACGAGCTCTTCTACACCTTCAGTCGGGACGAGGTTCCGCAGTTCGGAACCTGGGTCTACGACCACCCCTTCTTCATGATCCTCAACGTCGCCGTGGGCGGGAACTACCCCTTGCCCCCAGACGCCTCGACGCCCGACGAAGTGACCATGGAGGTCGACTGGATTCGGGCCTTCTCGGCCGCCGCGGAGTAACTCCCCAATGACTCGCATCCTCCTGGTGGGCGCCCTGGTGGCGGCCATCTTGACCCCCGCATGTGCGGAGCCGGCCATGGAGCCGGAACCGGGCGTGCTGGTGGTCAGCCGGGAGCAGGTGGGTTCCTGGGTGCGGAACTTCAATCCGTTGCTGGCAGGAGGACTCGCCCGCTGGCCCACGCGCGGCGGAATCTACGAACCCCTGATGGTGCACAACCCCGCCCAGGGCGCCTGGACACCCTGGCTGGCCACGGGCTTCACCTGGGGCGAGGACGTCACCTCCTTGAGCTTCTCCTTGCGGGAGGGCGTGCGGTGGTCCGACGGGGAGGCGTTCACTGCGGACGACGTGGTCTTCACCTTTGACCTCATGAAGAAGGTGCCGGCGTTCGATACCCAGGGACACTGGCGCTACTTGCGGTCCGTGAGCGCGCCTGACCCCCAGACGGTGCAGTTCGCCTTCGCGCGCCCCTTCGTGCCGGGGATGGAGAAGATCGCCCACCAGGTCATCGTGCCGCGCCATGTCTGGGAGTCCGTCGAGGAGCCCGTCTCCTGGACGAATCCAGACCCCGTGGCCACGGGACCGTTCACCGAGGTCCGTCGGTTCGACCACCAGGTCTGGGAGCTGGGCAAGAACCCGAACTACTGGATGGACGGAGCCCCGAAGATCGAGGCGCTCCGCTTTCCCGCGATTCCGTCGAACGAGCAGGCGACCATCGCGCTGATGCACGGCGAGGTGGACTGGGCTGGCAACTTCATCCCCGCCATCGACCGCATCTTCGCCGGCCGCAACCCGGAGCATCACCGCTACTGGTTCCCCAACTTCGGCGGGGCCATCTTCCTGTACCCGAACCACACGGTGGGGCCCCTGAAGGACGCGAGGGTCCGCAAGGCCCTCTCGCGAGCCATCGACCGGGACAAGGTCGTGCAGGTGGCGATGTACGACTACACCTCTCCTGCCGACGTGAGCGGCCTGTCCGATGGCTACGCGCAGTGGCGGGACGAGGCGGCCCTGACCGAGGACCCGTGGACAGACTTCGACCCCGCCGAGGCGGCGCGCCTCCTGGATGAGGCCGGACTCCCTCTGGGAGAGGACGGTCTACGCCGCGGCACCGACGGACAGCCCGTCACCCTCGAGCTGTCCTGCATCACCGGATGGTCCGATTGGGTGCGCGCCGCCCAGGTCATCGCCCGGAACCTGCAAGGGGTGGGGCTCGACGTCTCGGTCAAGAGCTACGACTTCGGCGCCTGGTTCGACCAGCTCCAGCGCGGCGAGTTCGCCCTGTCCATCGGGTGGGCCTCCTACGGACCCACGCCATACGGGTTCTGGGTTGGCGCCATGTCGAGCGGCTCGATGTTCCCCATTGGCGAGGTGGCACCCCAGAACTGGCATCGATTCTCGGACCCCGAGGCGGACACGCTCCTGGCGGCATTCGAGCGCACCGCCGACCCCGCCGAACAGGAGCGCATCGCCCACGCTCTCCAGGCGCGGTTTCAGGCCACGGCGCCGCTGCTTCCCCTGTTCCTCGACCCCTCCTGGGGCGAGGCGAACACCACCCGGTTCACGGGCTTCCCGTCGGCGGAGAACCCGTACTCGCGACTCTCCCCCAACCACGAGCTCGAGTTCTTGCACGTGTTGACCCGCATCGCGCCCCGCGAGCCCGTCGTGGCGGAGGGCAACTGAGATGGGGGGAACTGCCCGCTACTTGCTCGGTCGCCTCGGCTTCTACCTGCTGGCTGCGTGGGTCGCGCTGTCCCTCAACTTTCTCATCCCGCGGATGATGCCCGGGGACCCGGCGACCGTGATGTTCGCGCGCTTCCAAGGGCAACTGAGCCCCGAGGCCATGGACGCGCTGCGTGAGACCTTCGGGCTGTCCGATGCCTCCTGGTGGTCCCAATACTGGACGTACTTGCGCCACGCCCTCGTCGGTGACTTCGGCACGTCGGTGGCCTACTTCCCCGAACCCGTCACCGGGGTGCTCCTGCGCGGCCTCTTCTGGACGGTCGTGCTCGCCGGCAGCGCAGTGGTCGTGGCCTTCGCGGCCGGGACCCTGCTCGGCACTCTCGCCGCCTGGCGCCGCGGGGGCTGGCTCGACTCGGTGCTGCCTCCAGTCCTCGCCCTCCTGGGTGCCTTTCCCTACTTCTGGCTGGCGATGCTCGCGCTGTTCGTCCTCGGCTTCGGCATGGGGCTCTTCCCCCTGCGCCACGCCTACAGCGACCAGCTCACGCCGGGCTTGTCGCCGGAGTTCCTCGCCTCGGTCTTCCGGCACACGCTCCTGCCGGCGCTGACGCTGGTGGCGGTGAGCCTGGGCGGCTGGATGCTCGCCATGCGCAACACGATGATCGGAGTGCTGGGCAGCGACTTCATCGAATACGCCCACGCCCGCGGTCTCGCCCCGCGCCGGGTGATGCTGGCCTATGCCGCTCGCAACGCGATTCTCCCCAACGTCACGGGCTTCGGGATGGCTCTCGGCTTCGTGCTCGGCGGGGCCCTGCTCACCGAGATCATCTTCAGCTACCCGGTACAGGGCTACCTGCTGATCCAGAGCGTGCGCGCCCAGGACTACCCCTTGATGCAGGGGCTCTTCCTCACCATCAGCCTCGCCGTGCTCGCTGCGAACTGGTTTGTGGACTGCGCCACCGTGGCCCTCGACCCGAGGACGCGACGATGAGCCGCGGGCGTTCGGAGGGGAGGCGCTGGCTCGACGCGCTGCTCGGGAACCGCAAGTCCATGGTGGGCTTGGCCATCGTGGGGGCCTTCGTCCTGATGTCCCTCGTGGGTCCCTCGTTGGTGCAGGACGCCAGCGCGTTCGTGGCCACGCCGCATCAGCCTCCATCCGCCGCCCACTGGTTTGGCACCACGGGTCAGGGTCAGGACGTCTTCGCCCAGACCGTGGTGGGGGCTCGCCTGACCCTCGCCGTCGGTTTCACGTGCGGGTTCCTCGTCATCGGCATTGGCTCCGTCATCGGGGCGACGGCCGGGTACGTGGGAGGGCGCGTCGACGAAGGCCTGTCTCTGCTGACCAACGTCTTCCTGGTCCTGCCGGGCCTGCCCCTCATGGTGGTGGTCGCGGCCTGGCTTCCCGCGGGGCCGGGCACCCTGCTCGCGGTCCTGACCCTGACGGGTTGGGCGTGGAACGCGCGGGTCCTGCGGGCCCAGACGCTGTCCTTGCGGGGCAAGGACTTCGTGGCGGCGGCCCAGGTGTCTGGCGACGGGCCCCTGCGCATCGTCATGGCCGAGATCCTGCCCAACATGCTGTCGCTGATGGTCTCGTCGTTCATCGGCGCGACGGTGTACGCCATCGGGGCGCAGGTGGGCCTCGAGTTCCTGGGACTGGGGGACATCGGTGCGGTCACCTGGGGGACGAACCTGTACTGGGCGAGCAACGACTCCGCCCTGCTCACCGGCGCATGGTGGACCTTCGTGCCCACGGGCGCCTGCATTGCCCTCGTGGGGTTTGGCCTCACCCTCATCAACTTCGCCATCGACGAGATCGCCAACCCCGCGCTTCAGAGCGAGACCATCTGGCGCAAGCAACTCAGCGTGACTCCACCTCCTGGGGCGGCCACGCCGGTGGAGGTGGGCCTTGCCTGAGCCGCTCCTCCGCGTGGAGAACCTCGACGTGGCTTACCTCGCCGCGGACGGCCCCGTGCGGGCGACCAGCAAGGTGAGCTTCACCCTCGAGGACGGCGAGATCCTCGGGCTCGTGGGGGAGTCGGGCAGCGGAAAGTCCACCGTCGCCAAGGCAGCGATGCGCGTGCTCGGCCAGCCCGCCGTCATCACCGGAGGCAGCGTGCGGTTCCGCGGTCGCGAAGTGCTCCGCATGAGCGACGCCGAGCTGCGGCAGTGGCGTTGGCGCGACGTCTCGATGGTGATGCAGAGCGCGCTCAACGCCATGAACCCCGTGATGACGGTGCTCGACCACGTGCTGGACACGCTGGCGGCCCACGGGATCACCGGCGCAGCTGCGAAGAAGCGTGCCGGGGAGCTCCTGGACCTGGTGGAGATCGACCGGCACCACCTGCGCAGCTACCCCCACGAGCTCTCGGGGGGGATGCGACAGCGCGTGGTTCTCGGCATCGCTCTGGCCCTGACGCCCCCGCTGGTGTTCATGGACGAGCCCACCACGGCTCTGGATGTGGTCGTGGAGCGGCAGATCATGCGCAAGCTGGTGGCGCTTCAGGCGGAGCTGGGCTTCGCGGTGCTCTTCATCACCCACGATGTCTCGCTGCTGCTCGAGTTCGCGACGCGCATCGGGGTCATGTACTCGGGCCGGCTCGTGGAGGTCGCTCCGACCCAGCTGTTCCGCGATGGCGCCCGCCACCCCTACAGCAAGGGGCTGTTGGGGGCCATTCCTCGCATCGACAGCGACGAGGCTCCCGTCTCGATCCCCGGCTCGCCGCCGTCGCTGAAGAACCCGCCGCCGGGATGCCGGTTCCACCCCCGCTGCGCCGACGCTCTGGACGTGTGCGAGACCCGCGAGCCACCCCTCGTTCAGATCGGGGCTGACCACTGGGCAGCCTGCCACGTGCTGGAGGTCGCATGAACGCCGCCGCCACACCGCTCCTCGAGCTGCGCGACGTCTCCACGTCGTTTCGGGTGGGAGGGTTCTTCACCCCGCGGCTTCTCAAGGCGACGCAGGAGGTCTCGTTCACCCTCGACCGCGGCGAGATCGTCGGGGTCGTCGGGGAGTCGGGCAGCGGCAAGTCCACCATCGCCCGCCTCATCTCACGCCTGGTGCCGACCACTGGCGGAGCCATGTTGCTCGACGGTGACGACGTGCTCGTCAGCGAGCCCCGGCGCGCCAGCCTGGCGTACCGGCGTCGCGTCCAGATGATCTTCCAGGACCCCTTTGGCTCGTTGAACCCCGTGCACACGGTGGCGCACCACATCGAGCGGCCGCTGCTTCTGCACGGAAAGGCGACCAAGGAGAACGCCCGGAGCGCCGCCCTCGAGCTTCTGGACGACGTAGGCCTGAGGCCGGCCGAGGACTTCATCGACCAGCACCCTCACTCGTTGAGTGGCGGGCAGCGTCAGCGGGTCGCCATCGCGCGGGCCCTGGCTCCTGAGCCGGACATCATCCTGGCCGATGAGCCCACGTCGATGCTCGACGTCAGCATCCGCATGGACGTGCTGCGTCTCCTCGATGACCTGCGTCACAAGCGGGGGCTGGCCATCCTCTTCATCACGCACGACCTCGCGGCGGCGAAGCATCTCGCCGACCGCATCGTGGTGATGTACGCGGGGCGGATGATGGAGGAGGCGCCGGCGGACCAGCTCGTGAAGGAGCCGGCTCATCCCTACAGTCAGCTCCTGATGGCTGCGGTGCCGCGCCGAGGGGGCTCCCTGCACGACCCTCTCCCCGCCGATCCCGGGACGCCTCCGCTGGTGGACCCAAGGCCCGGCTGCCCCTTCGCTGCCCGGTGCCGACAGACCGTCGCCGCGTGCACCACCACCACTCCGCCCGTCATTCAACTAGGACCCGGCCACCGGGTCGCCTGTCATCTCCACACCGCGAGGACGCAATGAATCGCAGCCTTCTCCTCATCTTCTGCTCCTGGGTGCTGCTGCTCGCGGCGCCCGCCTGGGCCCAGGAAGACCCGCCCCCGGACGAGGAGCCTGCTCCCGAGGAGCCTGCTCCCGAGGGCGAGCCAGCCCCAGCGGTCGACGTCGTCGCGCCTGCCCCGGCCGAGGTGGTCCCAGCTCCCCCCACCGTCGTGCGCATGGCTGACGGCGGCGGGGACGTCGTCGAGGTCTACCGCGACGAGGACGGCTGGAAGCTGCTCGCCAACGGAGAGCCCGTCTACCTGTACGGCATGAACTGGGGCTACGTGCCCATCGGTGAGAACTACAGCTACGACTTCTGGGCCCACGACGACGAGTGGATCAAGCGGGCCCTCGCTCCCGAGATGGAGCTGATGCAGGCGATGGGCATCAACACCATCCGCCAGTACTACACGACGCCTCCGCGCTGGGTGACCTACATCTACGAGACGTACGGCATCTGGACGATGATCAACCACACGATGGCGCGCTACGGCTTCGACATCGACGGCAAGTGGGTCCCGGTCGTGGACTACAGCGACGCCCGCACCCGGGAGGTGGTCAAGGCCGACGTGATGAAGAACTTCGAGAGGTTCAAGGACACGAAGGGGATGCTCTTCTACCTGCTCGGCAATGAGAACAACTACGGCCTGTCCTGGAGCAGCTTCGAGATCGAGGCGCTACCCCAGGGCGAGCGCGACAAGGCCCGGGCGGTGCACCTCTACACGCTCTACGGCGAGCTGGTGGACGCCATCCATGCCATGGACCCCAACCACCCGGTGTCCATCTGCAACGGCGACCTGCAGTACATCGACCTCATCGCCGAGCACGTGCCCAACCTCGACATCATGGGCAGCAACGTCTACCGCGGCGTGAGCTTCGGGAACCTGTTCGACGAGGTGGTGGCCAAGCTCGACATCCCGGTGATGTTCGCCGAGTTCGGGGCCGATGCCTACAACGCCCGGGACGACAAGGAAGACCACCTGGACCAGGCCTGGTACCTGCGAGGCCAGTGGCAGGAGATGTACGAGCACGCCTATGGCAACGGCAAGTCCGGCTCGGCCCTCGGTGGGTACATCTTCCAATGGTCCGACGGCTGGTGGAAGACGGGCCAGGAGTACGACCTCGACATCCAGAACAACAGCGCCACCTGGCCCAACCGGGCCTACCCCCTGGACTTCGTCGAGGGCGGCAACAACATGAACGAGGAGTGGTTCGGCATCGCGGCGAAGACCCCGCCGAACTCCGCGGGCATCTACGAGGTCCAGCCCCGGTCCGCGTACTACATGCTCAAGGAGGCCTTCACGCTGCATCCCTACGAGGAGCGCGCCACGCCGGAGACCATCGAGCGGCACTTCGACCGCCTCAAGCCCATCGCCTTCAAGGCGGGGTACCAGGCCGACCGCGCCGAGAAGGTGCTGGCGGAGATCCAGAAGGCGGTCATCGCCAACATCCGGGCCGACATCGGCGGGTACGCCACCTCGGGGAGCTACGTGCCGGGCACGGGCAAGGAGAAGATCAGGTTCGACCACACCGAGAGCTTCTACGTCGATCTCAAGGTCACCCCGACGCCCAACTTCCGGGCCGAGGTGGGCATCAACGTGGTGGCCAACGCTGCCCAGAACCGTATCGACGAGATCTTCTACGAGGCGCGGGCGCAGCCGGTGGCCGTCGTGGACGCCGAGGGTGAAGAGCGGGTCACCTTCTTCGACCGCGTCCAGATCCACGGCGCGTCGTTCCAGTGGGACACGAAGTGGTTCGAGCTGGAGGGGTACTTCCGGCGGGGCCACGGCCACTGGGGTGACGACGGCGACTTCTTCGGCTTCTATCAGGAGGCCCAGTACGGACCGAACATCGACACCTACAACGCCAACGTGCCCTTCGGGCTCGAGTTCCACGGCAAGAAGTTCCTGGAGGGCCTCAGCATCGCCACCGGCCCTCAGATCACCTGGGGCGCCAACCCCACGGTCATCGCCAAGTACGGCCGCACCTTCGGGCCCTTTGGCTTCGCGGTGATGCACCAGGAGGACATCACGTCCCTGGGGGCCACGGGCGCCACCCGCGTCATCCCCGAGTACGTCGGTCGGAAGACGTCGGTCTATCTCACGCTCAAGCGCGGCCCGGCCCAGGTCGAGTTCGGCGGGCTGATGGCCGGCACCGAGCGCCTCGGTCAGAGCTTCGTGTCGGTCCGGCGCGCCCCCGAGGGAGCGGCGTCGTACAAGGACTCCGGCTACTTCGTCCGCAATGACAAGGTCGCCTTCACCGACACGCTGGGCGCCAAGATCAAGTTCCGCCTGAGCAAGGGGCCCATCAACTGGTGGATCCAGGGCGCATACAAGGGCGTCGTCGCGGACTCCGGTGGTGACAACACCATCAACTTCGCCCGCTGGTCGCTCAAGGAGTCCGGCCGCGGCAACCACGTGCATGGCATCACCGGCGTGCTCATCAACGTCGGCAAGCTGAGCATCGGCCCCGCCTTCATGTACCAGCGCCCCCTCGAAGAGGCGGTGCCGCAGATCGAGGCGGGCGTGCAGGACGGCGTGTTCTGGCGGGGAGTCAACCCCCGCAACCGCATCGCCGACCCGTTCCGCGTGGGCGACAACCGCGAGACCATCGCGTTCGAGTTGCTCATGGGCTACGACCCGACGCCCGCGACCTGGATGTGGCAGTGGGACAACGACGTCCGAGAGGACGCGAAGTTCGCCGTCTCCATGGACTTCGTCTACAAGATCCAGCCCACGGCGACGGACTCGAACATCGGGTGGAGCGCCACCGGCGACCCTCTCATCCTCGGGGCGGGCCAGCCCGCGGCGAATGTGTGGGACCTCAAGTTCCGGCTGATCTCCGCCGCCACAAACAATCTGCGCATCATCGGGAACGTCTGGGGCGGACAGGCTCAGTCGAGCGGCCCGTCGGAGCGCCTCGCCAACCGCGCGGGGGTCGACTGGAAGATCTGGTACCGGAAGATGGGCTTCGAGGGCTTCCTCAAGTTCGGGGACTTCGGGCCGTATGACTACCACCGTGACTTCAACCTCACGTTCCCGGTGCAGGCCATGGGTGACCTCTGGGTCGGCCTGAGCGCGCCGCGCCTCGGCATGCCCTGGACGCGCCTCGGTCTGCGCGGGCAGCTGCGCTACCTCAACCAGTACAGCAACCGCTACGAACGAGACCCCATCGACCCCGACGGGTGGCAGAACGAGTGGGAGCTCGGTCTCTACGTCCAGGTCGGACTCTAGGAGGAATGACGATGAACAAGCTCCTGCTCGCCCTCTTCGCGCTCCTCCTCGTCTCGGGTTGCCCCGAGGAACCCACCTACGTCTACCCCATCGACCTGAACGACGTGGTCTACACCTACTACGACGGCACCGAGGGCATCTTCCCGTCGACGTCGATCCTCGACCACCCCGACAACCCGTTCGCCACCTCGGGCATGGACAACGTCAACAAGTGGGAGGTGGAGTCGTCCGGCGCGGCGGCGGCGGCCTTCTACTCCTGGGCGATGATCAACGTGCAGGGCGCCCACGGCGAGGCGCAGTACTACACAGCGCTCAATCTGCAGCGGATCTTCCAGCGGGAGCTCGCCGCCCCCGAGGATCTGTATGCAGTGCGGACCATGGCCATCGACGCCTACCAGGCGGTGCTCGACAACTTCCCCAACGACGTGACCTTCGCCGCAGAGGGCTTCGTCCTCCCCTTGAACCTGCTCGCGTACGACGGAATCGTCGCCCTCGGGGGCAATCCCCAAGGTGGTTGGGTCCGCATCACCGGCGACAACGGCAACGGCGCCGTTGTGCAGTCCCTCGACATCTAGGAGCGCGCCATGAACCAGCGACATCTGCTCTGCCTGAGCCTCGCCCTGCCTCTCCTCGCGTGCCGGCCGGACATCGGGGACCCGAACTACGCCCAGTTCTTGGGCGATGACGACGACAGCGCGGGCACGACAGACCCCAACGACTTCCCGGGCCCGGACCCCTACGAGGACGGCGAGGAGCGCTTGTCCATCGGGATCTTCTACGAGGGGGGCTACAGCTCGTTGATCCCCCTGGAGGCGGGCGCGGCGGACTACTTCATCTACGACGGAACCTACGACAGCTTCCCCGACTTCGACGCACGAGAGGAGGGCTACCAGTCCGACGTCATCGCCCCCAGTGGCATCGGCTGGTGGGGCGGCGGGGTCTCCTGGACTCCCTCCATTGACCTGTCCTCCTGGACCCAGATGCACGTCAGCTTCGCCGCCGACGCGCCCGAGTTCGCGTCCTTCGACATTGGCTTCGGGGGAGGCAGTGGGTCCGAGGTGCGGGTGAACGTGGCGAACTACGGCTTCGTCAACGATGGCGAGTGGCACCAGGTGGTCGTGCCGCTGGCGGACTTCGTCGCCGGAGGTGCAGACTTGTCCAGCGTCGGCCTGAGCTTCCAGCTCATCGCTGAGGGGTTGGTCAGCGGACCGCAGCTCCGGGTCGACAACCTCTACTTCACGAAGGAGACAGCAGAGTGATCGAGTTCCCGAAGGAGTTCGTCTGGGGCGCCGCGACGTCGAGCTACCAGATTGAGGGTGCGGCCTGGGAGGACGGCCGGGGCGAGTGCATCTGGGACCGCTTCGCGCGGACCCCCGGCAAGGTGCTCGACGGTCTCAACGGCGACGTAGCCTGCGACCACTATCACCGGTGGCCCCAGGACGTGGCGCTGATGAAGGAGCTGGGGCTGCAGGCCTATCGCTTCTCCATCGCGTGGCCGCGCATCTTCCCCACCGGCAGCGAGTCGAAACCCCTGGAGGCCGGACTCGCGTTCTACGACCGGCTCACGGACGGCTTGCTGGAGGCGGGAATCACCCCTTGGGTGACCCTGTACCACTGGGACCTCCCCCAGGGGCTCGAGGACGCGGGGGGCTGGCCCAATCGCGACACCGTGGACGCGTTCTTGCGCCTGACCGAGGTCGTGAGCAAGCGACTGGGCGACCGGGTGAAGCACTGGATCACCCACAACGAGCCCTGGTGCGCGGGCCGCCTGGGGTACGAGACTGGGCTGCACGCTCCGGGGCGCACGAGCGTGCCGGATGCGCTGGCGGCGTGTCACCACCTGCTGCTCAGCCACGGGCAGGCGGTGCCCATCATTCGCGCCAACAGCCCCGGGGCCGAGGTGGGCATCACCTTGAACCTCGTGCCGGCAGTGCCTGCGTCCCCCAGCGAGGTGGACCGCAAGGCGCATCAGCGGTTCGATGCCTGGTTCAACCGCTGGTTCATGGACCCCTTGGTGGGGAAGGGCTACCCGGCCGACCTGCTCGAGGAGTACGTGCGCGACGGGCACGTCTCGGGGATGGAGCCGGACTTCGTGAAGGATGGGGACTACGCGGCCATGGCCGTGGAGTGCGACTTCCTGGGCATCAACTACTACTCCCGCGGCATCATCCGCGCCGAGGTCCCTGAGGAGGAGAACGCCCCCCGCACGGTCCCCGAGCCGCCCGATGACGTGAAGACAGACATCGGTTGGGAGGTGTACCCCGACGGTCTCTACGACCTGCTCGTGCGCCTGAGGGACGACTTTGACGGGCTGCCCATCTACATCACGGAGAACGGTGCCGCCTATCACACCGCCCCTTCGGACGACGGTGTGGTGCACGACGGCAAGCGTCTCGCGTATCTGGACAGCCACCTGCGGGCCTGCCACCGGGCCATGGCCGACGGCGCGCCCCTCGCGGGGTACTTCGCGTGGTCGCTCATGGACAACTTCGAGTGGCAGGAGGGCTACACCCAGCGCTTCGGGATGGTCTGGATCGACTACGAGACCCAGGAGCGCCTCCCCAAGGACAGCGCCCGCTGGTACAGCAAGGTCATCGCCCGGAACGGCGTGGAGGACTGAGCCGACTCGGGGGGCGTGTCAGGGATGCGGCGAGGTCGGTGAGCCCGGGCTCGAATCCGAAGTAGCCTGGGTCCATGACGATGGATCCCACCTTTCGTGCCCCCGTGAGCACCTCCACCGAGCGGGTGCTCATCCGCTCGTGGATGCCGGGCGAGGGCCGCAAGTTGAGCGAAGCGCTGGCTGGGTCCTACGCCCATCTGTCGCCCTGGATGCCCTGGGCGTCGGAGCAGGCGGAGTCTGCCGAGGTGATGGAGCTGCGGGTCCGTGGCTTTCGGGCCCGGTACCTGCTCGGCGAGAACTTCATCCTCCCCATCCTCAGCGCTGATGGGGCGCGCTGCCTCGGCGGCACGGGCTTTCATCTGCGGCATGGGGCGATCTCCAGCGGGGTGGCCGAGATCGGGATGTGGGTCCGGGCCGACGAATCAGGCAAGGGCCTCGGCAAGCACGTGTTGGCCGCGATGGTGGAGTGGGCGTGGACCGAGTGGCCCTGGCGCCGTCTGGTGTGGAGGTGCTCCCCGGAGAACACCGCGAGTCGCCGCACGGCAGAGTCCGCCGGCTTCGTCCTCGAGGGCATCTCCCGGGAAGACGCGTTCTCCCCGCAGGGCGAGCTCAGGAGCACTTGCGTGTATGCGCTGCTGAAGGGCTGAGCCCGCGGTTCGGGAGCGCCGGGCTCACAAACCCTTACCGAGGAGCGAGGCAGGGAGGCGGTCCCTCGGCCAGCCCGAGTGCCTCAGTTGCATGAGAAGCCGTTTAGGTTCGGGGCAACCCTGGAGCCCCGCATGCGTCTCTGGCCCCCTTCTTCAGCTCAGCGCTGTCCTCAAGGACTTCAAGGAGGACGACTCGGGCCTCGAGTACTTCGGGGCTGGGAACCAGCAGATGGGGGACGGCGGCTACATCGCGCAGATCACCGATCGTGACCCCGGCGAAGTCGTTGCGGTCTCCAACGCGGACTGGCGCTGCCTCGTCATCCACGAGGCCCCCTTGAACAAGGAGTGCGAGAGCTCTTCGAACCCGTCGGTGGATTGCCAGTCGTCCATCAGCGACGAGCCGGATGGCTGACGTGCCTTAGAGCGGGGCTCCGCGCTGGCTGGGCTCAGCGGGAGGCCTCGGCCGCCTTGCGCGCCTGGGCTTCGTCCCACACGTGGAACAGCACCATCCCTCCCAGCATGCCGGGGACGAAGAGCAGGGCGGAGCTCGCTCCCGTCCCGAGGGACGTGAGGGCCGGGCCGGGGCAGTAGCCGCCCAGCCCCCAGCCGACCCCGAACATCGCCGCGCCCACGAACAAGCGCGGCGGGAGGTCCTGGCGGGTCGGGATCTGGAACCGTCCTCCGAGCACCGGAGCCTCGCGACGCGTGATGAGGCGGAAGGCGATGCCGTAGACCACCAGCGCACCCACCATCACGAAGGCGAGGGACGGGTCCCAGGCTCCGGTGACGTCGAGAAACGCGACGACCTTGCCGGGCTTGGTCATCCCCGCCACCGCGAGGCCCACGGAGAACAGCCCCCCCGCGAGCAGGGCCAGGAGGTCCGAGCGGCTCATACCGTGCCCCCCAGAAGCTGCGTCACCACCGTCGCCATCACGACGCCCGTGGCAATGAAGGTGATGGTGGCGAGGATGGAGCGCCGAGAGAATCTCGAGATCCCACAGACCCCGTGTCCGCTGGTGCAGCCGCTCCCGAGTCGCGTGCCGAAGCCCACCAACAGCCCCGCAGTCAGCATCGCCACCGGCGAGCGGGTGATCTCCATGGCGAAGAACGAGGGGTTGGCGAACCCGAGACAGAGCCCGCCCAGGACCATTCCGCCGAGGAACCACGCGCGCCAGCGCAGGTCGCCCGCGACACCGCGGACCGTGCCGGCGAGGATGCCGGTGATCCCCGCGATGCGGCCGTGAAACAGCATGAGCATGGCCGCTGAGAGGCCGATGAGGATTCCGCCGAGGGTCGACGCAACAGGGGTGAAGTTTTCCATGGGACCCGCTTCTCCAGACATCCATGTCTTCGAGATGCCCGCAGTGTGACACCGGCTCGGCGGTTGGCGAGCTTTGCCCTTGATCCCTGGAGTGCCGGCCGTTAGGTTCCGTAACTCAGACCTGAGTCACGCTGTATTCCCAGCCTGGCGAGCGGAGCCGGCCCGTGCACGAAGAGATCGTAAGCCACCTCGTCGCCGCCGGCCTCACCCGGAACGAATCCCTTGCGTACGTCAGCTTGCTCGAGTCCGACGAGGACGGCGGCATGACGGGATACGAAGTGGCCGCCCGGTCCGGCATCCCGCGCAGCGCGGTCTACAGCGTCCTCCGCAAGCTCGAGAACACCGGCGCCGCCTTCTCTACCGGCGACAAGCCCGCCCGCTACGTGCCCACGCCGCCGGAGCGCTTCGTCACGGGCCTGAGGAGCGAGTCGAACTCCACCTACGACAAGCTCGACACTGCCTTGAAGCGCATCCCCATCCGCGCGCTGCCCGAGCCCATCTGGACGCTCTCTCGGTACGAGCAGGTCCTCGCGCGCCTGGACCAGATGCTGCGGAGCGCAGAACAGAGCATCTATCTGTCCCTGTGGAGTCGAGAGCTGGACGCTCTGCGTCCTGCCCTGGAGTCCGTGGCGGACCGAGGCCTCCACCAGGTCGTGCACTCCGTGGACGCGGTCACCGACTGCCCGCCCGGCTTCTCGTGCTGGACCGACAGCGTCACCGACGACGCCGACAAGGCCACCTGGTCCCACAAGATCCTCGCGGTCGTCGATCGAAAGACTGCGTTGATGGGGGGCGCGGACCCGGATGCGGACAACCACGCCGTGGTGACCACCAACCCGTCCCTCGTGGACGTCGCCACCAACCACATCATCCTCGACATCACGCTGCTCGCCCGCGCCCAGGGCCGAGACCCGGCCGCGGATGTCGCGCCGATGATGCGGCCCCACCTGGCGGCGGAGGAGTAGCCCGATGAAGCGCTCGGACCTCGTCGCTCTGTTCGCACCGTTGGCGAGCGCCATCGCCGCAGTGGCGCTGTTGAGCACCTCGGGCTGCGTCTGTGTGGGCCTCACCTGCGGAGAGCCCGACGACGACATCGGTCTCCCGCCCGCCCCCACGGACGACGATGACTCGGTCGGCGACGACGACGACGCCACGGACAACCCCACCGTCTCGCAGCGCGAGTGCGATGTCACCATCACCCACACCCCTGGCGGGAGCCCCGGCAGCGTCGAGGTCGCCGGGGAGTTCAACGGGTGGACGCCGGCCGCCATGACCGACAACGGCGACGGCACCTGGTTCGCCGCCGTCGGTGCCCTGGCCGCGGGGCACTACGCCCACAAGTTCCTCATCAACGGGGAGTGGGAAGGCGCGCCGCCAGCCAGCGCCTACGCGAAGTGGCTCGACGGCACCGAGAACCGCGCGCTGTATGTGGGCGACTGCGAGCAGCCGCTCTTGCAAGTCGCCAGCGCGGTCGCGTCCCCCGATGGCTCCATCGCCGCCACCCTGCGCTTCGCGCGGGCGGTGGACGACGCGCCCTTGGACCCCGCCTCGGTGGTGGTGGAGCTGGGCCGCGAAGCGTCCAGCGCCAACGGCCTCGTCACCGTCGGAGCAGACCCCGCCACCGGGGCCATCACGGTGTCGGCGGGCCCGCTGCCCCCAGGCAAGCACTCCCTGCGCGCCTGGGCGTCCGACACGGCGGGTCGCGCCTCGGAGAAGCCCATCTTCGTGCCGCTGTGGGTCGAGGAGGAGCCCTTCCAGTGGGAGGACGGCCTCATCTACTTCGCCTTCGTCGACCGCTTCCGCAACGGTGACTTCGGCGAAGAGGGGTCCGCATCCCCGGTGGCCGACACCGCGGAGATCGCCAACTACATGGGCGGCGACTTCCTCGGCGTGCTCGACGCCATGGAGGAGGACTACTTCGAGGCCCTCGGCGCGAACGTGCTGTGGCTCACCCCGGTGTACGAGAACCCCGACAGCCCCTACATCGCCGCCGACGGCTTCAACAACTTCAGCGGCTTTCATGGGTACTGGCCCACGGACCCCTTCGCCATCGAGGGCAAGCTGGGGGACGTATGGGCCGACAGCGAGGACCGCCTCAACGAGCTCATCACCGAGGCCCACGCGCGAGGGATTCGGGTGCTGTTCGACCTCGTGCTCAACCATGTGCACGAGGACCACGTCTATCGCTCCGAGCACCCGGAGTGGTTCGGCGACGGGTGCGTGTGCGGGGAGGCCGGCTGCGGGTGGGAGGAGAACCCCATCGGCTGCTGGTTCATGCCCTACCTGCCGGACCTGAACTACAAGAACCACTACGTGCTGGAGCGCGTGGTGGACGACACCGTCGAGCTCATCCGGCGCTTCGACGTGGACGGCGTGCGGGTGGATGCCGCCAAGCACATGGACCACGTCATCATGCGCACCTTGCGTCGCCGCCTGCGGGAGGACATCGAGGCTGGCGGCGGGGCGAAGGTCTACACCGTGGGGGAGACGTTCACCGGCGGGGACGGCCACGGGCTCATCATGGACTACGTGTCCGAGGACGAGCTCGATGCGCAGTTCGACTTCCCGCTCTACTGGTCCATCCGCAACGCCTTCGCCCACGGCGGCAGCTTCAACGGCCTCGAGGGCACGGTGGCGACGGGGCAAGCGGCCTATGGCGACGCCTACGGGCTGATGTCGCCGTTCCTGGGCAACCACGACATCCTGCGCTTCGCCACGGACGCGGCGGGCAACGCGGGGGACCCCTTCGGCGGCACCGAGGACTGGATGGCCGGTGGCGGCAGCGACGTCACCCAGTGGGACATCATCAACAAGCAGTCGATGGCGTTCGCCTTCACCCTGACCCAGCCCGGCCTTCCCCTCATCTACTACGGCGACGAGATCGGCCTCGCCGGGGCTGGCGACCCGGACAACCGGCGCTTCATGAGCTTCGACCCCTACCTGTCCGGGAACCAGACTGAGCTGCTGAGCCGCGTGCGGGCCATCGGACAGGCGCGAGCATCGAGCAAGGCCCTGCGTCGCGGCGACCGGACCCAGCTGTGGGTGGACGACGACTTGTTGGTCTACGCGCGGGTCGACGGGGCCGACGCGGCGGTGGTGGCCATGAACAAGGCGGACACGCCGCGGGTGGTGACCATCCCCACCGGCGCCACCATCAATGCCCTCGACGGGATGACCCTCGTGGACGCCATCCACCCCGACCGGGTGGTCACCGTGGGCAGCCAGAGCTTCGAGCTGTCGCTGAATCCCTGGGAGTACGCGATTCTGCTGCCGCAGTAGCGGGGAACCCGGGTGCCCTGGGAGCTCGCTGCGCGAACGTCCAGCTACGGGGCCTCTGGGCCCGGACTCACGGAATCGGCGACCCCGCCTCGATCCACACCCCGAGCTTGGCCCGCTCTTCGGCGGTCATGTTCGTCTCGTTCGCGAGGGGCATCGTGGCGGTGTCCACAGCCCGCACCTTGATGAGGGCCGACTTGCTGGCGACCTGCTCCGGCGTGTCGTACATCACCCCGTTGGGGGCGGTGCGGAACACGGCGTGGGTTGGGTTTGCGCTGTGGCAGGGCGTGCAGTGCACCGTGATGATGGGCTGCACGTCGCTCCAGGTGGCGGACGTCACGCCCTCCACCTTCTCCGGCGCGGGAGGCGCGGTGACGAAGGCCAGACCGATGTAGGCAACGGCCACCACCGGGAGCACCCAGCCGAGCACGCGGCCCGCGTTGCGGAAGTTGAAGAAGACCCGGGTCAGGGCCCCGATGCCGAACAGCGCCACCAGGACGAGCCAGGCGTGCTCGTGGCCGTAGGTCATGGGGTAGTGGTTGCTGATCATCACGAACAGGACTGGCAGGGTCAGGTAGTTGTTGTGCGTGCTGCGGAGCTTGCTCTCCGCGCCGTACTTCGGGTCCGGGGTCTTGCCGTCGAGCAGTGCGGCCACGATCTTGCGCTGGTTCGGGATGATGATCATCGCGACGTTGCCGGCCATCCAGGTGCCGATCATGGCCCCCACGTGGATGTAGGCAGCCCGGGCCGACAGCAGCTCGCCGAGTCCGTAGGCCGTGCCCGCAAGGACTCCCCCGAGGACGAACGCGAGGGCGACGGGGCTCTTGCCAAGAGGGCTCTTGCATAGCCCGGTGTAGACGCCCCAGCCCAGCACGAGGGTCCCCAGTCCGACGCCCACCGCTACCCCGGGGGCGAGGCCTCCGGCGTCGACCATGAACGCCTTCGCTTGCAGCCAGTACACGACCGCCAGCAACGCGAAGCCCGAGAGCCACGTGGTGTAGGCCTGCCACTTGAACCAGTGGAGGGTCTCGGGCATCGCGTCGGGGGCGTTGCTGAACTTGATGACGCGATAGAAGCCGCCACCGTGCACCGACCACGACTCCCCCTTGATGCCGTCGGGGGTGGACTCGTCGCGCTTGAGGCTCGCGTCGAGCCACATGAAGTAGAAGGAGTCGCCGATCCAGGCGATTCCGGCGATGACGTGGAGCCAGCGAATCGCCAAGGCCAACCACTCGTACAGATGCGCAACCATCGTCTACTCCTTCGCCGTCTGGGGGCGTGGTTTGCTCGCGGTCTGGGCGAGCTCTGCGTTCGTGGAGCGGTGACCGCCGGCGGGACGAATGGCCTCCCGCTCCTGCGCCCTCGCGATCTCTGCTTCAGCTTCGAGCCAGGCCATCACGTCGGCCAGATCCTCGGCGTTCTGAGCCCGGGATCCCGCCTCGAGCAGGGAGGCGTACAGCTCCGACATGCCCTCGACGATGCGGGAGATCTCCTCATCGAGTCGCTCCGACGCTTCGAGGAGTCGGCCGGTGCCCGTCGAGCCCGCGCCGGCCGCTTCCAGCGCCTTCACCGCCGCCGCCGCAGCGTTCTGGTCGGTGACGAGGGAGCGGAGCCGCGCCTCCAAGCGAGTCACCATGTCGTCCGTCTCTCGGGGAGAGCTGTCGAGGGCCCGGATGCGGTCCGCCATGGCGGCGGCCGCCGCGACCCGGGGGTCGTCCGTGGACTGCACGGCCACGTCGAACTTGGCGAACTCCTCGCGCAGCTCGCGGGACTCCCACTCCTTGATGACGTGCTGGTGGTCCTTCTGCTTTGTGGCCCGCATGGCGAACACGCCGCCCAGGGCCCAGACCACGTACAGCGCCAGCGTCGCGAAGAGCGCCGACTTCGGCGCGTCAGCCACCGCGGCGCCCACGATGCTGAAGATGAAGAACAAGACTCCGGTGACGTAGACGGTCAGCCGCTTCTGGAAGAGCTCGACGCTCTCCCGGGCTTGCACGACCGAAGGGGGCTCTGGGGTGTCGCTCATCGACGCCTTGGCGTTGCGGTGGGGTCTACCAACGGAGCACGACCCCCGCAGCGGCCGCCACCTCGCCCGGGCCGTGGTCGACCGGCGCGGCCCAGATGCCAGCGAACTGCATGCCCTGGTCGCCGGCCCGCAGCGTGATGACCGGGTCGTTGTCCTTCCAGGTAGTGCGGAGTGTGTCGATCATCAGCAGAGCGAGGCCCACGCCCCACAAGGTGGCGCCCCCGACGAGGCCGGCGGCGATGGCGCCGTCCGGCCATGTGCCGATGAGGGCGAAGCGCCCCGCGATGCTGGCGAGCGCGTACCCGCTGATCGCGAGTCCCGAGCCCGCGGCGAGGAAGGCGATGTCCTTCTGCCAGTCCCCGGCGTCCAGGAAGAAGCGCAGGGTGCGGGCGAGGATGTTGAAGGTCAGCACGGCGGCGAAGGCGCCCCCCATGATCCCGACCCCGCCGTTGTACATCGAGGCCGCGGCGAAGGGGTCATTGGCGGAGAGGGCGATGGGCACGCTGGCGAGGATGGAGATCCCTGCCACCCCCAGAGGGATGCCGATGGCGAGGGGGGCGACCTTGAGGAACGGGTTGAGTCCCCGGGCCGTCTTCATCGCGGCCTCGTCCATGTTCGCAGCCGGCATGCGCCTGTCTGGCAGGTCCGGCAGCGGCACGAGGTGGAGGGTGCGCGCGGAGGCGTCGGCCGCAAGCATGCTGGACTCCGAGGCGGAGGCCGGGGCGGCCACCAGCAGCACGGCGAGGCAGGCGAGAAGTACGCGGGTCATGGTCCCTCCAGGCGATGACCTCAGGGTAAACGAGGCGGGATCGCCGGTCAGCCCGTGATCAACGGTGCCTACGGAGCTTCAGCTGCCGCGGTACGTGGAGTAGCCGTAGGGGCTGAGCAGGAGGGGGATGTGGTAGTGCTCGTCGTCCTCGTAGATGTGGAAGACGATCTCGACCACCGGATAGAACGCCTCCGTCACGCCGTGCCGCGACAGGTAGTCGCCGGTCCCGAAGGTGACCTTGTACGTCCCGGGGACCACATCGACGCCGAGGTCCCCGATGCGACCGTCGCGGTCAGTGACTCCGTCGTTGACGTGGGTGGCGGCCGCGCCGAGGCGGTCCAGCTGGATGACCATGCCGGCAGCGGGGCGGCCACGGGCGGTGTCGAGGACGTGGGTGGAGATGGTGCTCATGGGGTGTCCAGCTTGTGCAGGCGCAGGCGGGTGATCTTGGCCTGCTCGCCAGCAGCGACGAGGCGCTCGCGGGCGGGGTCGTTGGGGAGTCGGCGCTGAAGCGCGCTCAACATCTGGTGGGCCGAGAGACCCGTGGCGCAGATGAGGAAGACGTGGCCGTACCGGGCTTCGTAGTCGTGGTTGCCCTGGACCAGGGACGACAGGGTCTGCTCCGCAGCCCCGGCGACTCCGGCCTGCTCTCCACCCGCCCACTCCGCGGTGCTGCCAAACCGACGCCGCAGACGCTCCGGGTCCTCGCCGATGCGTGGGTGGTGGGCAAAGGCAGCCAGCCACTCGCTCTCCGGCAGGTTCCACCACACCTCGTCCGCCGCGAGCATCAGGGAGACGTCGTCGGCGAAGGGGCGGGCGGCGGTCATGCGCGTCGCCCACTCCTCAGACCCGCAGCAGAGCATCAGCGCGCTGTGCGCAGCGGCCTCGTCGAGCCCATTGAGGAGGTCTGCCGGGCCGCTCGCCTGCGGGGCGACGAGGGAGCCCATTGCCCGCAAGCGCGAGACCCCCCCGCAGGGGTGCACCTTGAGGCGCAGATGGGTGAAGGGCCCGACGCTTTGCAGCTCTCCGGCCTCGAAGCTGTGGGCGGTGTCCGCGGCCATCTTCGTCTCGGGCAGCACGTCCACCCAGTCGTCGCGGCGCTCGATGCGGAACGGCTCGGCATCCGCCGCGTCCAGCCCCTGCACCGAGCAGCGGTCGGGGAAGTTGCCCTTGAAGTGGTGGGTGTCCAGCACCAGCCGGGCCAGGGTCCCGCGGCCGGCCAACTGCACGACGATCCAATCGTGGCCGGTGTCGCGGCGGCGTCGGGTCTCCCATCCGCCCCCCATGTTCTCGGCTCGACCGGGCTGGATGAGGTGGTCCTTGTTTCCGAAGAACATGTCGGAGGCGGCGAGGGCGCGGGCGCCGTGCACCAGAGCCGCCAGATCGAGCAGCTCGTCGCCGGCGAGTCGCGGTGCGGGGTCCCCGTAGACGCGCAGGCGGGCGATGCCGCCGTCGGGCAGCATCCACAGCCGGAGGTGGGTGCAGTGCTGGACCTGCGAGGCTGCGAAGAGGTTGTGGCTGCCGGACTTGAGGGGGACCTGGGGCAGGACCTCGAACCAGTCGCTGCGGTTGGCGAGCTGGACCGCGTCGGCGTCAGGATCCGCGACGATGCCTTCCAGCCGCGAGAACGGCGGGTGGTTGCCGAGGAACCAGCTGGTGTCGATGTCCAGGCCCCGCACGAGCCCGGGGACTCCGAGGCGCACGATGGCCCAGTCGTTGCCGGACACGCGCTTGCGCCGGGACTCCCAGCCATCCATGAGCTTGCCCCGCTCGGTGTAGGCGTGAGGGTCGAACTCGGCCTCGCCCACCTTGAGCAGGTTCTCCTTCTCGGCGAAGAAGTCGTCGCTGGCGGCGAGCACGGCGCCCCCCACCGACTCGCTCGCCAGCTCTGTGCAGTCAGCGAATGCAGCCAGATCCACGCTCATTTCAAGTCTCCAGGAGGGCGATGCCCTGCGGTGCGCCGACGGCGGCGCCGTCGTGCCAGATCCTGCTCCCCCCGAGCCACGTCGTCACGGTTCGGCCCTGCAATGAGCGGCCGAACCAGGGGGAAACCTTGTTGCGGAACTCCGCCGCCGACGGGGTGCACACCCAACTCGCGTCGGGGTCCCAGGCCACGAGGTCGGCGCGCGCGCCGGCCCGGAGGGTGCCGCGATCCGAGAGTCCCGCGAAAGCAGCCGGTCCCGCTCCGAGCCAGCGGGCCACGTCGTCGAGCCCGAAGCCGCGGCGCCGCGCCTCGGTCCACACGACCGGCAGGGTGAGTCCCAAGGTGGCGATGCCGCCCCAAGCGGCGCCGAAGTCCCCCGTGTCTCCGCACTTGAGGTCCGCCGTGCACGGGGAGTGGTCGCTCACGATGAAGTCGATGGTCCCGTCGCGCAGGCCGTCCCACAGGAGGTCCCGGTTGCTGGCCTCGCGGATGGGCGGCGCGCACTTGAACTGGGTCTGCCCGGCGCCGACCTCCTCGGCGGTCAGCACCAGATAGTGCGGGCATGTCTCGACGGTGACGGGGAGGCCCTCTTCCTTGGCGCGGCGCAGCAACGGCACCGCGCTGCCGGCGGAGAGATGCACCACGTGCACGCGGGAGCCGGTGCGCCGCGCGACGTCGATGGCCCGCAGGACGGCGGCCTCCTCGAACGACGGCGGACGGCTCTCCAGCCAGATGCGGTAGTCGTCCAGGGGCAGCTCGGCGAGGGCGGCGCGGTCGAGGTCGCTCTCCCGCTCGAGCTCGGCGTGCAGCAGGAGCGGGCGGTCGTGGTTGGACAGGGCCCGCCCCGAGGCCACCAGGCTCTCCTCGTCGGATGCAGGGAACTCGTCGATGCCCGAGTGGCACAAGAAGGCCTTCGCGCCGAGCACGCCGCCGCGGGCGAGGTCCCCGAGCTGCTCGGAGTTGCCCGGGACCGCGCCCCCCCAGAAGCCCACGTCCACGGTGAGGGGCTCGTCAGTGGCGGTGCGGAGCTTGGCGTCGAGGGCCGAGCGCGTCGTGGTCACCGGCGAGGAGTTGAGGGGCATGTCCACCAGGGTGGTCACCCCTCCGGCGGCGGCGGCGCGAGTGGCCGTGGCGAAGCCCTCCCAAGCGGTGCGGCCGGGATCGTTGATGTGTACGTGCGTGTCGACAAGGCCCGCCATCAGCACGAGCTCGCCCAGGTCTTCGGTGGCGAGCTGCGGAGGCGCGTCCTCGGGGTCGTGGACCGCCGTGATCCGTCCATCGAGCAACTCGACGACTGCGTCGCGGGGGCCATCGGCCGTCAAGACACGACGGGAGCGCAGTCCAATGGGGAGGGAGTCGGCCATGCGAGAGGCGAGTGTGTCATGGACCCGTCAAGGTTTGTTGAGACCGCTCTCTTCGGCTGACGAGCCGTACCGGAGAGGCTAAAAGACCCGGATGCAAAGCCAGACATTGTCCCTCGCCCTCGCTCTCGGACTCCTCGCCGTTCCCTCGGCGCACGCGGACGAGCTCTCCGACATCGACTTCCCGATGCTCGAGGAGTCGGCCCTCATCGAGGTGGGAGCGCTCCCTCAGGCGCAGCTGCTGGAGGTGACTCCGAAGCAGACCCTGCGCTGGGCCGGCGGCACGTTCGTGCAGATGAACCAGACGTGGAACGGCCTGCCGGTGCATGGCACGCGCCTCTCCGCCGCCTACACCCCCGATGGAGCCCTCCAGCGCTTCGTGGGCGCCCCCATCGCTGCCGCCCCGGTCAGCCAGGCCCCCAGCATCACAGCCGAGAAGGCCATGGGCTTCGCCGAGGAGTACGTGGACTTCTGGAAGGGCGACGGGTCCTTGTGGCCCTCGCGTTCCGAGCTGGGCGTGCTGGCCCGGACCGACGAGGTGCCGGCGCTCTCCTGGGTGGTCGACGTCTCCACCGCTGAGCCCATCGGTGCCTGGCGGGTGTTCGTGGATGCCGCCTCGGGCGAGGTGCTGGGCGAGCAGAAGCAGCTCTTCACGGCCCGGGCCAACGTCTATGGAAGCAACCCGCTCGCCAGCGAGCTCGAAGAAGTCGAGCTGCCGGGGGTGACGGACTCCCTCCGCAACGACTACGCCTGGACCACCTCCTGCATCGACTTCGACGACCAGCAGTGGCAGTGCCTCGACAAGCGCTCCTGGGCCACGCCGGACTCGGTGGGCGACTTCTTCTTCGAGCCGGACCCCACCGAGCTCGAAGATCCCTTCGCCGAGGTGCAGATGTTCTATCACCTCGACTACGTGGCTCATTGGTTCGAGGACCGCTTCGGCTTCCGGACCAACTTTGGGGGCAGCGGCGCCATCGAGGGGCTCGTGAACTTCGAGCTGCAGAACGCGTTCTTCGGCGACGCCGATGGCGATGGCCTCCCGGAGGTCGCCTTCGGCCAGGGGGGCGGCGTCGACTACTCCTACGATGCCGACGTCGTCTATCACGAGTTTGGGCACGCGGTGTTCGGCTCGGTGGTGGACAGCGGGAGCGGTCGCTTCGACGACGTGGGTCGATTGGTGGCGCCGCAGGGCCTCAATGAAGGCAGCGCGGACTTCTTCAGCCTCGCCATGACCATGGACCCGGAGCTGGGCGAGTACGCCGGCACCGCCGGGTTCGGCAGCGACTCCGCCATTCGCAATCTCGACGCGGACCGGCACTGCCCCACGGACATCTACGGGGAGTCCCACGTGGACGGCGAGCTGTGGGGTGCCCTCGGCTGGAACCTCATCGAGGACCCCACCATCGGACCGGAGATCGCGGCGGAGGCGGTGTTCGGCGCGCTGAACCTGTGGGACGACGAAGTGACCTTCGGGTCGGCCGGAGACTCGCTGCTCGAGGCGGTCGACATCCTGCTCGACACGGGGACCATCGATGAGGCCCAGCACGCGCGGATGAACGAGATCATCGAGGTGGCGGGCTTTGCCGACTGCAGTCGGGTGGCGGTGCTCGATGGCGGCGCCGCGCCCCGTCAGGCGACCTTCGGTGGTGTCGGCCAGAACGGTGCGTTCTCCTTGCCGATGCCCAACCAGTACAGCCTCGAGGCTCCCGAGGGCACCACGTCCCTGACCTTCCGCATCGACGAGTGGGTCTCGAGCAACCCCGACATGGGCTACCGCATCCTGGTGCGCCGGGGTGAGACCGTCCTGTTTGAGCGCGTGGGCGGCGGTGGCGGTGGGCCTGGTGGTGGCGGGCGTCCCGAGGCGACGGAGTTCGACCTCGAGTACACCGACGACCGCAGCGACTTCCGGCTGCTGTTCGACGACCGCTCGGATCCGCCTCTCGAGATCGGGGAGACCTACTACTTCGCCGTCGTCTCGCAGCCCATGAAGGGCATGTCCGGCTTTGGCTTTGCTGAGGCCCAGGTCTCCGGCGAGACCGAGTACGACGCGTCCCTCGTGGACAACGGTGGAGACGAGGTCGAGGGTGACGGAACGGGCTGCTCCGGTTGCTCGAGCCGGATGGACGGCGGCAGCGCGGGAGGAGGCTTCGCGCTGCTTCTCGGGGCCCTTGGCCTGATGGGCCGTCGTCGCCGGTCTTGACGGGGACCACTTCTCCCGTGCGATGATCGCCCCGCCCGAGCGCTCGGGTGGGAGAACACATGCGAACGACGAAGCTGACCTTCCTGCTCTGCCTGGCCCTCGGGCTGACGGCCTGCGGCTCGAGCGAGAGCCCGACCACCGAAGCCGCCCCGGAGGCCTCCGAGGCCGAAGCGACGCCCGAGGCGGCCCCGGAGGCCACGCCCGAGGTGGTGGCGGAGGCAGCCGCCAACGACGACGACTCCGCGAAGGCTCCCGCCGAAGGAGACGCTGTCGCGGACCCCGCGGCCGACCCGGGAGACGCAGCCGCGGGTGAGGGCGAGGCGTCGGCGGACGGCGATGCCGAAGTCGACGAAGAGGCCCCCACGGACGCCGAGCTGCCCGAGCCCACCTCTGCTCCCGAGCCCCCGGGCGAGGAGCAGAAGGGCAACCCCGACGACCCCGCACCGGAGCCGCGGCCGGAGGGCACCGAGGCGCCCTTCGACATCTCGATCTTCGGCGCGGCGCGTACGAGCGCGACGGAGGGTGAGGTGACCATCTCGGTGCGCGGCGAGGCGGACGTGGTCAAGGCCATCAAGTGGACCGCGTCGGGCTCCGCGAAGGGGCCGACGAAGAAGGCTGGCAAGGAAGACGCCAGCTACACCTGGACGGTGTCGGGCCTCGGAAAGGGCGCGGAGAAGGGCACCATCTCGGCGAAGTACGAGAAGTGGACCCTCAAGGCCGAGTACGAGCTCGCTGCCCTCGAGGAGGCACCGCCCCCGCCCCCCAAGGAAGACCCTCCCGCGGAAGGCGGCGAATAGTCACCAGCGGAGGGTGAGGCGCCCGCTCCATCCACCGTGGAGGGTGGGGCCCATGGAGAGGTCCAGCTCCCTCTTCTCGCGCTCACGGATCCAGTTGGTGCGCTTCTCCTCCCGGGCGAGACCGCCGGTGAGAAGTGGAATGCCTGGGCCAAGCATGGACGGCCCGATGAACATCAGCGGAAAGGCGTAGTACGCGAAGCTGCTGTCCACCGCGGTTCCGATGGCGAAGGTCGTCATCATTCCCACCCCGATGCCGGTGAGGATGCCGCCGACGGCGGCCATGGTCTGCCCCCCCGGAGGTGGCTTGTTCGCTGTGGGGTCCTCGGCGGGCATCAGGCCGGGACCCTCGCCCAAGGACGGGAGCAGCCTGACTCCGAGGACGAGGTTCTTGGGGATGCGCATCACGACCCCCTCGGGCTCGCGGGCGATGGCGATCTCGCCTTCGGCCTGGGTGAGCAACACTCCGCGGACCTCGAGGGCGTCGTCGAGGCGAAGCTGCACGCGGGACCCCTGCACCGACTCCCAGAGCTTCACCCCGAGGTAGGACAAGTCGTCGGGCTCCGCGGGGGCGAGGCGCAGGTTGAGTTCCTTGGCGGGCTCGTCGGCCACCGGAGTCTCGCCGACCTCGACGGTGTCGTCGCCCTCCTCCGCGCCTTCCTCGGCTGAGGCGTCGACCTCCTCGGCCAGAGCGAGAGCCGGGCTCAGGGCGAGCGGGAGCGCTGCGGCCATC
>JAGSHC010000101.1 GCA_023954745.1 Deltaproteobacteria bacterium | reverse complement strand
GGGCTTCGCGGCATCGTGGACCGGCAACGTCACGGTGCCCGGCGACGACGACGACGCCACGGGCGACGACGACGACGCCACGGGCGACGACGACGACAGCGCAACCGGCGATGACGACGACAGCGCAACCGGCGACGACGACGACAGCGCAACCGGCGACGACGACGACAGCGCCGGCTCCACGCCCCAGTGCGAGCCCCTGACCACCCTGACCGCCGCCAGCGGCAGCTTCGACGACGGCTCGGGCCCGGGCGTCGACTACGAGAACAGCCTGCTCTGCGGGTGGCTCATCGACGTGGACGCCACCCAGTTCGCCTCAGTGACGCTCTCCTTCTCGGACTTCGACCTGGAGAACAGCTTCGACACCCTCGAGGTCTTCGACGGCCCGAACAACAGCGCGAGCAGCCTGGCGAGCCTCACCGGAAGCTCCCTGCCGTCGGACATCACCTCGTCCAGCACGCAGCTGTACGTGGAGTTCATCACCGACATCTCCGTCACCTACGAGGGCTTCGACGCCAGCTGGGTCGCCAACCCCATTCCCGTGGCGCCTACGTGCTCGGGCACGACGAATCTCTCCGGCGCCACGGGCGCCTTCGAGGACGGCTCGGGCCCCGGCGTGGACTACGACAACAACCTCAACTGCGGCTGGCTCATTGACGTGGGCACCGGCACCTACGCCGACATCACCCTGTCGTTCTCGGCCTTCGACGTCGAGGCCACCTTCGACGAGGTGAACGTGTACGACGGCGCCGACGCCAACGCCTCGCTTCTGGGTAGCTTCGACGGCACGAGCCTGCCGGCGCCGATCACGTCGACGGGCACGCAGCTCTTCGTGGAGTTCGTCACCGACAGCAGCGTGACCTACGAGGGCTGGAACGCCTCGTGGACCGCCAACCTGCCGCCCCCCACCTGCTCCGGCACCACGAACCTCTCCGGCGCCACGGGCACCTTCGAGGATGGCTCCGGCCCGGGCGTCGACTACAGCGACAACCTGAACTGCGGCTGGCTCATCGATGTCAGCCCCAGCACCTACCAGGACATCACGCTGTCGTTCTCCGCGTTCGACGTCGAGAGCACCTTCGACGAGGTGAACGTGTACGACGGCGCCGACGCCACCGCGTCGCTGCTCGGTAGCTTCGACGGCACGAGCCTGCCGGCGCCGATCACGTCCTCCGGCACGCAGCTCTTCGTGGAGTTCGTCACCGACGGCAGCGTCAACTACGAGGGCTGGGAAGCTGCGTGGACGGCAAACCTCCCCCCCGCCACCTGCTCCGGCACGACCACGCTGTCGGGTGCGAGCGGCACCTTCGAAGACGGCTCCGGCCCGGGCGTCGACTACAGCGACAACCTGAACTGCGGCTGGCTCATCGACGTGGGCACCGGCACCTACCAGGACATCACCCTCTCCTGGTCCGCCTTCGACGTCGAGGGCACCTTCGACGAGGTCAACGTGTACGACGGCGCCGACGCCAACGCGTCGCTGCTCGGCAGCTACGACGGCACCAGCCTGCCCCCGAGCATCACCTCGACGGGCACCCAGCTCTTCGTGGAGTTCGTCACGGACAGCAGCGTGAACTACGAGGGTTGGACGGCTTCGTGGACCGCGAATCTGCTGCCGCCCCTGGGCTGCTCGGGCACCACGGTGCTGACCGCCGCCGTCGGCTCGTTCAGCGACGGCTCCGGCACCGGCGACTACCTCGCGAACTCCACCTGCGGCTGGCTCATCGACGTGCCCGGCTCTGAGGCGGTGACCCTGTCCTTCGACTCCTTCTTCACGGAGCTGAACTTCGACTACGTGACCATCTACGAGGGCGCGAACAGCAGCGCCCCCGTGCTGGCCCAGTACTCGGGCGCGACGGTCCCGACGGGGGAGGTGCTCATCGCGAGCTTCGACGACATCTTCGTCGAGTTCACCTCCGACGGTTCAGTGCAGTACCCCGGCTTCGAGGCGAGCTACGAGACCTGGGGAACCACGGACGAGTGCTTCGGGAACGTGGTCCTCACCGACCAGGTGGGCGCCATCTCTGACGGAGGCGGCAACTACAGCAACAACGCGCTCTGCAGCTGGACCATCGACGTCCCCGAAGCCGCGGGCATCGAGATCAACTTCGACTTCCTTCAGACCGAGTCGAACTTCGACTACCTCGACGTGTTCGACGGAGCGGACGACTTCGCCGCCATCCTCGGCAGCTACGACGGCACCATCTCGCCGGCGCCGCTGCTGACGACGAACATGCCGCAGGCCCACGTCCTGCTCGACACGGACTCGAGCGTCACGGCCCCGGGCTTCACGGCGATCTACTCCGCCGTCTACGCCTCGTGCTCCGGCCCGGTCACCGCCGAGGCTCTGTCCGGCGGGTTCGGCGACGGGCTCGGCCCCGACGCCAACTACGTGAACAACCAGACCTGCTCCTGGCTCATTGACGCACCCGCCTCCTCCACCATCGAGGTGACGGCGGTCTACTGGGACCTCGAGTCTGGGTTCGACTACGTCGACCTGTACGACGGTGGAAGCTCTTCCGCCCCGTTCCTGACCGACTGGAACGGCACCGGGACCAACGATGTGTGGCTCACGACGGGCAACCAGGCCTATGTCGAGTTCACCAGCGACTCCAGCGTCACCGATGGTGGCTTCTGGATCGAGTACACCGTCATTCCCTGAGGCCCGGCCTCAGAGAGTGAGCCGGCCACCGGCTCCCTCCCCGAGGTTCAGACTGTCACCGGCGCCAGCGCCTCCGTCGTCCAGCTCTGCGGCCGCTGATCCGGCGGCGTCGGGGCGCGCTCGTCGTCGGCGCCGAGCAGCACCTTCACGTCCTCGAAGATCATGAAGATCGCGGGGATCAGGAGCAGGATGACGAAGGTGGCGAAGATGACGCCAAAGCCCAGCGAGATGGCCATGGGGATGAGGAACTTCGCCTGCACCGACGTCTCGAAGATCATCGGCATGAGCCCGAAGAACGTGGTCAGCGACGTCAGCATGATGGGCCGGAAGCGACGGGCGCCGGCTTCGAGGATGGCGTCGTAAGCCGAGGCGCCGTTGCGTCGGTACTTGTTGGACGTGTCGATGAGCACCAGGGAGTCGTTCACCACGACCCCGGCCAGGGCGATGATCCCCAGGGCCGACACGAAGCTGATCTCGTACCCCATGATGAGGTGCCCCATGATCGCGCCGACGAAGCCGAAGGGAATCGCCGACATGATGATGAGGGGCTGGGAGTAGCTCTTCAGGGGCACCGCGAGCAGCGAGAAGATGACGAACATCGCCAGCGCGAAGTTGGGCCCGAGGGACGAGAACACCTCGCTCTGCTCCCGCTGCTCTCCCGCCAGAGAGGCATCGAGGCCGGGATAGTCGGCTTCGAGGCGAGGCAGCAGCTCCGTGTTCACCGCGGCGAGCACGTCCTGGGGTGAGCGAACGCCCGGAGCGAGGTCCGCGCTCACCTGCACCACCCGCCGCCCGTCCTCACGGTCGATGGTCGTCGGCGCCTGGTTTCGCTCGAAGGACGCCACCTGGCTCAGGGGCACGAAGCCGCCCACAGGGGTGCGAATCTCGAGCGTCTCGAGGTCGTACTCGCTGCGGCGCTGCTCCTCGGGGAGCCGCACCATCACCTTGATCTCGTTGCGCCCACGCTGCTCCCGCAGCGCCTCGGCGCCGTAGAAGGCAGACCGGATCTGGCTCGCGACCATCTGGGTCGTCAGGCCGAAGGCAGTGGCTGAGTCTTCCTTGAGTCTGAAGTCCAGCTGCTGCTTCCCGCTGCTGTAGCCGTTCTCGACGTTGGTGAGGTCGCCGTAGGACGCCAGCGCCGAGGCGACCTCGTAGGACGCCGCAGCCAGCACGTCCTTGTCCCGGTGGGCGACCTGGATGGCGACCGCCGCGCCCGCGCTCGGCCCGACGGCAGAGCTGAAGGTCACGGAGTCGGTCCCCACGAGCTCGGGGGTCTTTTCGGCCCAGGTGTTCTTGAACGACTCCGAGGTGAACTCGCGCTCTTCGGCCGGCACGAAGTTGACCTCGAGGCTCACGACGTGGCTGCCGACCTCCGAGCCCCCGGCTCCGGGACCGCGGGTGGGCGGTGCCGAGCCGACCCGGAGGAACATGCCGCGCATGTCGTCCTCGTCAGCGATCTCTCCCATGGTCTCGACGGCCGCCGAGTAGAGGAGGTCGCCGGCGGCCTCGGCGCGGCTCACGTCCGTGCCGTAGGGGAAGCGCACGGTGGCGGTGACGACGTCGCCCTCCATGGCGGGGAAGAAGCTGAAGGGCACCTTGCCGCTGGCGACGAGCCCGGCGGCGAACAGGAGGGAGGCGAAGCCCCAGGCGAGGCCCGCGTAGCGCCAGGCAATCATCGTCTTCACGACGGGCCGGTAGACGTGATCGATGAACCACTCGAGGCCGGCGGCGACCCGGATCTGCACGGGGTCCACGAAGAAGGCCAACGAGTTGAAGAGCATCGTCACGATGCCGCGGGGGGTGAACCAGCGCGGGGCCTTCTCGGTGGTGTGTCCCAGGTGAGCCGGCAGGATGAGGAAGGACTCGACGAGGCTGAAGAACAACACCCCGATGACCATCATGGGGATGATCCCGAAGATCTTCCCGAAGAGGCCCGGGATCACCAGCAGCGGGAAGAACGCCGCGATGGTGGTGAGGATGGCGAAGCTCACGGGCACCGCCATCTCCTTGGCCCCCTCGATGGCGGCCTCCAGCGGGTTCTTGCCCTCCCTCATCCGGTGGAAGCCCGCCTCGCCAACGATGATCGCGTCGTCGACCACCATGCCGAGCACGATGATGAGGGCGAAGAGGCTCACCATGTTCACGGTGAGGTCGAGGCCCGGCATGAGCAGGAAGGTGCCGAGGAAGCTGATGGGAATGCCCAGGGACACCCAGAAGGCCAGGCGCAGGTTCAGGAACAGCGCCAGCACGAGCAGCACGAGCAGCAACCCGGACCGCGCGTTCCGCACCAGGAGGTCAATGCGGCCGGCGAGCAGCTCGGAGTCGTCGTTCCAGATCGCGAGCTGCACGTTCTCGGGCACGTCGGCGCGCAGCTCATCCCTGAACGCACGCACCGCCTCGCTGACCTGCTGCGGGGTCTCGTCGCCCACGCGGTAGGCGGTGATCCGCACTGCGGGCTGGCCGTTGAAGAAGCTGGCCTGATCGGTGTCGGCGTACCCGTCCGTGATCTTGGCCACGTCCGCGAGGCGGACCGACGCACCGGACGCAGTGGAGCGAAGGATCATCTCGCCGAAGGCGGCGCCCGTCACCCTCCGGTCGGAGAGACGCACCAGGATCTCACCCCCGGTCGTCTTGATTCCGCCGCCGGGCAACTCCAACGAGGCGAACCGAATCTGGGTGGCGATGTCCTGGAGACTGAGGCCGAACTCCTCGAGCTTCTCCCGGGCGACCTCGATGGAGATCTCGAGGGCCGGAACGCCCTCCACATCCACCTGGGTGACGTCGGGGTTCTGAAGCAGCTCCTGTCGGGCGCGCTCCGCAATCTCCTGAAGGACCTGCAGGTCCTGGTCTCCGGCGATGACCACCGAGATCACCCGCTGGCGGTTCGTCGCGATGGCGACCTCGGGGTCCTCAGCGTCCTCGGGGAAGGTGCGGATGCGGTCGACCTCGGACTTCACGTCCGCGAGGACCCGGTCGGGGTCCGCGTCGATGAGCAGCTCCACGGCCACGGTGCCGGCGCCCTCAGAGGCGCTGGACGTCACCCGCTTCACCCCGTCGATGCCCCGGACCGCCTCTTCGACCGCCAGCACGATGCCCTGCTCGACCTCCTCGGGGCTCGCGCCCGGGTAGGGCACGGTGACGCGAACGAGGTCCAGGTCGAAGGCGGGAAACACCTCTTGCTTGATGCGCGAGACCCCGAGCGCTCCGCCCACGAGGATGATCAGCATCAGGAGGTTGGCGGCGACCGAGTTCTTCGCCATCCACGCGATGGGCCCCTTCATGAGGGAGGCCTCGGGGGTGATTGAGTCGCTCATCTCATCCCTCCGAGCCGCTGGGCGCCGGCGTCGACTCCGCGGTGCTGGGAGCGTCCTTGCGCACGGGGCGCACCTTGGCGCCCTCCACGGGCAGGGACGGTGGGGTCACCACCACGCGCGCGCCCGACTCGAGCCCGGAGGTCACGAACGCCTCGTTCCCGTCGCGCCAGGCGATGGTCACGGCGCGGCTCTGCAGCGTGCTGTCCGACGTCACCGTCCAGACGTTGTCTCCTCCCACCAACGCGTCTCGCGGGATGGCGATGGCGCCATCGACGGGCAGGCCCTCGATGCTCACCGTGACGAACGCGCCCGGCAGCATGGGGAGGCCCTCTCCCTCCAGGGGCTTGTCGACGGCGATGTAGAGGTCCGCGGTGCGGGTCTGGGGGTCGAGCTGACCCGCGAGGCCCGTGATGCGGCCCTTGCGGGTGATGGTGGAGCCTCCGCCGATGTCCTGGACGACGTCGGCGGTGCTGCCCGCGCTCCCGTTGACCCCGGGGATCGCGAGCGACCCGAGCTTGTCGACGGGGATGGAGACCTTGACCCGGAAGCGGTCGGTCCCCACCAGGGTCACGACCTGCGCGCCGGGGGAGAGGAGCTGCCCCTTCTCGACGGTCTCGCTGAGCACCATGGCGTTGAACGGGGCCTTGAGGGTCGTCCGCTCCAGGTTCAGCTCCGCGCGCTTGAGACCGGACTGGGCGGACTCCACCTGGCGCTGAGCCACCTCGAACTGGGGCTTGCGCAAGGCAAGGGGAGATGACGACGGGTCCTTGCCACCACCGAGCAGCTCCCACTCGCGGGCCGCGGTCTGCTGCCGCTGGGTCTCCAGCTCCAGTTCGAGCTGAGACTGCTGGACGCGACTGCCCTCCTGGGCGACGGCGATCTCGTAGTCACGAGGGTCGACCCGGAGAAGGCTCGCGCCGGCTCGGAACCGGGCGCCGGGGTCCAGGTCCTTCGCGACCCACACGACCTCACCGGAGACCAGCGCCGACAGAGCCACCTGCTTGTCCCCCTCGACGATGCCCGTGGAGTCGATGCGGGCCACGGGAGCTCCCGCGTGCACCTCGACGAACTCCACCGCAGAGATTCGTGCCTCGGGCGGGGCCTTCTCGGCCTTTGTCTTGGAGGCGATGAGGCCGCGAAGGACCCCGATGCCGAGGGCAAGGAAGATCAGCGGCAGGACCGCCTTGGCAATGGTGGAGGGCTTCATCGGGAGGCTCCCTCGGACAGGCGGTCGGCCCAAGGGGCTCCGAGCGCGGTGTGGAGATCGATTCGGGCGCCGAGAAGGTCTCGCTGCGCCTGGAGTTGGTTGAGTTCGGCGCCCTGGAGCGAGGCCAGGTTCGCGAGGACGGAGAGGTAGGTGGCGAGTCCGCTGGAGTACTGGCGGGTGGACTCGGTGTAGGCCACGCGGGCGTCCCGAAGCTGCTCCTCGACCGCCGCGAGGCGGGCGGCCTCGGTCTCCTCGCGCGCCAGGGCCTGCTCCACCTCGGACTGGGCCTGGTTGATGCCGGCTGAGAGCGCGTAGGTAGCGGCGCGCTGGGCGGCGTTGGCCTGCTGCACCGCACCCCACCGACGGCCGCCGTTGAAGATGGGGACGGACACTCCGACGCCGAGTCCCCAGGTCTCGCCGCTCTCCCACTCGTCGAACCAGCGCAGGTTCCACCCGACGTTGCCCGAGAGGCGGAAGGTGGGCAGGAACCCGAGAATGGCGGAGTCCTTGCGCGCCTTGCTCCCGAGGAGGCGCGCCTGGAGGGCGACCAGGTCGGGACGCAGGTCCAGGAGGTCCTGGGGCGTTCCGAGCCCCGGAGCGGGCGGCAGCGCCGGGAGGCCCACCGCCGGGGGCAACCCCTGGGTGATGGTGGAGGGGTCCCGCGCGAGCAGGACCGCAAGCCGCTGCTCCTGGAGACGCAGGACTTGCTGCGATTGGGGGAGCAGCGATCGGGTGTTCGCGAGCTGCTGTTGCTGCTGGAGCACATCGAGGCCCGAGGCGTCGCCGCCCTCGAAGCGGTTTCGCGTCAGCTCGAGCAGGTTCACGTTGGTGGCGATCTGCTCCTCGATGACAGCCACCCGCGCTCGCGCGTTGCGCACGTCCATCCAGGACGAGACGACCTGGGCCACGAGCTGGCGAGCCACGCCGTCCCGGTCCCCTTCCGCAGCCGCCTTGTCCATCAGCGCCGCCCGGAACGCGAGGGCGGTGGACCCGATGTCGATGTTCAGCCCGAAGTTGAAGAGGGCCGAGCCGTTCCAGGTGACGTCGGGGTCCTCCTTGTCTTCGTCGGGGTCCTCCTCGGCCGGCTGCCCCGGGATGTTGTTGAGGGCTTCGAGCACGGCGATGAGAGACGGAGGAATCTGGAAGCCCTGAGCCGCCGTGGGGCTCGCGTTCAGGCCGAGGTCGAACGACGCGCTCGGCACCAGCGGCGAGAACTGCTGCACCGAGACCCCCTGGGCCTGGAGGACCCGCGCCTGGGCCGAAGCGATGTCGTAGTTCGACTCGATGGCCTCGACCACCAGCCGGTTGAGGGCTTCGTCGCCGAAGGTCTCCCACCAGGCGTCTGTCGTGTCGGCCGTGACGGGGCTCCCTTGGGAGTAGCGGGCGTCGCTGCCAGGCAAGACGGGCTTGAGGGGCGCGGCGAAGGAGGGGGTGGCGATGAGGAGAAGCGCGCTCGCGGCAGCGAGCCGTACAAACTGCGTCATGGCGTCGTCTCCGGGGCGGGCGCGAGGCCGAGCCAGAGGGCGTCGATGGCCGAGTCCACGTGCGACTGCACGTCGGCGTCGCTCAGCGGCTGGCGGGTGAGGGCCGAGAAGAATGCGCGAATGTGCAGGGTCCCCAAGAAGGCCAGAGCGACGGCCGCCGGGTCCCCGCGGCGCATCAACTCCAGGTCCATGGCCTGCGCCATCCACTCGCCCATGGCCTGATGGGCGACCAGCGGGGGAGGGACGTCGTGCTCGACCATGAGCTGCTTCGGGTCGAAGCCACAGGTGTTGAGGACCATCACCGCCGGAACCATCTGACGGAAGAAGGTGAGACACGCCATCGCGATGGCGCGAAGCTGCTCGTCCACGGGGCGGGAGGCGTCGGGACCAGCGAGGAGAAGGGGGAGGAACGGCGGAGTGGCGGGCGGCGCGAGAGCCGCCACCATCAGGTCCTTCTTGGTGCCGAAGCGCTTGAAGAGAGCAGCCTGCGACACGCCAAGGCGGCCAGCGATCGTGGCGGTGGAGGCACTGCCACCCTGCTCGAGAAAGACGGCGCGCGCGGCGGCGAGCATGTCTTCATCCGAGACGGTGCGGGGTCGGGCCATGGGGGCTCCTGAAGTTAGTTAGTGACCAGTCACTTTCTAACTTCCGGTTCGGGCACCCGCAACTCATTGAGCCGAATTGCCTGGGCGGTTGGACGCCACCCAGAGCGTTCCATCGCTCGATACGCCCGTGGTTGCTGGGTTGAGAGCGCTGGGTAAAGAAGCGTGAAGTTGGGGCCCCTGCCCAGAAGGACAGGCGCCCCAACCCAGAGGTCGGCGCGAGGCGCGCTCAGCTCCCGAGGTTGCCGTCCACGTCGCCGATCTTGTCGTCGGCGGTCTCGAAGAGCGCCTTGATCTTGCCGCCGAAGGACACGGCGATGGCGATGCAGACCACCGCGATGGCGACGAGGATGATCACGTACTCGGTCATGCCCTGCCCCCGCTCGTCGTCGTGCAGTCGGGACAAGGCGGCGCGGGCGGAGGCGGCGAGGGTGCTGAGGTGGCTGGCGATCATGGTCTGTCTCCTGTTCGCCGGGGAGCCACGGGGTGGGTTGAGAGTGTTCCCGGGTCCGAGCGGCGTTGATGGAGACAGCTTCGGTGTGCCGTCCTGCGCCGCCGCGACGGAGGGGAGGAGCTTCGGAGGAGCTTGTTTGTGCGGCCCCGTCGAGCGTTGGCGGAACTTCCACCCGGCGTCGCCGGGCCGTTGTGCAGTGGTGGAAGGTCCACCAGCCCGCGACATCGCGTGCGCTCCCCGGAGTCGGCGCGGCTACGGGGCGGCCGGAGACTCCAAGGGCGGACGCCCCCGGCAGGTACTGCGCGGGGGCGTCGTCGAGGAGTGGGCGGGTCGGTCGGTGGCGCGGGGCGAGAGCCCCTCAGGGCTCCGGGAAGCAGACCAGACCGGCGTGCTGCCCATCGAGGGCCATGGCGTCGGTGAGGGCGCCGGTGACGCGGTCGTAGATCGCCAGGTCCCGCTGCCCATCGAGGATGACGAGGCGATCCCCCGGGGCGGCATCGAAGCCGTTGATCACGCCGAAGTCGTCGAGCAGCAGCGAGTCCACCTCGCCTCCGTCGAGCGTCCAGCGCGTGATGAGGTCCGTCTCCTCCTCCGCCGCGTACACCACAGCGGTGTCGGCCGAAATGCGCGAAGCGGTGGGGCGCACCGGCCACGTCGAGCCATTCCCACCACCAATCATGTCGCTGAGCCGGGGGTACCACGCGATGTTGTGAGAAGCGGAGGCCGGCAGCAGCGCGAAGCCTCCGCCCGCAGAAGTGAGCCCGGCGCAGTCGAGCGACGGGCTGGACGTCGTCGTGACCACGCCGGTCGACAGGTCCACCTGATGGACCACACCGACGGAGTCGCACCAGGCCATCGTGGTGCCCTGGAGGGCCAGCGAGTTGGCCGTGACCACTGAGACGCCAACCGGCACCTCCAGGGGCGAGCACATCGCCCCATCGTCCAGGCCGACGAACGTGACGCCGCTTCCAGGCCCGGGGGTGTCCTTGAGGGTGGCGCACCACCCGCTCTGGCTCACGACGGGGGCACAGCCCGTCTCCTCGTCGAGAGGAAGCGCTGGCGGACCGAGGTCGGAGCTGTCGGGGCGCACGACGGTGCCATCGAGACCGATCTGGGCGCCGGGGCCGGAGATCGTTCCGCCGGCGTCCACGTCGCCGGGCGCGTCGGGCAGGTCCAGCCCGAGCACCTCCAGGTCTCCACGCCCCTGCCCGTCACCGGGGAACGTCACCAACGCAGGCTCGCACGCGACGAGCGCGAAGGAACCCAGTGCCAGGACAATGGGGGTGGTCTTCATGAAGGGGGGACTCACTTGGCGTACACGGTCCCTCAGAATCGACGCCCGCGTCAAGCACAAGTAGGGAACGGGTCTTGATCGATCGGGGGCACTGGCCACACGGTCTTCGTATGGGTTTCCGATTCCACGTCCTTGCAGTCGTTCAGGCGATTCTCGTGCTCGCGCTGGCGGTGACCACCGGGTGCGCCACCACCCGCGGATCCGACCGCATCCTCGGCCTCGTGCTGCTCGAAGGGACGCAGCAGCCCATCACCGGAGCCACCCTCACTCTCACGCCCATCGCTCCCCTCCCCATGGGCACCCGCTCCGACCCATCCGAAGACCCCCTCGACCACGCCACGGAAGCCATGAGTGAGAACGAAGGCGCCTTCTCCTTCCTGGACCTGGCCACCTCGGCTGGGCCTCCCCACCGCCTGCTGCGCGGCTGGGAGTACGAGCTGCGATGTGACGCCCCAGGCTTCTACTCCGGAGTCGAGCGGGTGGACTACACCGGCGGCGAGGAGGCGGTGGTCATCGAGATCGACGTCATCGAAGACGAGCTGGTGCAGGGGGACGGTGGCCTGTTCGTGGGCGAGCAACCCCCCGACCGCATCGACGAGATGAAGGGGACCCTCATCAAGGAGGTCTTGCGGCGTCTCGGCCGGGAAGCCCCCGAGAATCGACCGCTCAACTGAGGGAGGCCGGAACCTCTCGCCGTCTCGCCGGTCCTACCTGACATGCGCGCGCTGCCTCTGACCCTCCTGCTCGTCATCACGACCTTGCCCATCGCGGTCCCCGCCTTGGGGGACCTACCCGACGTCCCCCACTACCCGTGGCTCCTCGAAGCCGAGGACGGCCCCACCGCGCCCCTATCCGACCTGGTCGCCCCCCCTCGCGGCTTTGCTCGCGTCCCTGCGTCGCCGCACAGCCTCGCGGGGTGGATGCGGGACCTCCCCGTACGGACGGACCGGACCGAGGTGCACGCCTACGACGGGCGGGAGCTCTCCTCGCCCTCTGCCCACGTCGTGGCCCTCGACGTGGGCGTGCGTGATCTCCAGCAGTGCGCCGACTCCGCCATTCGACTCCTGAGCGAGTACGCCTGGGCGACGGGACGTGCCGACGAGCTCGCGTGGGACTTCACCAGTGGCGACCGCACACGGTGGGCCGATTGGCTCGCCGGCGAGCGATTCGTCATCGGCCGCACCGTCGAACGTCGGGTGGGGGCCGCCCGCTCGAACACGCGGTCCACCTTTCGACGTTGGCTGGACCTCGTCTTCACCTACGCGGGGACCCGCTCCATCGCCCGCGAGGGCGAAGCGGTGGGGGACAAGCCCGTCGAAGCAGGCGACGTCTACGTCTCCGCGGGAAGCCCCGGACACGCCGTCATCGTGGTGGACGTGGCCACCCACTCCGACGGGCGCCGCGCAGCGTTGCTCGCTCAGGGCTACATGCCCGCCCAGGAGCTGCACATCCTGCGCGCCCGGCGGGACGCCATCTCACCCACCCTCGACGGCATCTGGTTCGTGCTCCCGACCACAGCCGACGGAGTTCTCGACACGCCCTCCTGGGCTCCGTTCCGCGCCGGAGACGCGCGTCGCATCGCCCCCGTGCGATGAACGAAGGCAGTGCTTCGGCCCGCACGGCTGCCTTTGCCACGGAGCGGACATCGAATTCCGGAATGCCCGTGCGATACTCCTGGCTCCAGGAGGGATCATGTCCACCGTCGTCATCTTGCTCATCGTCGCCGCTGTGGCCGCCGCCGTCTTCTTCGCCAGGAAGAGCGCACAGACTCCGGCCGTCGCCCGCACCCCCGCAAAGGTCGAAGGGCCAAAGCAACACTTTCTCGTGGCGCTGAACGGGCAACTGGACGGCAAGTCCTGGCACATCGGCAACCGGATGGTGACCGTGGGCCGCGCCCCCTCCAACTACGTGCAGCTCAACGAGCCGGACGTCTCCAGGATGGCCGCTCAGATCGACACGAAGAGCGGCACTCCGAAGGTCCTGGACATGAACAGCGCCACCGGAATTCGCATCAACGGCGAGCACACCACGGGCGGCGACCTGAGCGATGGCGACACCGTGACCATCGGCGGGCAGCAGTTCAGGTATCACCTCGACGGGAACTTCCAGAACAACGCCGCCTTTGGAGCGAAGGACGCCGGCAAGGAAGTCTCGGCCACCACCATGGACGCGAGCCAGAACATCGTGCTCCGCGCCCAGGCTGCCTATGCCCTCCACAAGGGGGATGAGGAAGCCGCTGCCAACGAGCTCGGCATGCCGGTCGAGAAGCTGCGCGACCTCCTCAAGCAGCTCGAGGGCTGACCCACCACCTCCTCCCAGCGGAGGAGTCGTCCTACGGAATCCGGTCCGGCCGATACTCCACGGTGTCGGCGCGCCAACGCCAGCGCCCCCCAGTGGCCCATCCCTCCAGGAAGGCGTCCTTCAGCGCGGGGTCCCACCCCGACCAGTCGTGCTCCGAAGGTTGGATGGGCGCGAACTTGTGGCCCGTGGAGCGCCCCACACCCTGAACGACCCCCGGCAGGATCTCCGGGGGGAGCCGCTCGAGGAAGCCCTCGATGTTGGTGCAGAGGTTCATGGGACTCGCCGGCGGACTGGGCGACTCCCACTCGCAGAAACGGACCCCCACCAACGGACAGAGGGGGCGCGTGCCCCACTTCGTCTCGCGGCAGAGGAGCTCGATGGCTTCGTCCTCTTGCATGGTGTCGCCGTAGTCCCACAGGGCGTCCTGGACCCCGAGGAAGAACCAGCGCGCGTCGACCTCCTCGAGGTTTTCTCCCGCCCCGAACGCACGAAGCACGGTGATGGCGATGTCCTCGTAGCTGTAGAAGCGAGCCTGGGACCCAAAGAGAACACCCAGTCCATGGGCGACGAACGCCTGGTCCTCACCTGAGATGGGCTGACCACACGCCTCCCCCGCCTGAGCCACCAGCCAGCGGAACTCGTCGTCGGTCTCGGTGAAGTCGTGCATCAGGCACGTCATGTCGCACCAGTTGAAGGTCGACCACGACCGCAGATGATTGGCCCTCGAGATGGGCTCCTCCACGTCGCAGATCCGATGCGCCTCCTGCGGTGGACCGCGCCCGTGCACGTAGTTGCGGAAGTAGCGGAAGGACTGGTGCCTCTCGAACGCCAGAGAGGGGTCTCCGTCGAGCACCAGGTCACGCCCCGTCAGAGCAGCCCCCGTCACCACGAGCGCACCCAGAAGCGTCCAACTGACAGCCTTGAGCGGACCCGTCGCCTGGACCCCTCCCCCAATGCCGGCCGAGAGCACGGCGAGCAACAGAAGCCATGCGGGGATGAGGTAGCGAATGGTCGTGGGCGCCGGGGGCTCGATGACCTCGGTCCAGAAGCCGGCCACCTCGTCCTCGATGCGCATCGACGTGAGGACATACAGCGCCAGATAGACCACAGCCGCAAACAGGATCAGTGAGGCGGGCCCACTGACTCGGCCAGACCGAATGCCCACAAGGAGGAGCGGCAGGGAGAGCAGAAGCGCGAGCTGCCAGACCGCGCCCCCGACGTTCCGGAACGGCTTCCACTCCTCGCGCCGGAACCCGGTCTCCAGGGAGCGAGGCTGCATCCACATGGTCTGCCCATGCCTCAGACCCAGCATCTCCGCGGTCTTGTTGCCCAGCCGCTCGAACCGGGACTCCCCCTCCTCGCAGAGCCCCTGGCTGATCTCGACAGCCGTGCAGCTCTCCATGTCGACGATGGGGTTGATCAAGCGCCCCGCGAAGTTCTCGTCGGTGGAGGAGCGGGTCTCCGCTGCGTGGTGCATGGCGAAGGTCACGATGAGCAGCGCGGGAAACAGCAAGGTCCCCGCGAAGCCAGCCCACAGCTGCCTCGATCGGAGGCCCCGCAGCAGCTCGTCCATGACGGTGCCTCGGCCAGGAACGGGCCACAGGGCCACGGCGATGCAAGGCCCCGCGACCACGACGCTGCGGGTGTACCAGGTCCCCCCCCCCACCACGGCCCCGGCGAGGAACGCGAAGACCCACGCGCGGCGGCCCTCCGCTCGACGCGCGACCACAGCAAATGCGAGGGCGGCAAGCACCTGCCCGGCCACCGGCGGATGCCCTCCCGAGTGCGCCAGCATCCCGTCCTTGATCAAGAAGGGGGCGAGGGCGAGCAAGACCGCCCAGACCCACGCCGCCTGGGGATTCACCAGCCGATGAAGCACGAAGGCCCCTGCCCCCGCGGTCACCGCCACCCAGAACAGCGCGACCACCGCCCAGGACATCGTGTGGTCGCCAAAGAGCCAGATGCCGGGCATCGCCAACAACGCGTCGACGATCTGCGAGCCCTGGTGCAGGTTGAAGTGGTAGTGCGGCAGGAAGCCGAGCCGGCCATGGACCCACTCCCGGGCGGCGGTGGCCGCCAGGGAGGTCTCCGGGTCGTAGGCGTGCGCACTGTGACCGCGGTACCGCAGGAACGCCCCCAGGACGGGGAGCAGCACGAGGCTCATCCAGGCGAGCACTGCCTTGGCGCGGTGGCTCGAGGGGGGCGCGGAGTCGGTCACCCGGTGAGGGTAGCCGGGCGGCCTCGCTGTGAGGGCTGGCGCGTCATGGCAGGACCCCGAGGGCGAGGGGCGGCGCAGGCCAGCTCAGGGGAGGCCCCAAGACACGAGGAGGGCCAGCGCAGTCGTTGCTCTGCACCTCCTCGGCGACGTCTGGCGGGAGGACTGCGCCGCAGTTCTGCGTGTAGACCTCGAGCTGCCCGACGCCGTCGAAGGAGCTCCCCGAGATGGTCGCGGTGGCTCCGTCCAGGAGGATGGCGTCGTTGGGGAGCTGTCGGAACGTCACGTCGAAGACGAACAACCCAGGCCCGGCCGGCCCCTGCCAGAACGTCGTCCCGTCCATCGCGAGCAGTCCAGGCGCGGCCGAGCCCAGCCCGGACGTCTCGACGAGGGCCGAGGCCACGCGCCAGCTTCCAGGGCCGCTCACCGCCACCCCCGCGTGCTCCATGTCGAGCACGCCGGTGTCGTCGATGCGCAGGACCGTGCTGTCGTTCCCGGTTCCCACGCCGAGGGCGCCGACCCCGCCCTGCTGCAGCGGGTGGGCCACCGTGCCGCGGAGTTGTCCACTCTCGAGCCGAAGCTCCGCGCCGCCCGTCACCATGGCGGCAGCGAAGGTGGCCCGGTCCACGAGGCAGCTGGTGCAGCGCGCGGTGGCGTCCCTCGCGAGGAACAGCCCCGGCCCCGTCGCCCCGTCAACCCCGACGTCGTCACCCTCGAAGTCGGCCCCGTCGCTTACCAGGATCCCAATGCCTGGAGCAAAGTCTGGAGAGTCGCCGTGGGTGTCCCGCACGTCGGTGTCCACGAGCGATCCCGCGGACCCGTCCCCTGCCAGGTGGAGGGCCCGCCCAAACCCAAGCTCCAACGACGAACCTGTCGCGAGCAGCGCCGCCCCCGCCTCCACGCTGACCAGGGGCCCCTGGTCGGCGTCCAACGACGAAGTGACAGCGCTGTTGGCCAACTCCAGGTAGGAGTTGTTTCCGAGCACCTGCACGCCGAGGCCGCGCGGGGCCCGCACCGTGGACCGCTCCGCGAGGAGACGGCCTCCTCCGGTCACCCTCGCCGCGTGCTGACTCCCCGCCTCGATGGTGCTGTCTTCGAGGGAGAGCGTGCCTCCCGCCCCCACGTCGGCGCCGCGCTCTGGCTGGGCCTGGACCACCGTCCTCCGCAGGACCAGCTCCCCACCCTCGACGTGCAGACCGCGGCCATAGGTCCCGTCGCTCTGCGCCACCGCGGCGCGCACGAGAGAGTCGTCGAGCTCGGCCTGGCTCCCCGCGAGGACCTGCACGCCGATGCCTTCCACCCCCTGGACGTCGAGCCCGACCCCCACGAGGCGCGCGGACTGTTCGACCCCGATCCCCCGCGCGGGGCTGACGACGTTGGTGGGTCTGATGTCCCGCACGAGGGACTCGGCGAGATCCACGAGCACCCCCCCACCGGTGGCGAGGACGCCGTATCCGCCGTTGTCCTGAATCCACAGCCCGTTGCCGCGCAGGACCAGCCCCGGCGCGCCGGGCACCTCCCCCGCGATGATCCCCGGGCGTCCTCCGGTGATGGTGAGGTCCCGCACCACCACGGAGCTCGCAAAGATGGACAGGGTCGGACCGGCGAGACCCTCTCCATCGACGATGCTGAGCTCGGCGCATCGCCCGACCAGCTCCAGCCCGTCGTGGGCCCGGTTGAACGAGAGGTGGTCCAGGTACCGCCCCGCCCCGATCAGGACCCGCCCCCCAGTCACCTCCACCGCCGCCTCGAGGGCGGTGTTGATCCGCGGGAACGGCGACTCCGCGCTCCCGTCGCCGGGGCTCTCCGCCGAAGCCAGCACGTACAGGGTCGGCTCGGTGGGGTGGGGCTCGTTGTCTCCCCAGGTCCCCGTTCCGCACGCCGGGGACACGCAGGCGCCCGCGTCATCGAGCACTTCGAGATCGGAGCACTGGGCCGGCTCCGGCACGGGGTCGCCGCAACCGACGAAGAGCAGCACGAAGACGAAGAGACGGCGCACGCCCGCAGTGTATGACCCCAGACCGCCCGACCGAGTCCCAACGGGGTCACATTCCGAGGATCAGAGCCGCTCGAGAAAGCTCTCCTCGAGGGAGCGACCGCGCTGACAGCCCCGGATGGCGACGCCGCCGGCGGCCAGCACCCGAGCGACCACGACGGCGCTCGCGTCGAGGTCGTCGCCCGGAGGGGTCGCCTGGTGGAGCAGGGCTCCGTCTCCCTGGGCCTCCACCCGCAGGGTGTGGCCGGGCAACGCCGCCTCGAGAGACGCCAGCACGGCAGCGTCGAGCCCCGGGCCCACCGTCCACCCCACGTGCACCCCGCGCCCCGTGACCTCGGCCACGGTCCCCTGCTGCACGAGCTTTCCCTTCTCGAGCAAGATCACCCAGTCACAGATGCGCTCGAGCTCCACGAGGTTGTGGGAGGAGACCACCAGGGTGCCTCGCCCCCGCTGACGGACCAGCACCTCGCGCAGGGAGGCGGCCTGCACGGGGTCGAGACCCGCCATGGGCTCGTCGAGCAGAACCAGCTCCGGCTGCGCCAACAGCGCCGAGGCGGCGCTCAACCTGCGCCGCATGCCGTGGGACAGCGACGCGATGCGGTCTCGGGCGCGGTCAGTGAGGTTCACCTCATCCAAGGCGACGTCCGCCGCCTGGGCCGCTTCCTTGCCGGACAACCCCTGGAGCGCGCCCATGTAGAGCAGGAACTCTCGACACGTCAGCCGCTCGTCCAGCGCGGCGTCCTGCGGCAACACCCCGAGGCGCCCCCGCAGTCGCCAGGGGTCGAAGGGCCCCTCACCGAGGATGTCGACCGTGCCTGCCTCTTGGGGCAGAAACCCGCTGATCACCGAGTAGAGAGTGGTCTTCCCAGCGCCGTTGGGCCCCACGAGCCCGCAAATGACGCCTCGGGGCACGTGACAGGTGAGGGAGTCCAGCGCCCAGGCGGACCGGCGCCCATAGCGCTTGCTGAGGCCGTCCACCCGCAGCGCGGCCGTCGAGGGGTCGTGCAGGGCGTCCAAAGGAGCGGAGTTCACACGTTCCTCCGAGCGAAGAGGGGGTACCCAGCCAAGGTGAACACCAGACCGAAGCCGACCAGAATCAGGCTCGGAAGCATCCATCCCGTGCCCGGCCCCCACAGATCCACCATGTAGGTCTGGGGCAGGACCGGCTGCAGGATGTCGATGACGACCGGGGCCTTGTCGATCATCCACTCGCTCTCGAACATGCCGTAGGCGATGAAGGTCGCCGTCGCCCCGCCCAACGCCAGGATGCGAGCGAAGTTCGTGTTCGAGGTCACCTGGGAGCACGCGACCCCGAGACCCAGAAAGGGCAGGCTCCAGGCGATGAGGCGCGGGGTGAGGGCCAGCAGCGTCATCAGCGAGGCCCCAAAGGGCTGCTGCACCATGAAGAAGGTGCCCACGATGAGGGGGCCGATGATCGACAGCGCCGTGGCCACCGCGATGAGCGCCCCCTGCCCTGTCCAGCGACCGAGGACGAGCTCGAGACGCCCGGTGCGGACCAGCTCGTAACGAATGGACCGGTCGCGAATGCCCGGAGCGATGACCTCGGCGCCGATGATTGCGGCGAGGAACGGGAGCGCGATCAACGCCAGCCAGAAGTGCGGGATGGTGAGAATCGGCAGGTTCAGGCCCCACTCCACCAGGGTCTCGTCCGGGAGCAGACCGCCCATGATGGAGCGCAGCTCTTCGCGCTGCTTCAGCGTCTCCATCATGGCGCCGGGCGTGTCCGTGACGGGGACACGAAGGACCTCGGCCGCGTTCCGCTCCAGCTCCTTGATGAGGTAGCGGAACATCCACGCGACTCCGCCGGCCATCAGCATGTAGACGGCGCACAGGAACACAATGGTGCGCGTGCGGATGGCGCGCACCACGTGGAAGCGGGCGACTGCGAAGGAGTCACCCAGGGACATCAGAAAGGCGCTCACTCGGCTGCGCCGAGGCCTTCGAGGACGGTGACCAGCTCGGGATCGACGTAGGAGAACGGGTCGAGAGCGCCGTCCTCGAGGTCTCCCAGCTGGTCGGCGTCGAGCGCCGCGCGCATGGACTCCTCGGCGACCAACATCGTATCGAGCGCGTCGGCGGCGAACTCCATGGCCTCGCGACGGCTCGGCTCCTCGCCGTTCTCGATCATCGTGGCGAGCTCGTCGGCCATGCCCATGAGCTGGTCGTTCATCTCGGTGACGGCACCGTCGATGGTCTCCATCTGGGTCTCGTCCGGTCGAGCGTCCTCGAGCAACACCGCCCGGGCCTGGGCCCGGCGGAGCTCCAAGGCGGTGCGGGCGAGCTCGAGCTCCTCGGACGGAATGTTCTGTACGCCCTCGGCGAGCTCCTCGCCGACATCCTCGTCGTTCATCTGCTCCACGAGCTCCACCGCCTCGGGGCTCTCTTCAGCGATGACGTCCGGGTCCCTGTCCCCCAGGGGATTGCGCGTCGACGGGGCACGCTGCTGCGTACGCGGACTCATCAGCGCCGCGAGATCGCTCCCCACGGTCGAGGTGCACGGCCCATCGGACGTCATGCCCGCCATCTTCTCTTCGAGGGCGCGGACCTCTCCGCGAGGACCCAAGCCCCCAAGGATGACGCCGAGGACGAGGGCGACGGCGGCGACTGCGATTTGCTTCATCGATGCTCCAGAGACGGCGCGGCGTAGGCGGCCATCGAAGAACGGTACTGGACGACACGCGGATTATTTCCGTCGCAGCCAAAGCGCTCAGCCTCACCGATAGGATCCGGCCGTGACCGACTCAACCCTCCAACCGGTGCGCGCACTCCTCGAACGGCTGGGGCTCGTGCTGATGCCCACGTTGATGTCCACGGGCCAGTACCAGGCCCTGGCCGACCCGGAGGGGGCCGAGACCCACACGCCCGCCGCCTGGGAGACCCCGACGGTCACCGCGGCGGACGATCCGGTGCCTCTGCCCGATGCGCTCCCCGTGCGGATCGGACGCATGATCATCAAGCGACGCCTGGGTCGCGGCGGCATGGGAGAGGTCTACGCCGCCCACGACCCCGAGCTCGCGCGCGACGTGGCGGTCAAGGTGGTGCGGGACCAGGAGACCACCACCGCCGCGCGCATCGCGCGGTTCGTCTCCGAGGCGCAGATCACCGGCCAGCTCGAGCACCCCGGCATCGTGCCGGTGCACGAGATCGGCGTGACCCCGGAGGGGGCGCTCTATTACACGATGAAGCGGCTCCGGGGCCGCTCCCTGCGCGAGCTCCTGGAGGCCCTCAAGGTCGGGGACGAGCAGTGGACGCTGCACCGACTGCTCCACGTCTTCGTCCAGATCTGCGACGCCATCGCCTTCGCCCACTCCCGAGGGGTTCTCCACCGGGACCTGAAGCCCGAGAACCTCATGGTTGGCTCCTTCGGGGAGGTACTCGTCGTGGACTGGGGGCTCGCTGCGCTCCTGGGAACTGACGACCCGTACGCAGCCGAGCCCGCGCCCCCCAGCGACGGCCGGGTCGCCATGCGCCCGGTGCGGCGCACCACCAGCACGTGGACCGAGGACGGCTCCACGCTGGGCAGCCCTGGCTACATGGCGCCAGAGCAGGCGGCGGGAGACTCCGGACGCATCGGGCCGCCCACGGATGTGTTCGCGTTGGGGTGCGTGCTCTACGAGCTGCTCTCCCTCGAGCGGGCCTACCAGGCCGACAACCCCCTGCAGCTCATGTTCAAGCTCATGTCGGGGCCGCCGCCGTCCCCACTGGAGGTGGCCCCCGACCGCAGGATCCCGCCCGAGCTCGCCGACATCGCGCTCCAGGCCATGGCCAACGAGCCGGGCGAGAGGCCCCCAGAGGCAGGCGCCCTCGGGGAGCTGGTGCGGAGTTGGCTCGACGGTTCCCGGCGAAGAGCGGCGGCGAAGGCTCATCTCGACGAGGCGCATGTGCGCTGGGATGCCTACCTCGGGGTGCGCGACGAGCAGGCCCAGCTGATGCACCAGGAGCGCCGCCTCGATGCCGAGACCCCTCCTTGGACGCCGATGGTCGAGAAGGCGGAGCTGCTGGCCGTCCGGGCGCGACTCGATGCCCTGGGAAACGAACGACTCTCGGCCTTCTCGGGCTTCGTCACCGCCTGCGATCAGGCGCGAGCAAAGGACCCTGACGGGCGGGAAGCGGCCGACCTGCTCGCAGACGGCTGGTGGACGCGCCTGCTAGAGGCCGAGGCCGAGGGGGACCACGGCCGGGTGCGGTGGTGCGCCGACCGGGTGCGGGAACAGGCGGAGGAGCGCTACGCCGAGCGCCTCGAAGGAACGGGCAGCGTCTCCCTGGTCACCGACCCGCCGGGCGTGCAGGTGCTCTGCCAGCGCGTCGTGCGGGAGGGGGTGCAGTGGGGTCTCGAGGAGCCCGTTGCCCTCGGTGTCACCCCTCTCGAGCGGACG